>CAYLYQ010000016.1:2612-23568 GCA_964388105.1 uncultured Acidimicrobiaceae bacterium
TCGCTTCTAGACTCGCGCTGTTCATCCCGGGAGTCGGGAGTCGCCCTTCATGGCTGAAACCCTCTTGTCATTTGCAGGCCAGGACATGGCCATCGACCTTGGCACCGCCAACACGCTGGTTTACGTGCGGGGCCGTGGGATCGTGCTCAACGAGCCGTCCGTGGTGGCCATCAACTCCCAGAACAATCGCGCCCTCGCCGTGGGGATGGAGGCGAAGCGGATGATCGGCCGGACCCCGGCCAACATCACCGCCATCCGGCCCCTGCGTGACGGGGTCATCGCCGACTTCGACATCACCGAGAAGATGCTGCGCTACTTCATCCAGAAGGTGCACCATCGGAAGTGGGCCCGGCCACGCATCGTCGTCTGCGTCCCGTCCGGCATCACCCCCGTGGAGCGCCGCGCGGTGGAGGAGGCCGCCTATCACGCCGGCGCCCGCCGCGCCTACACCATCGAGGAGCCCATGGCCGCTGCCATCGGCTCCGGGCTCCCGATCGCCGAGCCTTCCGGCTCGATGGTCGTCGACATCGGCGGTGGCACGACCGAGGTCGCCGTCATCTCGCTCGGCGGAATCGTCGTCTCCCGCTCCATCCGTGTCGGGGGTGACGAGCTCGACAACGCCGTGATCGACTTCGTCAAGAAGGAGCACAACGTCCTCATCGGAGAACGCACCGCCGAGCAGCTCAAGATGGCCGTGGGCTCTGCCTGGCCTTATGCCGACGAGCCGTCCGCCGAGGTGCGCGGTCGTGACCTGGTCACCGGCCTGCCCAAGACGATCCTGCTCACCAGTCCTGAAGTGCGTGAGGCGATCGAGGAGCCGACCCAGGCCATCGTGGACGCGGTCAAGTACACCCTGGACAAGACGCCGCCGGAGCTCGCCGCCGACATCGTCGAGCGCGGCATCGTCCTGACCGGAGGTGGCGCGTTGCTGGTGGGACTCGATCACCGCCTCGCCCACGAGACCGGGATGCCCATCGTCACGGCGGCCCAACCGCTCCTGTCGGTGGTGTTGGGATCGGGCAAGTGCCTGGAAGAGTTCGACACGCTGCACGCCGTGCTGGCGTCGTCGGCCCGCCCGTGAACCCCGGGTTCGAAACAGCCCCATGAGCCGGGAGCGGACGGGCCGCGCCCTCCCCATGCTGATCACCCTGATCGTGGTCGGTCTGATGCTGATGACTTTCGATGTCCGCAGCAGCGGCACTGGCGTCATCGGCGTCCTGCGCAAGGGAACCCAGACGCTGATGGCGCCGTTGCAGAAGGCAGCCTCCTATGCCGTCAACCCGGTGATCAACCTCGCCGACTCCCTCACCGATGTCGCCACTCTTCGCGAAGAGAACGCGGCTCTCCGACGCCTGGTCCTCGACCTGCGCGCCGAGATCAACGCGAGCCAGGACAACCGCATCCGCCTCCAGCAACTGGAGCGGATCTTCGGCATGAGAGCCTCCGGCATCGATATCGGCCGCACGGTCGCCAACGTCATCGGGCGCGTCGGCGCCACGGTGGACGAGGCTCTGATCATCGACAAGGGCACCCGGGACGGGATCGCCGTTGGCCAGCCCGTGGTCGACTCCCAGAACTACATCGTGGGGACGGTGGCCTCGGTCACGCCGTCCAGCGCCACGGTGGTCCCGATTCTCTCGTCCCGACAGGGCATGACGGTGTTGGTCGGGGACGCCGAGGGCACCTTGCTGCCGCAGACAGGGTCCGATCTCATGCGCCTCGAGATGTTCGGGGCGCTCGAGCCGGTTCTGCAGGGAGAGACCGTGCTCACATCCTCCGGCTCACTTCGCTTCCCCGCCGGCTGGCTGGTCGGGGAGGTCGTCGAGGACTCCCGGCCATCGGTCGACGTTCTGACTGCCCCGGTCCGGCCCTTCTCGTCATCCGACTCCCTGCGGGTGGTTGTGGTCCTGGCCTGGCCACCGGATCCGATAACTGCCAGCTCACCGCCCACCACCACGACCACCGTCCCCGCCTCCACGACGACGCTCCCGGACGGCCCCACCACCACCACGGAGGGGGACGGAGACACATGAGAGTCCCCCTAGCCCCGATGATCGTGGCGTTGATCGCCCTGGCGGTGGTCCTGCAGACCACGCTTCTGGGCCAGATCCGGCCCTTCGCCCCCGATCTGGTCCTGCTGATGGTCATCCTGTTCGCTCTGACGCGGACCCGGGTGGAGCTCGTTCTCCTGATCGCCTTCGCGGCGGGGCTCGTGGTCGACCTGGTCGGCGCCTCGCTGGTCGGCCTCCGGGCAGTGGCATACACCACTGTGGCCTACGCCGCGATCCGCACGGCGGAACGGGCGGAGATCGGTCGCGTGGCCATGTCGATCTGGTCCGCGGTCCTCACCTTCATGGGCCTGGCCCTCGTTGTCATCGTGGGCACGCTCTTCGGCCAGACCAATCTCGTCGGTCCCGACATCGGCACCCGCATGATCGTGATACCCCTCCTCAACGCCGGGCTGGCGGCGCTGATGGCACCCATGTTCGTGCGCATGATCGACCGCGACGCCGGGATGTTCCGCTTCTCATGAGGTTCGCAGTCCGTGTCGGCATCGTCGGGCTGGTCTTCATCAGCCTGTTCTCGGTCGTCGGCCTCCGCCTGTGGTTCATCCAGGTGGCGGAGGGGCCGGCCATCGCGGCTGCCGCGACCGAGCAGACCTGGATCCAACGATCCGTCTACGCCCCGCGCGGCGACATCTACGACCGCAACGGGACCCTCCTGGCGACCAGTCGAATCGTGCCCGCCGTCGTGGTCGACCGGACCTTCATCCAGCCCGACCAGGCCGAGGGCGTCATCGACCGCCTGTCGGCGCTGCTTGCCATGGACCGGGCTCAACTGGCCGACCTCTACGAGAGAGCCGGGATCAACGGCCGGTTCGAGGTGACGACGGTGTCGGCCGACGTCGCCTATCGGGTGAACGAGCAGCTCGACGACCTGCCTGGTGTCGAAGTGATTCGGGTGCCTGAGCGGATCTACATCAACGGGCCGACAGCGGCTCACGCCTTGGGTCACCTGGGCCTGCCCGATGCCTCCGACATCGAGGCGAACCCCGACCTCGACCCCACGGTGCGGGTTGGGAAGCTCGGCATCGAACGCTTCTACGACGACTTCCTCCAGGGCACCCCGGGAACCGAGGAGTACCGGGTGCGGCGGGGTCAGATCATCGACACCAGACCGTCGATCTCTCCCGTGCAAGGGAGCTCGGTGGTGCTCACTATCGATCTGGGGCTCCAAGAAGTGGTGGAGATGGCCCTCGAAGACGGGATCGCGCTCTCCAACGAGGTCAAGGAGCAGGACCGCGCCGCCGACCGCGAGGTGTTCAACGACACCGAGAGGGGAGCGATCGTCGTCCTCGATGCGGAGACCTTCGACGTCATGGCCGCCGCGTCCTATCCGGACTTCGACCCGCAGTTTTTCGTGGCTGGGATCGACGCCGACCTCTTCGCCGAGTTGAACGAGACCCGGGCGTTCAACAACCTTGCCACCAACGGCCTGTACCCGCCGGCGTCGACCTTCAAGGCCATCACGTACACCGTGACCGTCGAGGAGGACCTGCCCTTCCCGACCGACATCGAGGGCGCCGACCCGGCCAAGCGTGAGGTGCACTGCGACGGGACCCTGGAACTGCCGGAGCTGGCCGATGGCACACCCCAGGTGAAGACCGACTGGTACTACCCGCGGACCTACGGCTGGCTCGGCCTCGATTCCGCTCTCGAGGTCTCCTGCAACATCTACTTCTGGACGGTCGGCCTCGGCACCTACCAGGCATACAAGGCCGGCCACCCCAAGGAGACCGTGATCCAGGACTGGGCCCAGCAGCTCGGATACGGGTCGCAGACCGGGATCGACCTCTCCAACGAGGCGTCGGGCGTGGTGCCGACCCGCGAGCTGTTCGAGGAGTGGAAGGAGTTCCAGCTCGAGAACCCCGACCGGCCACCGCGGCTGGACCCGAGCCGGCTCTCGATCGCCAGTCCGTGGCTCGGCGGAGACCTGATGGACTTCGCCATCGGCCAGGGTGCTTTCACCGCCACCCCCCTTCAGGTGGCCGTGTCCTATGCGGCCCTGATCAATGGCGGCAGCGTGTACGAGCCCCGCCTGGCCAAGGAGATCCGTCATCCCGACGGGTCGGTCGACCCCGTCGACACCGTCCTTCGCCACACCGTCCCGATCAGCGAGTCGACACGCCGCACTCTCCTGGCCGACCTCAACCGGGTGGTCACCACCGGTACCGCGAGGGGCGCCTTTGCCAGCTTCGGTGAAGGGCTCGACCAGGTGGGAGGCAAGACCGGAACCGGCCAGTCGGTCAAGACCCGCGACAATCACGCCTGGTTCGTCGGCGTGACCCCGATCGACAACCCCAAGTATGTGGTCGTGGTCCTGCTCGAGGAGGGCGGTTCGGGCGGCGGTGTGGCGGCTCCCGTCGCCCGGCACATCCTTCAGTATCTGACCGGCAACGAGCCGACTCCGATCGTCCAGGGCGACAGGGCGGACTGAATGACGGTCCTCGGACGCATTCGTGAGGTGGCGGTCATCCGGCGGGGCAACCGGTCGGACCGAATCCTCCTCGGGGCCGTCGTCGCTCTTTCCGCCATCGGCCTCCTCATGATCTATTCGGCCACGAGGAGCGGCGGCACCTTCACGATGGAGCGTCAGATGATCTTCGTGGCGGCGGGCCTGATCATGTTCCTGGTCTTCTCCAACATCGATTACCGGGAGTATCGGGCCCTGCTACCCGCCATCTCCGTCGTCACCATGGTGCTGCTGCTCGCGGTGTTCCTGTTCGACCCCGTCACAGAAAGCGGAGTCGGTCAGGCTCAGCGGTGGATCCCCCTCGGGTTCTTCAACCTCCAGCCCTCGGAGTTCGCCAAAGTCGTCGTCATCCTCGTACTGGCGAGCCTTCTCGCACCCGCGGCCCGCGGGGAGGACATCCAGCGAAATCTGCCCTGGAGGAAGATCGGCCTGGCCGTGCTGATCGTCGCCGTACCGGGCGCGATCATCTACCGCCAGCCGGACCTCGGGACGGCCCTGGTGTTCGGGTTCATCCTCCTCGTCTTGCTCTTCGCCGCCGGTGGGTCATGGCGTCAGATGCTCACGATCGTCGGTGCCGGCGGGCTCGGAGTGGTGGCGGTGCTCCAGCTGGGCCTGCTCAGCGAGTACCAGCTCAACCGGCTGGAGTGCCTGGTGAACCCGGCGAGCGACCCGCTCGACCTCTGCTATCAGCTGGGTCAGTCGATGCGGGCCATCGCCTCAGGTCAGTTCTTCGGCACCGGCTTCCTGTCGGAAGGGAGCATGACTTCGTTCGAGTACGTCCCCGAGCAGCAGACCGACTTCATCTTCACGGCCGTGGCCGAACAGTTCGGCCTGCTCGGCGGCCTGGTGGTGCTTGCCCTGTTCGCGATCATCGTGTGGCGTCTGTTGGTCATCGCCACCAACGCCCGCGATCGCTTCGGGGCTCTCATCGCGGTCGGAACCGCGGCGATGATCATGTTCCACGTCTTCGTCAACATCGGGATGACGATCGGCATCATGCCGGTCACGGGCCTCCCCCTGCCGTTCCTCAGCCAGGGGGGGTCCTTCTACATGGCGATGGCGCTGGCCCTCGGCATCGCCAACTCCGTGTGGCTGATGCGGACGCCGGTCCCGACGGCGAACCAGCTCCACTAGGAAACGCCTCGGAGAGAGTGCGGATTCGGGACCCCCACAATCGGTTGGTGCTGCGGCGGAGAACGAGCCGGCGGCGATGGGTACCCTGCCACCCGCATGATGAGGCGCAGTCAGGGCGGATGGGTCGAGGTGATCTGCGGGCCGATGTTCTCCGGCAAGAGCGAGGAGCTGATTCGCCGGGTGACCCGCTCGAAGATCGCACGCATCCCCGTCCAGGTGTTCAAGCCCGCCATCGACGACCGGTATGCCGTCACCGAAGTGGTCTCCCATTCCGAGTTGAAGATCGAGGCGATCCCGGTGTCCGACTCGCTCCACCTCCTGCGTTCGATCCACGAGTCGACCCGGGTCATCGGGATCGACGAGGGCCAGTTCTTCGACGACGGCCTGGTCGACATCGTCGACAACCTCGCCGCCACCGGTCATCAGGTGATCGTGGCGGGTCTCGACACGGACTACCTCCGCCGACCCTTCGAGCCCATCCCGTCTCTCTGTGACCGGGCCGAGTACGTCAACAAGATGCTTGCCGTGTGCCACCGGTGCGGCGGCCCGGCGCTCTACACCCAGCGAATCGTGCAGTCCAATGACCTCGTGGTCCTGGGCGCCCAGGACGCCTACGAGGCGCGCTGTCGGATGTGCTACGACCCCAACGAGCCGGAGCAGCCCAAGCTCGGCCTCGACGGGTGACAGTCGATCACTTTCCGTTCTGGTAGAATCTCCCTGTCCCTCGGACGCCGCACATCCCCCGTTTCCCGGAGTGTCGCTGGTGACAGCCATATCCACGGTGGTCTCGTGCCATCAAGTTGAGGTCGGTTCCCACCCGGAACCGGCTTCTCGCCGTCCGTCGGACTTCGTCTTCGCCCGCAGGTCGCCCGCCAGGAAAGGGTCGACCTCGGCGCACATCGCAATCATCCAGAGGAGTGAAAGTCAATGGCTCTGTTTCGCAAGAGGGCCCCTGAAGTTGTCCGCGTCTCAACAGACGGGAAGGTCGAAGAGCGCAAGACCGTCAACGTAAGAGGTAGCAAGGTCGAGCTGCGCCGGGTCCAGGAGGCTCCGGCGACCAAGCCCCGGCGTGAGAAGGAACGCCGCGGCCGCCAGCAGCGCTCGTCAACACCGAAACCGAAGAACGGGATCTCGACTTCCCGGGCTTCCGTCCGCCGTCCGGTCGACGAAGAGATCATCGTTCCCGTCGAGTCGGCCAGGAAGCAGATGCTGGTCAGCGTCAGCGGCAGTCAGACTCAGATCGTGATCCTCGAGGGGCCGGTCCTCGTCGAGCATTACGTGGCCCGTGAGGACGCCGGCACCGTAGCTGGGAACATCTACCTGGCCGTAGTCCGCAACGTCCTGCCCGGCATGGAGGCCGCCTTCCTCGATTTCGGAGCAGCCAAGAACGGCGTGCTCTACGCGTCGGATGTCAAGGTGCCGTCCGGGTCGAAGGGCAAGCGCATCGAGCAGGTGATCAAGGACGGAGACGAGGTCCTCGTCCAGGTGACAAAGGACGCCATGGGTGCCAAGGGCGCCCGCCTCACGGGCCTCCCGTCGCTTCCCGGCCGGTACCTGGTGCTGGTGCCGGACTCGGACAGCATCGGCATCAGCCGTCGACTGCCCGACGAGGACCGCAACCGGCTGCGCGACATCATCAACCAGGTGCGACCCGCTGGGTTTGGAGTGATCGTTCGCACTGCCGCTCTGCACGCCACCGCCGAGGAGCTGGCCGCCGACATCTCCCGGCTGTTGAAGGACTGGGACATGATTCAGTCCGAGGCGCAACGCGGCGGGGGATCGAGGCTCATCCACCAGGAGCCGGAGCTCCTCATCAAGGTGATCCGTGAGCATTTCACCGCCGACTTCCGCAAGCTCCTCATCGACGATCGTGACGCCTACGACCTCGTGGTCAGGTATCTGCAGTCCACAGCTCCCGACCTCGTCTCCAAAGTGGCCCACTACGAGGACGAGATCCCGCTGTTCGACCGGTATCACGTGGACGACCAGCTCAAGAAGGCTCTCGATCGCAAGGTCTACCTGCCCTCCGGCGGCCACCTGGTCATCGACCGCACCGAGGCCCTCACCGTCATCGACGTCAACACGGGCAAATTCGTCGGCTCGTCGAATCTCGAGGAGACCGTGCTGCAGAACAACCTGGAGGCTGCCGAGGAGATCGGCCGCCAGCTCAGGCTGCGCGACATCGGCGGGATCATCGTCATCGACTTCATCGACATGGAGTCGACGGAGAACCAGCAGAAGGTGCTCCGGCGGCTGAAGGAGACCCTGGCCAGGGACAAGACTCGAACCCAGGTCTTCGACGTGTCTCACCTGGGACTGGTCGAGATGACCCGGAAGAACGTCTCGGCGGGGCTCCTCGAGCACTTCTCCCACAAGTGTGAGCACTGTTCCGGACGGGGCATCATCGTCGACGAGTCGTTCCGGCCCAAGGCGGCGCCAGTCGACCAGGCTTCGGCTGAGGTCGAGGCTTAACGCCGAGTACCGAGAGCTCCGCTCTGTTGGTAGAATCCCAGGTCGTTCTTCCCTTTCAACGAAGGTTCAACCATGTACGCCATCATCCGCACCGGCGGCAAGCAGGCCAAGGTCAAGGCCGGCGACGTGCTCGACATCGAGCGCGTCAAGGGCTCTGACGAGAGTCTGGAGTTCGCCCCACTGCTCGTCGTCGACGACGAGGGCAACGCGGTGTCCGACCGCTCGGTGCTTGCCAAGGCCACCGTGACCGCCAAGATCCTCGGTGAGTCCGCGGGGGACAAGGTCGACATCTTCAAGTACAAGAACAAGACGGGCTACCGGCGCCACCAGGGCCACCGGCAGAAGTACACCCGCATCGAGATCACCGGCATCAAGCTGCCCGGCGGCAAGGCCAAGGCCCAGGCCAAGAAGGCCGAGCCCGCAGCTTCTGAAGAGGAGTAGGAAATGTCGAAGACCAAAGCAGGCGGTTCGTCCAAGAACGGCCGCGATTCCAAGGCCCAGCGGCTCGGCCCGAAGGTGTTCGACGGCCAGACCGTCAGCGCCGGCGCCATCCTGGTCCGTCAGCGTGGCACCCGGATCCATCCGGGGGAGAACGTCGGCCGGGGCAGCGACGACACCCTCTTCGCCACCACTTCCGGCACCGTGAAGTACGGCTCCCGGGCCAACCGGCGTCAGGTCTCCGTCCTCCCGGAGTAGCGCCGGAGCTCCCCACGCTCGTGGGGAGACCTCACACCACGAAGGCGGTCCCTCGGATCACGGCCCTTGCAGGGTCAGCGGGTACTCGACGACGTGTCGTTGTGAGCCGCCCGGAGCCCACTCCCAGAGGATGACCGATCCGATCCCCGGGTGCGGGATCTCGTCGAGGTTCACGATGGTGGAGAAACTGCTGCGCAGCCCCGGTGTGGTGGACATGTCGCCCTCGTCGATGATGAGGCCGTCGGCATCAACCACGGCGTAGGACAGGCTTCCGGATTCGAGCTCTGCGGAGCCCGCGATCTCGATCCGATGGCCGACCGTGCTCCCCCAAGGGGGTGTCTCGACGAGGATCGGTGGGGTCAACCCGGACCAGTCATCACGCGTCTGGGGGCCGTCGATGATCAAGCCCTCGCCGCCGAGGACTTCGAGCGGGCTTCCGTCGATGAGGAATCGGACCGCATCGACCCCGGCAAACCGGGTGGCGGTGTACACGACCTGGGTGACCCGCGCCATCATGCTCAGCGAGCCTCCCCCGGAATCGAACTCGCGACTCAGGTCGACGGAGGCGACGCCTTCGGCCACTTCCACCCCGAGCAGCCGGGTGCCCACCGGGATCGCCGAGGACAGGCCCATCCCGGCCTCTCCCGCGGTCACGCCTTCGAGCAGGGCGCTCAGAGCGTCTTCCAGGTCGTTGGCCCCTGGGCGGGAGACCGCGGCGAGGAAGGGCCCGGGTGCGACCGGGTACCCCTCGAACATGACATAGATCGCCCTCTCGCCGCCGGCTTCGGGCACGGTGGTTGCGGTCGTCGTCGGCGTCGTGGTGGTCGTGGTGGTCGTCGTTTCCGGCACCACTCCCGACTGGCACGCGGCCAGGATCAAAACTGCGGCGATGGTGACTTGCTTCATGGGAGCAACTCCTTGACGGTGGCATACCGATAGCCCGCCTGATCGATGGCGGCGATGATGTCCTCCAGAGCGGCGTAGTCGGTGGAGGCGGCGCCGACGTGCAGCAGGATGATCGCACCGGACTGCAGGCCGCTCTCGCAGCGGGCGACCACCTCGGAAGGCGGGATTCCCTTCCAACCCAGGCTGTCCACCGTCCACATCACCGAGTAGCGGTAACCCGCCGACCCCACATCGATCAGCACCTGGTTGTTGTAGGAGCCATAAGGCGGTCGGAAGAGCGGTTTGGTGGTCGTCCCTGTGATCCCCTGGATGATCTGCTCCGTTCGGGCCAGCTGTTCGAGTCGTGCTTCGGTGCCCAGCGTCTCCATGTGAGGGTGGTCGTAGGTGTGGTTGATCAGGGCATGGCCCTCGTCGGTCATTCGTCGCAGCAGGTCGGGATTCGATTCGGCCCACTTGCCGGTCATCCCGAACGAGGCCTTGATCCCATGGGTCGCCAGCGTGTCCAGGATCTGGGCGGCGAAGCCCCGGTCCGAGCCCGCGTCAAAGGTGAGAGCTACCACTCGCTCGTCCGTCTTCACTCGCGTCACGATCGCCGCCGGCTCTGTCGATGGCGGCCTGGTTGTGGTCGGCGGCCGGGTCGTGGCCGGCGCTGAAGAAGTGGTCGTGGTGGGAAGCGTGGTCGTGGTCGTGGTCGAAGTCGTTGTGGACGTCGTCGTGGTGGGGGTGGTCGAGGTCGTCGTTGTCGTGGTCGTTGTCGTGGTCGTGGTGGTGCTCGTCGTGGTGGGGGCCGTTGAAGTCGAGGTGGAGCCCGGCCCGGCGTCGCCGCAGCTCGCCATCGTCACGATGAGGAGGATCAGGAGTCTGGCTGCCCCGCGGTCGTGGCTCACCGCAGCCGCCCGACCTGCGACCCACGGCGCGATGTCTCCCCGACAGCCGTCGATTCACGCCACAGCGTCGTGTCCTCCATGCGTCCATCGTGGGTCAGGGGAGGTGTGTTGGACAGGGTCGAATGTCACGGATCGTGTCGACCCCGATGAGCCTTCGCCGCCGGCGTCCTGCCCGAATAGCACCATCCGGCAGCCGACTCCCGGCGATCCTCGCTAGGGTCGCCGAGTGACCGGGCGTCTCGCCACATCTCTGGCAGTCATGCTGCTGGTCGCTGCGTGTTCGTCGTCGGCGTCGACCACCACGACGGTTCCGCCGACGACGTCGACGACCGTAGCTCCCATCACGACTTTGCCCGTGGCGGACCGGTGGTTCGTGGTCGAAGGTGACCGGTTCGTCGACACGCGGACCGGCAATGTGTTCGTCCCCATCGGCGTGAACCTTCTCCGAAAGACCGGTGGTGGGGGCGCCGACCGGCTGTTCCAGGCCGGCTACGACCCCGTCTGGGTCGACGAGCAGCTGGCGGCTCTCGATGACCTCGGGTTCAACACCGTCCGCTTCTTCCTCGATATGTGCATGGGATGCACCTCGACTGGGGCGGGGATTCGCCCCGATTACCTGGATGGGCTCGCCGACCTCCTCACCCGGATCGAGGCGCACGGGTTCGCCGCCCTGCCCACTTCCAATGACGTGCCCGATCCCGGCTTCAGTGACCGCCTGCCCTGCTGTGAGCCATTCGGGGGCTACCGCAACTCGCTCTACCTGAGCCCGCAGGGCCACCGGATCGCAGTCGAGTACTGGACTGCCCTGATCGAAGGCCTGCGCGAGAGAGGGGCTCCCACCCACCACGTCCTCGGCTGGCAGCTCGCCAACGAGCAGTTCGTCCTCCGTGACGTCCCTCCGATCAGCCTGGCGACCGGCTCGGTCACTACGGCGGACGGGAACACCTACGACCTGTCAGACGACTCGGCCGTCGAGACGATGGTCGTCAGCAACCTGCGGTCCTACGTCACGACGGTGGGCGACGCCATCAGGGCGCTCGATGAGGGGGCGCTGATCACCATGGGCTTCTTCTCGGCCGCGGAGCCGGACGCAGGACGCGTTGCGGCGGACAACCGTTGGGTTGTGCCGAGGCAGATCCTCGCCGAGTCGACCCTCGATTTCGTCGACCTTCATGCCTATCCGGGTCTTGGCGGCACCTGGCCGGGGATCGCCGCTGCGTTCGGTCTCGACGGGGCCGAACCGGCGTTCCCGTTGCTCCTCGGGGAGTTCGGTGCCTTCGAAGATGCGTATCCGGACATCGACGAGGCTGCGGCGGCCATGGCGCGTTGGCAGGCGGGATCGTGTGTGTTCGGTTTCGACGGCTGGCTGCTGTGGTTTTGGGGAGCTGATGTCGACGATGAGGTTGTGACCGGGGACGCCCACGACGCGGTAGTCGCCAGGGCGATCTCTCCACTCACGCGTCCTGATCCGTGCGATGTCGGGCCGTACGAGTCCAGCAACTTCGCCCTCGGCCGGCCTGCCTCGGCCTCGGCCGAGGAGAGCGCCGAGTATCGGGCTGCCAACGTGACCGACGGCAGCGACGCCACGTGGTGGTCCGCGGCCGCCGGTCCTCCACAGTGGGTCGAGATCGATCTGGAGGAGGACCGCACAGTCTCGGGCGTCGAGATCCTCATCGGGCATGTCTCGCCTGTCGGTCCACAGACCCACCGGATCTGGCTCCGCGGTCAGGGAGAAGGCGCACCAGGCACCCTCGTCGGCGAGGTGAGGGCCGATGCCGCGGCAGGAGACTGGTTGAGTATGGAGTTCGCTCCGGTCGAGGGAGTGCGGACGGTCAGGGTCGAGACGACCAGCGTGGACGGCTGGGTCATCCTCCACGAGATCCGCGTCCTCGGGGAGTGACGACACCTGTGTCCGGGTGGCGGGAGCCGACGTGGTAGACACCAACCATGTTCATTGACCGCATTCGGGTGCACCTCCGCGGAGGGGACGGCGGCGCCGGCGTTGCCGCGTTCGTCCGCGCCCGGGGCAAGCCAAAGGGTCGACCCAACGGCGGGAACGGGGGCGACGGCGGCTCGGTGATTCTTCGCGCCGATCCTTCGGTCGCCACTCTTCTCCGCTACCAACGCAACACCCACCACCGAGCCTCGTCCGGCACCCACGGCGAAGGCGACGTTCGACACGGGCGCAAAGGCGAGGATCTCGTCCTTTCCGTGCCTCTCGGAACGGTCGTCTACGACGACGAGGGCGTGATGATCGCCGATCTCGTCCAGCCCGGACAGGAGGTGGTGGCGATGCCCGGCGGCCAGGGTGGCCTGGGCAACGCCGCTTTCGTCAGCTCCACGAACCGGGCGCCGGCGGTGGCGGAGCAGGGGGAGTACGGCCCGGAGGGCTGGTTCACCCTGGAGTTGAAGCTCCTCGCCGACGCCGCCCTCGTCGGCTTCCCCAATGCGGGCAAATCGACTCTCATCTCTCGCGTCTCGGCGTCGAAAGCCAAGATCGGCGACTACCCCTTCACCACCCTGGAGCCCAACCTCGGTGTCGTCTCGATCGGGGGCCGGGAGTTCGTCATGGCCGACATCCCCGGTCTCATCGAAGGAGCCGCAGAGGGAAAGGGCCTCGGCCACGAGTTCCTGCGACACACCGAACGCGCCCGCGTGCTGGTGATGGTGCTCGACCCGACGCAGGAGGTGTCGCCGGCTGAGCAGCTTCGGGTGCTCTCCCGGGAGATCGAGCGGTACTCGCCGGAGCTGGCCGTTCGTCCGCGGGTGGTGCTGGTCAACAAGTCCGACGCAACGGACGTCGCCGGTGTGGCCACTGACCTCGGGGCGATTCCGGTTTCAGCGTTGACCGGAGACGGTCTCGAGATCGCGCTCCACGCCATCGCCGACAAGGTCGACGAGGCCGAACGCGCGGCACCGGAGCGCCTCGGCTTCGTACTTCACCGACCCCTCGGCCCCGGGTTCAAGGTGAGTCGCGAGGGGGAAGCGTGGCGTGTGTCCGGGAGAGTCGTCGAGCGAGCCGTGCGGTTCGCCGATCTCACCATTCTCGAGGCAGCGGACCGCGCGTCGCGGCGACTGGCCGCCATGGGGGTCGAGGAGGCCCTGATCCGCGCCGGAGCGGCCCCCGGCGAAGAAGTCCGCATCGGCGAGCTCGCCTTCGAGTTCGTCCCCTTGGGCGAGGAGGAGTAGGTCACCTTCGCCAAAGGTCCCTGGTGAACAGCACCAGGACCGGGAACAGCTCGAGACGCCCGACGATCATCAGGCCGGCCAGCAGGAGCTTTGCCGGTGCCGGCAGGAAAGCGTGGTTGAAAGCGGGCCCCGCATCGCCGAGAGCCGGGCCGATGTTCCCGAGGGCCGAGGCCACGACGGAAGTCGAGGTGATCAGATCCAAGTCCTCGCTCAGGTTGGCATCGATGAAGGTGAGGAGAAATGTCGAGACCATGAAGATGAGGATGTAGAAGAGGAAGAACGACTGCACCGCCTCAACGACCGGATCGGCCACCTTCTGTTTCCCGAAGCTTGTCGTGAACACTCCCCGTGGATGCACCAACCTCCTCAGGTCGGAGTAGGCAGCCTTGGTGAGGACCCCGACACGGAAGGTCTTTATCCCCCCCGCCGTGGACCCCGCCATGCCGCCCAGAAACATGATCCCGACGATCAGAATCTGCAGCGCCGGGCGCCACGCCGCGAAGTCCGACGAGGTGAACCCGGTGGTGGTGATGATCGAGACCGTGGCGAAAGTGCCCTCGGTGATGGAGTCTCCAAGGGAGAACTGGGACAGAAGGCCCCCGATCATGAGGATGGCGGCTCCAGCGGTCAGGGACAGGTAGAGCTTCAGCTCCGAGCTCTGCCAGTAGGCGACGGGGTGTCTGATCGCTCGGTAGTGGAGTGCAAAGGAAACGCCGCCGAGCAGCATGAACACGATCAGAACCCATTTCGTGTATGCCCCCATCGAAGCGACGGAATCAGCGGCCATGCCGAACCCACCAGTGGACACGGTGGCGAGGGCATGCACGACGGCGGAGAAGACGTCCATTTCGCCAACCGCGAGAAACAGTGACGCTGCAATGGTGAGACCCGCGTAGACCCCCCAAAGCCTCTTGAGGGTCCCTTGGAAACGTGGGGTGAGGCGCTCGGAGAGAAGGCCCCCCGACTCCGCCCGAGTCAACTGCACACCGCCCGTCCCGAGGAGTGGGAGTACAGCCACTCCAAGGACGACGACGCCCAGTCCACCGAGCCATTGGGTCAGGGCTCGCCAGAATACGATCCCTGCGGGAAGGTCTTCCGGAGCGAGGATGACGGTGGCTCCCGTCGTCGTGAAACCGGACGCCGTCTCGAAGAAGGCATCGACCGGGCTCTCCAGAACCCCGGTGAACAAATAGGGAAGCGCGCCAAACGCAGAAAACACGAACCAGGCCAGACCCACGGTGACGAATCCCTGCCGGACACTGATCTTGTCAGGGCGATCCACCACGCGACGGACCAGTCCTCCGATACCGAGGGTTATCAGAGCCGAGATGGCGATTCGGCCGGCGGTATCCCACTCTCGATGGGCCGCGGACACCGCCGCGGCTACGAGCATCGCCACAGCAACGAACACGAGAACCGAGCCATGGACCCAGGCGACGGTGCGCAGCAAGCCCGGCACCGATCGGGGGGTCTTCATGCGCTGAAGAGAGCCGAAGACTCGTCGATGACGCCGGGAAGTGCGAAGTAGATGATGTGGTCGCCCTCTCGGATCACCGACGAGCCGTCGGGGACGAAAGTGGTGTTGTTTCGGGACACGCCGCCGATCACCACACCATCCGGCAGAGGCAGTTCGCCGACAGCCTTGCCGGCCGCAGGCGCGCCCGGGGCGACCTCGATCTCGATGGCCTCGGCGTCGGTAGTGGAGAAGGTGGCGACTTGCTCCACCTTCCCTTGTCTCACATAGCGGAGGATGGCACTGGCCGCCATCAGTCGGGCAGAGATCGCTGCATCGATACCGACACCGCTGAGCAGCTTGACATAGGGGATGCGATTGAAGCGCGCCACGACCATGCCGGCTCCCATGGCTTTGGCGGCCAGACATGTCAGTACGTTGACTTCGTCCCATCCCGTCAGCGCCAGGACCACGTCCGACCGCGCCAGGTCGACGTCCGCCAGCACATGGGGGTCGGTCGGATCCCCGTTCAAGACAACTGCATAAGGGTGGGTCTGGGACAGCTCGACACAGCGATCCCGGTCCTCGTCTACGAAGAGCACGTCGAATCCGTGCTGCTCCATGAGGTCGGCAGTGAGCTCCGCGAGCCGAGTGGCACCAATGATCACCACGCGGTCGAACTTGAACCGGACAAGGCCGAGCAGGCGTCCCGCGTCTTCGACGTGGTCCTTGGTCGTCATCAAGAGTGCATAGTCCCCGGCGCGAATTCTCGTATCGCCCTCGGCCACGATGGTCCGGCCGTCTCGAACCGCGGCGGCCACCACCCAGCCCCACTCCGCGGTGCGGAGACGCAGATCCGACAAGGTCGTCCTGGTCAGAGGTGCTCCAGCGCTCACGAGCCCGCCGACCATCACCAACTTGCCCTGAGCGAATGGGATCAGCTCGGAGACCCCGCCTGCACCCACGATGTCGGCCAGGTCGTCGGCCGCGGCGGCCGAAGGATCGATGACTATGTCCACCCCGAGCCGGTCCACGCCCTCGCGCATCCCGGGATCCTCGATGCGGGCGATCGTCGTCTTGACTCCGAGTTCGGTGGCGGCGTGACAGGCGAGGACGTTGGCGCCATCGGAGCTTGTCACCGCGATCAGGAGATCCGATTGCTCGGCCCCAGCCTTCTCAAGAGTGCCGATGGACGATCCGTTGCCAGCGATGACGAGGGCATCGATCGCGTCCTGAAGCTCGGCCACCCTGACCTCGTCCGACTCGATCACCACAACTTCGAGGTCAGGCTCCGCAGAGAGTCGTTCGGCGAGGTAGGAGCCGACCGCCCCGGCACCGACAATGATGATGCGCATTGCGGGAAGAGGCTAGGCGGCACGTACCATGTGGCCAATGGATCTCGGATCTCCTGAGGCGGTCGCAACCGCTCTGCGCTCCCAGGGTTATCTGCCCGATCGGCGCATCTCCCAGGTCGTGTTTCTCGCCGCACAGCTCGGGAAGCCCGTGCTGGTCGAGGGGCCCGCGGGCGTCGGCAAGACCGAGCTCGCCAAGGCCGTGGCAGCCGCCACCGATCGGAGGCTCATCCGTCTCCAGTGCTACGAAGGCCTGGACGAGGCGAAGGCCCTCTACGAGTGGAACTACAAGAAGCAACTTCTCCGCATTCAGGCGGACGCCGCCCAGGATTGGGACTCCATCAGCCAGGACATCTTCTCCGAGGAGTTCCTACTCACGCGGCCACTCCTCGAGGCGATCCGCTCACCTGAGCCGGTGGTCCTCCTCATCGACGAGGTGGACCGTGTCGAGGTCGAGACCGAGGCGTTGCTGCTCGAAGTTCTCTCGGACTTCCAGGTGTCGATACCGGAGCTGGGCACCATCGAAGCCGCCAGCCAACCGTTCGTCTTTCTGACCTCCAACAACACGCGCGAGCTGAGCGAGGCGCTGAAGCGCCGCTGCCTCTTCCTCCACATCGACTACCCGGCTCCGGACCGGGAGAAGGAGATCCTGACGGCGCGGGTGCCGGGCCTCTCCGAGCACCTCGCCGAGCAGGTCGCCCGCGTCGCCCGTTCGATTCGCAGCCTCGATCTGAAGAAGTCACCGTCGGTTTCGGAGACCATCGACTGGGCCCGAACGCTCCTCACCCTCTCCGTGGACGAGGTCGACGAGTCGGTCCTGGCCGACACCCTCCACGTGCTCCTCAAGTACCAGGGCGACATCGAGAAGGCCGCCAAGGAACTCACCTCCACCCCGGTGGACTGATGCTCGGCGTCGTCTCCGGGTTCATCGACGAGCTCCGCCAGACCGGTGTCCCTGTGTCGATGGTGGAGTCGATCGACGCCCTCACCGCCGTCGAGCAGATCGATCTCGGCGATCGCGCTGCGCTGCGCGAGACGCTGCGGGCGACCTTGATCAAGAACATCCGCCACGAGAGGGCGTTCGACACCGCCTTCGACGTGTACTTCTCCCTGGTTCCACCCGAGCGGCCTACCGACGACGGAGCGCCATCGGCCGAAGGCGGGCCGTCCGGCTCCGGAGGCGGCCAGTCCGGCGACTTCCAGTTGGACGACCTCGTCTCCGAACTGCTCCGGGCACTGTCCGACCTGGACTCCGACGCCATGCGAATGGCCGCCTCGGAAGCAGTGGACCATCTTGCCGGGATGGAGCCCGGGCGCCCGGTCGGGGGCACCTACTACTTGTACCGGACCTTGAGGCGGCTCGACCTTGCCGCTTTGGAGGCCGCACTCGTGGAGGCCTTGGTGGGTGACGCCGAACTGTCTGCGTTCGAGCGGCGCCTGGTCGAAGAGGACGTCGCCGAGCGGCTGTCGAGGCTCCGCGCCGACATCGAGGAGGAGATTCGCCGGCGGCTGGTTGCGGACCGAGGCCGGGAGGCCGTGGCACGAACCCTCCGCCGCCCCCTGGTCGAGGACATCGACCTGATGCATGCCACCACCACCGACCTGGCGGAGATGGAGGCAGCGATCGGCCCGTTGACGCGGAAGCTCGCGGCGCGTCTGGCGCGCCGGCGGAAACGCCGCACCGGCCGACTCGACTTCAGGCGCACCGTCCGCCGATCACTGGCCACTGGCGGCGTCCCCGTCGATCCCCAGTTCCGGCACCCGCGACCCCACCGTCCGGAGGTCTGGCTGTTGTGCGACATCTCCGGGTCGATGGCGACCTTCTCCCGGTTCACCCTCCAGTTCACCCATGCAATGTCCACCCACTTCTCCCGCCTTCGAACCTTCGCCTTCATCGACACCATCGACGAGGTGACCGAATTCTTCGGACCGGGCGTCGACTTCGGCCAGGCGGTCTCACGGGTTGCCACCGAGGCCGAAGTGGTGTGGCTCGACGGGCACTCGGATTACGGCAACGCCTTCGAGACTTTTCACCGGCGCTACGGGGCCCAGCTCACCCCGCGGACGACGGTGATCATCACGGGGGACGCGAGGAACAACTATCGACCGCCCCGGGACGCTGTCCTGGCCGACGTGGCCAAGGCGTCACGGGCCGTCATCTGGCTCAACCCCGAGCCTCACGCCTACTGGGACACGGGCGACTCGACCATGTCGTCGTACGCCCGTCATTGCACTTCGGTCCATGAGGTGCGCACGCTTCGGCAACTCGAGAGGTTCGTCGAAGAGATGGCGCTTCCAGGGCGATCAGGGTCGGTTAACAGTTAAACCCTGAGGCCCGACCTGCCGATATGAACTCGTGCCCGACGCTGGGCTCGGGCAAACAAATCGAGGTTGATCAAGATGGGCTCAAGGATCCTGGTTGTCGAAGACTCCGCCGTCATCAGGCGGCTGATCGAAGTATGCCTCCGGGCTGCCGATCTGGAGATCGTCACCCGAGACGACGGCAAGACCGGACTACACGCCGTCAGCTCCGAGTCTCCCGACCTCGTGGTCCTCGACATCGGACTCCCCGGGATGGACGGCTGGGAAGTCCTCGACCGCATCCGGCGGGACGACGCCACCAAAGGCATCCCGGTCGTGGTGCTCACCGCTCACGCTGAGGAGGAATCCCGGCGCCGGGCCAATGAGGGCGGCGCAGACGCCTTCGTTACCAAGCCCTTCCAGCCCAACGACTTCCGCGCCACGGTCCTCAGCCTCCTCGAGTGATCGGGCAGGCTCGGTAACCTCCGGGCCGTGACCACCGCAGAGATCCCGTCGTTTATCGGCGCGCCCGTACAGAGGCGGGAGGATCCGGCACTCATCACCGGTGCGGCCACCTACGTCGACGATCTCCTGCCGGCCGGCACCCTCCACCTCGCGGTCGTGCGCTCCCCGTTCGCCCACGCCCGGGTCAGTTCGGTGGACACCTCCGCTGCGGAGGAGATGCCCGGGGTTGTGGCCGTGATCCGACCCGAGGACGTCGCCGGTGTCAACATGCCTCCCGCTCCCAATCCGGCCCGAAACATCCCGCGCCGGTATGCGCTGGCTCAGGGTGTCGTCCTCATGCCGGGCGATCCTGTCGCCGCGGTCGTGGCCGAGACTCCGGCGCAAGCGCGAGACGCGGCCGAGGCGGTGTTCGTCGATTACGACCCGCTCGACCCGGTCGGTGACGTCGACGAGGCATTGACCGCCCCTCCTATCCATGAGGGCCAGACCGACAACGTGGCGTACGACCGTTCCAAGGGTGACCGTGCGGCCTTCGATGCGGCGACGGGACCGATCCGTCTCTCCGGAGTCGTCGAGCATCCGCGTGTCGTTCCGGCCCCGATGGAGCCCCGGACCATCGTCGCCGAGTGGAAGGACGGCGGCCTCGTGGTCCACATCCCGACCCAAGCCCCGCACCTCATGCAGGAGCAGTTCGCCGCCGACCTGGGCATGCCTCAGGCCGCGGTTCGCGTCGTCACGCCGTTCGTGGGTGGCGGGTTCGGCGCCAAGTTCGACGCCGCCGAGGAGGAGTACCTCGTGATCCACGCCGCGCGCCTCACGGGCCGTCCGGTGAAGTGGACCGAGACCCGACGCGAGCACATGGCCACCATCGGCCACGGTCGTGCCCAGCGGCATCGGTGGGAGGTCGTCGCATCCGAGGACGGGCGGATCGAGGCCTTGTGGGTCGACATCCTGATCGACCTCGGCTGTCGTCACCGCTACCTGTCGTTCATGGAGATAACTCCCCGGATCGGGACCGGGAACTACCACATCGGCGTCTACGGGTGGCGGATGCGCGGGGTGTGGACCAACCGGGCGCCACGAGGGATCTACCGGGGCGCCGGCCGCCCGGAGGCGACGCTGACGATCGAGGCCGTAATCGACGAGGTCGCCCGGGCCACCGGCATCGACCCGGCCGAGGTGAGGCGCCGCAACTTCATCCCGCCCGAGCAGTTCCCTTACGCATCCTCGGGAGGAGAAGCCGCCGGGGGGTATGTCTTCGACACCGGCGAGTACGAGAAGACCCTCGACAAGCTCCTCGAAGTGGCCGACTACCAGGCGCTGCTCCGGGAGAAAGCCGAAGCGCGGACCGAAGGGCGCCTCCTCGGAGTCGGCGTTGCCTCCTATGTGGAGGTTTGTGGCTTCGAGGACTGGGGAGCGGCGCGGGTCGCGGCCCACACCGACGGATCGGTGACGGTCTATGTCGAGACGCTGGACCAGGGTCAGGGTCATCGGACCGCGTTCGCTCAGCTCGTGGCAGGCGTCCTCGGGATCGACATCGATCGGGTGCGGGTCGAGCAGGGTGATAC
>CAYLYQ010000016.1:23668-28319 GCA_964388105.1 uncultured Acidimicrobiaceae bacterium
TCGGGAACGGCCTTGCCCGAGGGCATGGAGCCGGGACTGGACGAAGAGGTCCACCTGCGCTCCGGTGGGCTCAACTTCCCCTACGGAATGCACCTGGCGGTGGTGGAGATCGACCCGGAGACCGGCTCGGTCCGTCTCGACCGCATGTGGGCGGTCGATGACGCCGGGGTCATCGTCAACCCGATGCTGGCCGACGGCCAGAGGCACGGCGGGCTGGCCCAGGGGATCGGGCAGGCAATGTGGGAACAGGTCGTCTACGACACCGACGGCAACCTGGTGAGCGCTTCGTTCATGGACTACCTGTTGCCGACGGCGGTGTCGCTGCCTTCGTTCCGGCTCGCCGGAACCGTCACGCCCACTCCCACCAATCCGTTGGGCGCCAAGGGCATCGGGGAGGCTGGGGCCATCGGCTCGACGCCGGCCGTGCTCAACGCCGTCCGCGACGCCCTCGACGGCGCCGACATCCAGATCCCGGTCACGCCCGAGAAGATTTGGGCAGCCCTACGGAGTCCAAGAGGCGTTGGCGCCACATAGGACAACCACCACCCGTTCGCCCGGTTCCGGCAGGTAGGCACCGCTCAACAGGGAAGCCATGGGTGCTGCCGATCCCGCTTCGACGACCAGCCTGAGCTCGTCCCAGAGGTGCCTCTGCGCCGCCACGATGTCGTCGTCGGTCACCACCAGCGAGTCGGCCACCCACTGGCGAGCTGCCTCCCAGGCGATGTCGCCGACCCGACCCGAAGCCAGCGAGCTGATCGCGATCCCGGACATCTCGACATCGACCGGCTTGCCGGCGGCGAAAGCGGCGTGAAGAGATCCCGTCCCGACGGTCTCGACGCCGACCACCTTCTTCGCGCCGCGAAACCACGAGGAGATGCCGGCGATCAGTCCTCCGCCGCCGACCGCCACGAGCACGGTGTCGGCGTCGGGGACCTGGGCGTCGATCTCCAACCCGATGGTTCCCGCGCCGGCCACCACTTCGGGCTGGTCGTATGCGTGGGCGAACGCGCCGCCGTGCTCCTCGGCAAAGGCGATGCTGGCGGCGAGGGCGTCCGGGTACATGCCTGCGATGACGTGGATCGTGGCGCCGTAGGCCGACAGCGCCTCGAGCTTCTCCCGCGGGGACGTGTCGGGGACGAACAAGTGGGTCGGTATCGAGAGATGGCGGGCGGCGTGGGCGATGGCCTTGGCGAAGTTGCCCCCAGAAGCGGCCACAACCTGGCGAGGGGGAGTGGGCTCGGAGAGCAAGCGGTTGAAGGCGCCCCTGATCTTGAAGGTGCCGGTCGTCTGCAGGGTGTCGAGCTTGAACGTGAGGGGAGCACCCGTCCCGACATCGGCCGTGATGACCGGCGTACGACGCACGTATCCGGCGATTCGGGCCCCCGCAGCCAGGATGTCGTCACGCGTCGGCGTGGTCATGCCCGTCACGGTAGAACCGTTATACCCTCGCCGCCGTGACCACCCGTACCGTTCCCCGAGCCAAGGTGGGAATGCTGGGGTTGGTCACCATCGCCGCATACGGCTGCTGGCACTACTCATTTGGGGTTCTGCTCGACCCGATCATCGACGACACGGGCTGGAGCGAGCCGTTCCTGACGCTGGCCTTCGGCGCGTCGGTGTTCGTCGGTGGCATCGGGTCGATCTTCGGTGGCTGGCTGCTCGACCGGGCGGGCAGCCGTGTGGTGTTCGGATCTGCCGCTGTCGCGGTCCTGGGCACCTTCCTCGCCGCGGCGGCCACGAGCTCTCCGATGGCATTCGCCGTCCTCACGGCAGTCGGCGGGGGAGCGGTGGCCGCGTTGGGTTTCTATCACGTCACGCAGACCGTCGCAGTGCGCCTCAGCCCACGCGACTCGACTCGGGCCATCGCCATCCTCACGGTCTGGGGCGCCTTCTCGTCGGCTGTTTACCTCCCCGCCTCGGCGTGGCTGGTGGAGGAGTTTGGCTGGCGCGCCGCCCTGGTGGTTCTCGGTCTCTCGGCTGTGGCCGCCCTGGTCGCCGCTGCTGTTGTCATGGATACGAGAACCGCCGAGATGCCGGCCAGCCGGCACATCCTCGCCGGGCTGAGCTCGGCGCTCCGCACGACCGCTGCCCGGTCTTTTCTTCTCTCCCAGGGGGTGATCGGCGTGGCGATGGGCGTGATCCTCGCCTACCAGGTGCCCGCCATGACCGCCGCCGGTCTTCCTCTTGCGGCGGCGTCCTTCTGGGCCGGGTTCCGTGGCTTCTCCCAACTCCTCGGGCGCCTGCCCCTCATGCCCATGGTGCGCCGTCTGGGAGTCGTGCCGTCGATGCGGCTGGCCTACGCATCGATCTCGGTCGGAGCAGTGGTCCTCGCCTTCGCAGGGACGCCCTTGGTGGCGGCGGTATACGCGGTGGTGGCGGGATTCGGCATCGGCGCCATCTCGCCGCTGATCGGCATCCACTCCCGCGACGTGTTCGGAGTGGAGGGTCTGGGCACCGCCATGGGCGCGGTGAGCCTCGTCTTCCAGATGGCCGGAGCTGTGGGCCCGCCACTGGCCGGGTGGCTGGCAGTCCAGACCGGATCGAGGGGCATCGCCGTGGTGGGAGCCGGGGTGTTGTCCGCGGTGGCCGCGGTGTTGCTCAGGTCGCCGGGTGCGCCTCAGACTCCATGACTTCGGCGAGACGCTCGATGAGGTCGACCACCCGGTTCGAGTAGCCCCACTCATTGTCGTACCAGGTGAGGACCTTGACCAGATTCCCGCCGAGAACCTGGGTCCCGCTGGCGTCGAAGATCGACGAGTGCGGATTGCCGATCACATCTGTGGACACGATGTGATCCTCGGTGTACTCGATGATTCCGGCGAACGGTCCGTCGGCAGCCGCTTTCACCGCTGCGTTGACCTCCTCGACCGTGACGTCTCGGCTCAACTCCACAACGAGATCGACGATCGAGCCGTCGGGCACGGGCACGCGCATGGCCAGGCCGTCGAGCCGGCCATCGAGGCCCGGCAAGACCTCGCCCACGGCCTTGGCGGCGCCGGTGGTGGTCGGGATGATGTTCTCGGTGGCTGCTCGGCTGCGCCGCAGATCCTTGTGCGGGACGTCGGCGAGTCGCTGGTCGTTCGTGTACGCGTGGACCGTGGTCATCATGCCCTTGCGAATCCCAAAGGCGTCGTCGAGCACCTTGGCGAGTGGCGCCAGCGCGTTGGTGGTGCACGAGGCGTTGGACGTGATCAGATCCTGGTCGTCGAGATCGGAGTCGTTGACCCCGAGGACCACGGTCTCGTCGATCTTGCCCTTGGCGGGGACGGTGAGGATGACGCGCTTCGCTCCCGCGTCGAGGTGCTTCTGCAGCGACTCTCGATCACGGAACACACCGGTCGACTCGACCACGATGTCGACGCCGAGTTCGCCCCATGGGAGCTTGGCCGGATCGCGCTCCATGAGCATGCGGACCTCGTGGCGGCCCACGGTCATCACACCGTCGGCGACGCTCACTTCCTGTTCGAAGCGGCCCATGACCGAGTCGTACTCGAGCAGGTAGGCCAGGATGTCGTCGTCGGAGAGGTCGTTGATGGCAACGACTTCGATATCCGAGTCCTCCCTCTCCGCGATGATGCGGAAGACAGCCCGTCCGATGCGCCCGAATCCGTTGATGGCGACACGGGTCATGAGGCACCTCCTGCGATCCGCTCGGCCACTTCCACCACCCGGTGTGAGTAGCCCCAGCCGTTGTTGAACCAGGTGACCGTCTTCACCAGGGTCCCGCCTGTGACCATCGTGGACAGGCTGTCGAAGACACCGGAGTGGGAGTTCATGCGCACGTCCGAAGAGACGATCGGGTCGGCGACGAACTCGATCACTTCGGGGATGGCGCCGATCGCCTTCTCCATCGCGTTGTTCACTTCGTCGACGGTGGTCTCCCGCCCGACCTCGGCCACCATGTCCACGGTGGAGCCGTCAGCGACAGGGACGTTCATCGCCGTCACCATCAGTTTCCCCTCCAGTCCGGGGAGCGCCTGGGTGATGATCTCCGCGGAGTTGGTCTCGGACGGGATGATGTTCTCGGCTGCAGACCGGCTGGTGCGGAACGAGTCCGAGGGGACGTCGGCGAGACGGCCCGACTTGGACATCGCCTTCACCGTGGTGATGAAGACCCGATTGAGCCCGAACTCCTGGTCGAGCGCCTGGAGTATGGGGGCGGCCGCATTGGCGGTGTTCGAGCCCATGGCAACGATCGGGGGCGCCGAATCGAGGATGTCGTCGTTGACACCGCGGAGCAGGAGCGGTATCTCGCCGGGGACTTCGGGGCTGGAGGTGAGGACCACGTGGCGCGCGCCTCTGTCGACGTGGCCCTGCAGCGACTCCTTGGAGCGGTAGCGGCTGGTGGTGTCGAAGACGATGTCGACGTCGGCGGCGGCCCAGTCGGTCTCGGCCGGTGTCATCGCGGTCCCGAACATCACAGGGCGTCCGTCGTGGTCGAGAGCCCCGTCTGCGTACGACAGCTTTCCCGGGAATCGTCCGTATATCGAGTCGTACTTGAGGAGGTAGGTGAGGGCCTCGGGATCGGCGACGTCATTGATGGCCGCCACCACGATGTCCTCTCTCCCATGGAGGAGCCGGAACACGTTGCGACCGATGCGTCCGAAGCCCATGAGGCCGATTCGGGTTGCGGTCATCGCTCTCCTTTCTC
>CAYLYQ010000016.1:28419-30401 GCA_964388105.1 uncultured Acidimicrobiaceae bacterium
CTGGTCGAGCCGCCCATGCCCTATCCTCGCCGGCGTGCGAACCGGGATTCTCGGTGGGACATTCGACCCCATCCACATCGCCCACCTGCACGCCGGTGAGCGCGCCCTATACGAGCTCGGCCTGGATCGTGTCCTCTTCATGCCTGCCGGTGACCCGTGGCAGAAGCTGGGTCGCCGGGTCTCCGCCGACGAGCACCGCCTCGAGATGACCCGTCTCGCAGTGGCCGGCGTGGCCGGCCTCGAGGCCGACGATCGAGAAGTGATCCGACAAGGCCTCACCTACACGGCCGAGACCCTCCTGACCTTCCCCGACGATGAGGAGCTCTTCTTGATTCTCGGCGCCGACGCCGCCGCTGGTTTGGGCACCTGGCATCGATGTTCCGAGGTCCTGGCGCGGGTGCAGGTCGTCGTGGCCCCGAGACCGGGCACGGACATGGCTGCCGTCACAAAGGTGGTGCCCGACGTTCACGTGTTGGAGATGGCTCATCTCGAGGTCTCCGGCACCGCCATTCGCCACCTCGTCGCCACCGGACAGCCCTACCGGTTCCTCGTGACCGAGCCGGTTCATCGCTACATCGAGACCCATAACCTCTATGCGCACGCCGCTGGAGGCGATATGGTGGAGTCTCCATCGCAACCGGAGGAACCGTCGTAGAGCACAGTGTCGAAATGGCCCGGGTGGCGGCAGACGCCATCTTCTCCAAGAAAGGGGCCGACATCGTGCTGCTCGACGTGGCAGGCCAGTTCTTTCTGTCCGACGTCTTCATCATCGCCACGGGCACCTCGCGACCGCATGTCCAGGCGCTGGCGGAACACGTCGAAGAGCGACTCGGTGCGGAGTTCGGTCTCAAGCCTCTGCGCGTCGAAGGTGCGAACGAGGCCGAGTGGGTCCTTCTCGACTACGGCGACATCATCGTCCACTTGTTCCAGCCCGGCCCTCGCGACTTCTACTCACTGGAGCGTCTGTGGGGCGACTCGGCGAGGATCCTGTGGGAGGAGCCGGCCCAGACCGAGGGCTGAGCTTCAGCGGCGGACCCAGGGAGGGGGAGGGGCGTCGATTCTCGGCAGATGTGACGGGACCGGTCCGAACCGGTCTTCGTTCCCCGCCTGCCAATCTCGCCAGGCCTCGGTGATCTCGTCTTCGGTCCGGGCGACGAAGTTCCACCACATCTTGACCGTCTCTCCCAAAGGCTGGCCGCCGAGGACCATGACCCGGGCGGGGTGGCTCCGGGCCTGGAGGCGGAGCTCTCCCATGCCGGCCGGGGCGAGTGCCAGCGAACCGGGTTCGGTGATGTGGTCGTTGACCATGACGGGCCTGTCGATGGGGACCACAGCGTGCTCGAATCGGGGATCGACCGGCAACACGGTTGGTCCCGCAAGGGTGATATCGAGCCCGATGGCGGGGTGGTCGACGACGGCGGGGGAGTGTGCACCTCCGTGCTCCCCGACTAAGACCGTGGCGCTGCTCGGCCCTATGTGGGTTCGGGGCAGCGCTTCGACGTGTTGGAACGCCGAGCTCCCGTCCCTCGGGCCGGAGGGTTGCGCGAGCCACATCTGCACCCCCATGGTCGGCGTGTCGGAAAGGGTCTCACCGGTGTCGACGCCTTCTTCGGCGTGCGCGATCCCGTGACCGGCGGTCATCAGGTTGAGCTGGCCGGGCCGGATCAGCTGTTCGGTGCCGAGGGAGTCGGAGTGGAGGACGGTGCCGGTGAACAGCCAGGTGACGGTGGAGAGGCCGATGTGCGGGTGAGGGCCGATCTCGATGGGCGGAGGTCGGTCGACGTCGCCGGCCTGCATCAGGTCGACGAAGCACCACGGCCCGACCGTCCGTCGGTTCTTCGTCGGCAGGACGCGGAGAATGCCGAGGTCGCCAATCCTCGTTTCCCGTCCCTCCCGCACCTCGATGGTCGCAATGCCGAGGTCCGGAGCGCCGGCTTCGCGATCGTCGACTGGACCGCTCATCCTTCGAGACTAGGCGACGT
>CAYLYQ010000016.1:30501-41467 GCA_964388105.1 uncultured Acidimicrobiaceae bacterium
AGAGCTTCAAACGCACGATGGGGCGGTGCGGTTTACGTCGCGCCACCTCGACCCACTCGTGGTCACCGAACATTCCCCTCGTCCCGGTGTAGAGGTTGACGGCGGAGTTCGTCGTCGCATCCCATGGGTATCCCTCGAGGATCGTGGCACCAGCATGACGGGCGTACTCGACCGCCGCACGGAGCATGGCGTCCCCGATTCCGCGCCTGCGATACCCGACTCTCGTCACGAAGCAGTTCACCGACCAGACCTCGGCGTCGTCGACCCGAGAGAGGATTCTCGACCGGTCGAGGGTCGGGAAGTCGTCTCGGGGCCCAAGGGACACCCACCCGACGGCCTGATCTCCCAGGTAGCCGACCAGACCGGGAGGCGGGCCTTCGGCGGTGATGTCGCGGAGCCGATCCTCGCCCGGGCGTTCGTCGGGGTACCCACCGTCGGGCCGCCGCCAGTAGACGCAGCCGCAGTTGCGGGCGACCCCCCGCTCACCGAAGACCTGGAGCACGTCGTCGAAGCGTCCGGGGGTGAGCGGCCGGCATGTCAGGGTGCCGGCCGCCGTCTCGGTCTCCCATTTCCAGGTCATGCGCCGAGCTTGTGCGCGGGTTCGGGTCGCTCTGGCAACTCGATGATCATGCAGGGCTCGATCGTGATGGACGGGTGGGCCTTGGCAGTTGCGGAGGCCTCCGCCGCTGCCTTGGTCAGGGCGAGGCGGTGCAGCGATCGGGTGACACGCTCCTCATGGAGCCGCTTCAGTTCGTCGTATCCGAGTGTGGTGATCATGTCGTTCTTCCTTCTCGACCGTCGCTGTCTCGTCCGGTCCTAACCTACGCGCCAATGCGGACGGAATCTGTCCGCTAAACGAGGCAAGGTGGCTGCATGCACAGTGCGGAGCGATTGCTCAGACTCCTGGGGCTGCTCCAGGGGAGGGTGGACTGGACCGCCGAAGACCTGGCGCGGCGTCTCGAGGTGACGCCCCGGACCATCAGGCGGGATGTGACGCGGCTTCGTGAGCTCGGCTATCCGGTGGAGGCGATGGCCGGCCCCGGCGGTGGTTATCGACTGGGGGCCGGCGGCAAGCTTCCGCCCCTGCTTCTCGACGACGACGAGGCTCTGGCCGTGGCGCTGGGGCTCCGTGTCGCCGTGGTCGCATCCGTCGGAGGTCTGGAGGACGCGTCGATGTCGGCGATGGGCAAGCTCGAGCAGGTGCTGCCGCCCCGGCTGCGCAAGAGTCTGGAGGACTTCTCCGAGGCGACGGTGGCAGTCCCGGGGTCCCATCGGAAGGTCGACCCGTCGGTGCTGTCTGTGGCATCCCAAGCGGCTCGGGAGCGGCAGCGGATCCGCTTCTCCTACCGCGACGCCCGTGGGGTCGACACCGAACGCCACGCCGAGCCTCTGCGGCTGGTCCACACCGGACGCCAGTGGTACCTCGTCGCGTACGACATGGACCGCGATGCCTGGCGGTCGTTCCGTCTCGACCGGATCAAGGGGGCGAAGGCAACAGGCATGCGATCGGCCCGGCGTCCCGCGCCCGACCCGGTGGAGATGGTCCACCAGGGAGTAGCCATCGACGCGTACCGCCACCAGGCCGAGGTGCTGCTGTCGGTCCCTGTCGCGTGGGCGCAGCGGATCGTCCCGGCCACGGTCGGCAAGGTCGAGGCGGCCGGGAAGGAGCGCTCGAAGCTCGTCATCGGCGCCGATGACATGGACTGGCTGGCCCGGTATCTGGTGAGCCTCGGCGTGGCCTTCGATGTGGTCGGGCCCGAGGACTTGAAGGCCGAGCTGGTCGCCCTCGGCGAGAGCCTGATACGGGACTATCGCTGAGGTTTCCCTTCCCTGGCGGCGCACCGTAAAATGGCCGTCCCGACATGGGGCTGTAGCTCAGCCTGGCAGAGCACTTGACTGGCAGTCAAGGGGTCAGGGGTTCAAATCCCCTCAGCTCCACCTTCTTCGTTCCCCGGCGCATTCAGGTGTTCTGTGCGTAGGCTTCCCTGATGGCAGACCGAGCTGACTTCACCGGGTCCGGGACCGCCGAGGATCCCTGGGTCCTTTACACTCCGAGCCTCTCTTCTCAGATCCTCATGCACCGTGACGAGTCTCACGATCCACCGGTACTCGTGTGCACGGTCGGCAAAACCGTTCTCCATTACGACCTGCGAATCATCGACGACCTTCATCGGATGCTGGTCGAGCGTGGGGACTGGGTCGAACTGGGCAACGCCGATGAGCAGAAGGAAGCGAAAGAGGGGACCGTTGAGGCTTGGGCGCGTTCCGCCGATAACCCTGTCGGCGGCTGGTACGGCCTGAAGAAGGGACTTCGAGGGCGTGTGGGCAACTACGTCCCTCCCGTGCTCGAGGCGCTCGGCCTGGCTGAGGTCGAGCACAACGCCAGGGGCAATCGCATGAGAGCGTTGTAGGTCGGCGGTGCACCGCTCCGAGACCAGGCCAGACGATTACATCGCAGTCCTGCCCGACGATGTCCGTGGTGACATCGAGACACTCGACCGGTTGATCGCAGAATCGATGCCCGGAGCCAGCCGGACGCTCTGGGAGGGCGTCTTCTGGGGTGGCACCGAGCAGCGGATCATCGGATACGGCGACTACCGCAACGAGCGGTCAGACAAGGACACGGTCGAGTGGTTCATTGTCGGGCTCGCCGTCCAGAAGAACCACCTCAGTCTCTACGTCAACGCGGCCGACGAAGATGGGTACCTCGTGGCGCGGTATGCGGACGCACTGGGCAAGGCCAAAGTCGGCAGCGCGGTCGTTTCGTTCAAGTCCGCAGCCGATCTTCGTCTCGAGTCGGTTCGGCAGCTCATCGCCGAGGCGCACCGACTGACTTCTTGACCGGGGCATCACGCAACCGGTGGGCCCGTAAGCGATACTGACCCCCGCCGTGCTCGAACTGACCAGCACCGTTGAGATCACCATGCTGGTCCTGCTGGTCGTGATCCTCGCCGGCCCGATAGTCGGGGCCAAGCTTCGTGTCCCGGGCCTGCTCGCTCTCATCTTCCTGGGGATGATCTTCGGGCCGTTCGGGCTCGGCTGGCTCGGCCGTGTGGATCTCGTCTTCGACCTCGGAGCCATTGGGATCCTCTATTTGATGTTCCTGGCCGGACTCGGGTTCAACATCAACGCGTTTCACGAGAGCCGCGCCAGCGCGATCGGGTTCGGCCTGCTCTCGTTCGCCTTCCCGTTCGGTCTCAGCCTGGCTGCAGGGCTCGCCTACTTCGAGACGGGAATCCTCGCCGCTGCGTTGCTCGGCTCCATGTGGGCCTCGAACACGCTCGTGGCGTATCCCGATGTGCGGGCAGCCGGACTGGAGAACACCCGGGCGGTACGCGACGCCATGTCCGGCGGAGTGGTGGCCGACATGTTGTCTCTCTTCGTCCTGGCTGTAGCGACCTCCTACGCGGTGATCGAGACGATCGACGAGGAGGCCCCGGTCCAGGACGCTCCATCGATGCCGCTCTGGCTGAGCATCCCCCTCCTCGTTGGATTCACCCTCTGGGCCCTGCCGAGACTGGGCGATTGGTTCTTCGTCAGGCTGGGCCGGGAGAGGGTGCAGCGGCTCATCTTCGCCTTGGTGGGCATGGCAGCCAGCGCCGCCCTCGCCGTGGCGGGAGGGATCGCCGGGATCATCGGCGCGTTCCTGGCCGGGATCGGCCTGAACCGATTGGTTCCCAAGAACAGCGAGCTGATGGACCGCATCGACTTCGTCGGGTCCAGCGTGTTCGTCCCCGCCTTCCTCGTCTCGATCGGCCTGCGCATCGATCCGGCGGCCCTGGTGGACCCGGCCACCGTCCTCATGGGGCTCGTCTTCATCGGGTTGGTCATCGTCGGCAAGGGCCTGTCGGTCCTCGTCGCCGCTCGCTTCTTCGGCTACTCGTTCGCCGAGAAGGGCCTCATCGGTTCGCTCAGCATCGGGCAGGCGGCGTCGACATTGGCTGTGGGCCAGATCGGGTTGGAACTCGGCCTCTTCGAGCAACGCGTCGTCAACGCCTCCATCCTCACCATCGTCCTCGCCGCCCTGCTCACTAGCTTCGGCACCCAGTACTTCATCAAGAAGATGCCCGACCCCGAGGTCGAGGTCGGCGCCATCGGGGAGAGGGTGTTGGTCGACACCAGGGGGATCGCCTCCAACACGCGCTCGCTCGTCGAGTTCGCCGGGCGGATCGCCCGCGGCGACGACGGCGTCCAGTCGCCCTTCGTGCTTTCACCACGTTGGGACAAGGAGAAGGCGAAGCGCCTCGTCGCCGATGCCGAAGAAGTCGCGCTCGCAGCCGGATACGACACGGAAGGGCTCATTCGACTGTCGGACTCCTTCGTCGACGGGACGCTCGAGTTGGTCGAGGAGTACGACGCGACCATGGTGGTTCTCGACTGGGCGGGGCCCCGACCGGGATACGAGCTCTTCCTCGGCAACGAGCTCGACGACGTCGGGATGGCTTCGCCGGTCGTGGCCGTGGCGGCGCATCTCGTGGGCCCATGGGATCGGGTGGTCGTCACGCCGGGCAACCGGCAGGTCGGCTGGCACACCGAGGACGCACGGCTCAGCCTCGAGATCGCCGACCGGGTGCGCGGAAGGCGCGACACGCCGCTGGTGGTCATCGCCCCCGACGAGCAGACCGTGTCCGAGGTCCTGGGGGAGAAGGCCGAGTACGAGTTCATCCGCTCGGGAGCACCCGGCGTCGACCTCCTGCGAATCTTGCAGCCAGCAGACCTGGTGGTGGCACCGGCCTACCTGCTCCCGGAGCTGCCTCTGCCCCGCCGGCTTCGTCTGGCGTCTCGCCTGGCGGACCAGAATCTCGCCATCGTGGCCGGCCCGAGGCGGCTGGCGGTGGCGCCTCGTTCGATCCCGCACGGGATGGAACGGATGCTCGGCCAGCACGCCTGAGTGTTACGCCCGCGTGATCCCTTCGTCGGTGATGACGAGAATTCCCGGCGGTAGATCGATGGCAGCGACGGTGTGACGGGCGGCCGTCTCCACGAGTACCCGCGGCTCGGCCGGGACGCGATCCGGGTGGAAGGTGTCCGGGCCGTAGAACTGACCGTACCGGAGCACGGTGCCTCCGAACTCGGTGACCATCCGCTCCAGTGCGGCGACGCCATCGGCCCCCGCTCCGGGCGGCAGTTGCCAGGCGAGGCTCTGGGCGAGCAGTCGCGTCGCCTCCGCTGCGCGGGCGGCTTCGATGAGGTTCGCCGTTCCCTCGATGCGGATCCGGGCGTTGGACTCCGTGAAGTCGGGGAGCCGGGAAGCGTCGTCGGGGAGATCGGTGAGCTCGTGGATCACCACGTCAGGACCGAACGCCACGACCGCGTCCCGCAGCGCCCCGGCGTCGTAGACGTTGACCACTACTGGTGTCGCGCCCAGCTGGATGATCGAAGCTGCCTTCTCCTTTGACCGGGTCGTTCCCGCTACTTCGTGGCCGGCGTCGATCAGCATCGGGACCAGGTGTCGCCCGATCACTCCGGCGGCGCCGGCCAGGAACACCCTCATGCCTGGCCTCCCATCCTTCGTTGGACACGGAACCAGGCCGGAACGGGTGTGTGCCAGTGATAGCGCACGGCGAGAAGCCTGATCACGGCCGTTCCGGCCGCGCAGGCGAGAAGGACCTCGAGACTGGCGCTCTCGTTGGAGGCGGCAAACGCGGCTGAAAGAGCTCCCACCACGGCCGGTACCACGTAGAGCTCGCTCTTTCCCTGGAACACCTGCGGCACCCCGGCGACGAGAATATCCCGAACCACTCCGCCGCCCACGGCGGCCACCGCCCCCACGAAGGTGGCACCCAACAGTCCCAGGCCGCCCACCATCACTGCCTTGCTTCCGCCAATGGCGGCGAACATCCCCAGCCCGATTGCGTCCAGCACGAGCACGCTCCGGAATCGCCGTTCGGCCATCTGGGGGAGGACGACCACCAGGACCACTGCTCCCAGCACCACCATCAGATAGAGGTCGTCGGTGACCAACTGGGGTGGCAAGGCCCCGATGAGAACGTCCCTCGTGAGCCCGCCGAAGAGCCCGGCAGCAACGGCAAGTGCTGCGACCCCGACGAGATCGAGCCCGTGCCTGAGTGCCTGCCAGCCGCCGGACAAGGCGAAGGCGAGTATCCCGATCAGGTCCAGCGCTCGCACGAAAGCCGGTACGTAATCGTCCATCGGGGCGCCGACGATAGCCATGGCGGCTGCGACGGCCAGTGGTGACCTTCGACTCTTGCCCTGGCGCTGCCGATTCGTATGGTCGGGATGACGAAAGGAGCCACATGAAGTTTCAATGGACTGGCGTCGGCGTCGTGATTGGAGCCGCGCTGGGTCTTCTCTTCGGCTTGCTCATGTTCGACGGTGCCTGGTGGGCACCGACTGTGGGTGCCGCCGTGGGCATCGTGGTTGGAGCGATCGCAGACGGCCAGGCAACCCGCCGCGGTTGATCAGCGAGGGTTCACCGCTCTGGCGGCGCGAGCAGTGGCGCCGAGGCTGAAGGCGCCGGACGGCGAACCGACCTTCCGGAAGAGCTCCTGGCGTACCGCCTCGCGTGCCTCGGGTGGGAGAGCGACGGCATAGGAGCCCGCGGGCCCGATGCCGGCGAGGAATCCCGCCCAGAACTCGTCGAAACCGGTGTACGTGCTCGCCACTTCCAGGACCGTTTCCTCCACCTCTTTGAAGCCGGCCTCCCGGTACAGGTCGGCGATCTCACCCTTCTTGCCGAAGCGCAGCACCTTGTGCTCGTCGGGGGCCGACGGGTCGACTGTCTGCGCTGCATCCCAGAACGCACGAAGCATCTCCATGCCGGCACCGAAGTCCCACACGCATGCGGCCACGGTCCCGCCTGGGCGAACCACCCGCCGCAGTTCCCGCGCCCCCGTCTCGGGATCGGACACGAAGTGCAGCACCAGTTGGGCGAGTGCGATGTCGAATGCTGAGTCCTCGAAGGGAATGGCCTCCAGCCGGCCCACCCGGACATCGGCGCCAGGGAAAGACGCTTGCGCTTCCGTGGCGAACGACTCGGACGGGTCGAATGCAGCCACTGATGAAGCGCCCAGGCGCTCGACGAGAACCCTCGTGAGCGCCCCAGGCCCGCATCCGACATCGAGCGCCCTCTGGCCCGATGCGACACCCGCGAATTCGGCGAAAGCCGGAGCCAGCCTGACTGAGTAGCGGCCCATGAACGAGTTGTAGGCGGCGCCCGAAGTCTTGAACGTGGCAGCTCCCGGGGTGGGATCCATTAGGCCCTCCGATTCGGGGCGACGATACCGCCCTCGGGCGCCCGGCGGTCAGGCCATGATTAGGAAGGTGCTGACCTCGCCGATCCCCTTCAGCTCAACCATCCCCCGCGGCTCGAAGCTGAACCGCTCCTCGGTGAGAGCCTTGGTGGCCTCGCTGACGTGGACGCGCCCAGGGACACCGGTTGACTCCAGCCTCGCCGCAACATTCACGGTGTCGCCCCAGACGTCGTAGGCGAAGCGGCGATTGCCGATCACCCCACCCGCCACCGGCCCCGAGTGCACTCCCACCCGGAGCCTCAGGTTGGGGAATTGCCCAGCGTCTGACGTCGCTGCGATCATCGCCATGGCCAGCTCGAGGGTGCGTTCGGCGTGGTGTTCCAATGGATCCGGCAGGCCGCCGACCGCCATGTAGCAGTCGCCGATCGTCTTGATCTTCTCCAGGCCCCCTTCGGTGACGAGGTCGTCGAAGTAGGAGTACAGGTCACTGAGCATCGTGATCACCTCGGAAGCGGACATTCGTGCCGTGAGCGGGGTGAAGCCCACGATGTCGGCGAACACGACGGAGACATCTGGGAAAGAGTCGGCGATCGGCCGTTCCCCGTCCTTGAGTCGTTGGGACACAGAAGCCGGGAGGATGTTCCTCAATAGCCGTTCCGACTCGGCCTGCGCCACCGCCAGGGCGACCGTCTGCTCTTCGATGACCTGGCGTTGGTGCCACTCCTGGCGTCGATTCCGTTCGATGAGGCGCAGTCCGATCAGGCTCCCCAGACCGGCCGCGAGATAGATGAAGACATCCAGGGCGAGGCTCCCGTCCCCGTCGTACAGGAACGCCGCAGCTGTCACTCCGACACCGATGATCACTGTTCTCGCCACGGCGTGGATGAACCGGGTCCGGCTGACGATCCCGAACACGAAGAGCAGCATGATGGCGGCGACCGCATATCCACGGATCGTGCCGGCGGCATCCGCGAGCAGGAGTATGACCAAGCCGTTCGCCGAAGTGAGCGCAGTCGCCAGCGAGTGCTGGCGGTTCATCGTCGGTGCCCAGCGGGACAAGAGGAGGCACAGCGCCCCAACCCCGGCCATCAGTCCGCACACCAAGCGGGCAAGGCCCGCTTCGATGTCGGTGCCGATGGGGAGCACGAAAGCTGCCATCGCCCACAGCACCAGTGTCGCCCCGGTGATGATCCGGTAGCCGCCGAGCCCCTTGGCGCCCTCGTCGAACTGGTAGACGCGCTCCACCTCGTCGTCGAGGAAGCGAAGTGTCAGAGGATGTAGGGCTCCACGTTCGAGGAATCCAGCCACCTGGCGATCCTACGGGTTTGCTTCCGGGGACGGGACGTGAATGTCAGTCGAGAGCGAGTCTGGCTTCGGTTTCGCCCTCGACGATCCGACCGGTGGGGATGAATCCCAGTCGTTCGTAAAACGGCCTCGGAGAACCGGGACCTTCCTCCCAACTGACGACGATCCCGGACTCGCCGCTGTTACGGCAGTCGGCGATGAGCCGTTCGATGATGCGCTCGCCGATACCACGACGCTGATGACGCCTGTCGATCAGAAGGCGCCACAGGTAAGGCTCGGGGTGGTGCTCCGTCACCATGGCCAACATCACGAAGCCAACCATCTCGCCGTCCGCCTCCACAGCCCGCATCCAGGGGACCACCGGTGCCCCGTCGACCTCCTCGGGGAACAGGGCATCGGCGTAGGACCAGAGCATCGGAGCGACGAAAGCCTCCTGCGATTGGTGCGTCTTGAGGCGGGCGACCAAGTAGTAGTTGTCAGGGGTGATCTCGATGAGCTCCACCTTCTCGGGTGAGTGGCGCGGCCGACTGGTCCAGGAGTCGCGGTCCTCCCGGGTCATGCCGTAGATCAAATCGTCGGAAACCTCTCCCGCCTTCCAGTAGGAGCTTCGAGTCCTTCCCTCGTAGAGGAAACCCGTCCGCTCCAGCAGTCGGGCCGACGCCAAGTTGGCTGGGTCGAGCATGCCGAAAACGCGGGTCACGTCGAGCTCGTCGAACAGATAGTCGACGAGTGCGGTCAGAGCCTCGGCGGCGTAGCCCCGACCCCAATGAGGTGGGTCGAACGAGTACCCGACTTCGGCGGTGCGCCCTTGCCATGTGAGACTCACTCCGAGGTCGCCGACCGGCTGCCCGCTTGGGAGGGTGACCATCGCGTTCCACCACTCCCCATCTGTCGGCTGGCCCAGGGCGATGATCGAGTCGACAACGGCTTGTGCCTGTTCCATGGGGAACGGGAAGTCCCAGTCCTGCAGCTTCGCCACCTCGGGACTGTTACGGCGGGCGTGGAAGACGGCGACGTCGTCAAGTTCGAACGGTCGGATGACGAGTCGCTCGGTGCGGATGGGCTGGAACATGGCCGGCGGATTCTGCTGTCATCGGCCGCGGCGTGCCGACTATTTGCCACGGCAGGCGCTGGTCGCCCGTGTTCCAGGTCGGCGTTTCGCAACGGATGACGGTCCCGCTCGCTCGGACTGCGACATCGAGGGGACCTGAGGGCGGGCTGCATTACTGATTCGCCTCACGCCGTCGGCCCGCAAAAAAGAATTTCCCGGGCCGAGAAGTGGGGGAGTGGATGGTCGACCACGTTGGCCGACCAGATCGGACGCTCGGTGGAGTGCGCGATCGCGCCCCAGGAGGGAGCCTCCGCCTCGTTTGATCGTTCTCCGGCCGGGGGTAGGGCGGCCGGGCGTTCGGAGATTCCGGACGTTGAACTGCCCCTCGTCGGGCAGAAAGGAGAAGGCGATGCGCAAAACGAGACGATCGCTTTCGATCATGGTCGGAGGCCTGCTTGCCGGGCTGCTGGCCTTCGGCACCGTAGGCAGCGGTGCTTGGTTCACCGACCAGGCCGTCATTGCCGGCAATACCGTGGGGACAGGAGTCCTCTCCATCGACATCCGCGAGGAGTCTTCGGTGGCCCAGCCGTTCGCGGTTGGCGACCTGAAGCCGGGAGGCGATTGGCAAGGGCCGTTCCCGTTCGGGATCTACAACGACGGCAACATGCCACTCGTCTACGACATCAGCTCGAACGTGACGGACGACCCTTCCGGGCTCGCCCCGATGGTCAACGTCCGGCTGATCCCGTACCACGGCGGTCCGGTGACGCCGGGCTGTGAAGACGAGGCCGCGTTCGAGGGCTCGCTGCCCGAGCTGGCCGCGTCCATCTCGGACTCGATCACGGGCCAGGAGGCTCTCGAGGCCAACATCACCCACACCTGGAAGCTGTGCTTCCAGCTGGATGATGAGGCCGACGCCGGCGCTCAGGGAGCTGCTGCGACGTTCGACGTCGTCGTCGACGCCAAGCAGACCGATGCGCCCTGAACGGGTGATCGACGGGGGTGGTCCCATCACGGGCCCGCCCCCGTCCACGACCCCCGGTGCCGAGTTCGGAGCTCTGCCACGCTGGAAGCGCGTCCTCGAGCTCTCGGCGATCGGGTTTCTCGCCGTGGCCCTGGCGATCCTCGTGGTGGTCTTGTACGGAACGGTGAACAACCGCTGGTATCAGGTGATCGCCGTCCAAGGGGAGTCGATGGAACCCACCATCGATCAGGGGGACCTCATCATCTTCACCCGTCCGGACGACCCGGAGGAGGGTGATATCGGGATCTTCCAGGTGAACGGCAAGATCGTCACCCACCGCATCGTCGACATCGCCGACGACGGGTCTTTCATCACCCAAGGGGACGCCAACCTCACCGCAGACGACTGGTCAGATGCTCAGGTCCAGTTGGT
>CAYLYQ010000016.1:41567-42928 GCA_964388105.1 uncultured Acidimicrobiaceae bacterium
GTGCCCATGCCGGGCATCGTGGTGGTCGTTCCGACACCGGGCAGGGTGGTGCCGTCACCAGGGACGGTGTTGTTCGGATCATCGTCGGTGGCACAGGCGCCGAGCAGGAGGGCGCCGGCGAGAGCCATGGAGGACACCTTCCACCGAAGTTTGTTTTTGGTCATTTCTGTCGCTCCTTCTTGAGGTGCTCCAAAACGGAGCTGCAAGATCCATACCCGGTATGGGGCGACGAAACACACCCGCAAGCCGGTCTCGGTTACGGGACGACGAGGACCTGAAGGCCCAAGGCTCGGGCAGCTGCAGCCTGTGTGCGGTCAAAGGTGAAGAGTTGGACCGCCGTGCCCAGCCTTCGGGCCGCTGCCAGATGCAAGGCGTCCAGGGACTTGGTGCCCGTTTGCTCCGCAATGGTCGCGGCGAGCTCGCACGTCGTGCTGTCGAGCTCGACTATCGAGAACATGGCCCAGTCTTCGAGGGCATCTTGTCGAGCTTCGATCAGGGCCGCCCCGGCGAGGTGAAGCGTGAGGTTTCGGCGCAGCTCGACCATGGTGTGCCGCGCCGTGACCAGAGTGGATTCCCCGCCCAGGACTTCATCGACTAGGTCCGATTGCGCCTCAGCCACGTACCGCTTGAGGAGGGCACTGGTGTCGACGTAGAGAGTCAATCGCGCCGGTCCTCGGCGAGAACATCCTCGGTTCGGCGGTCAGACTCGTGCCGGCGCACCTTTCGCAAGCCCGATCTGCTCGCCGGGGTGACCCAGCCCTCCGCGATCGCTTCGGATAGGTCTACGGTTCCGAGCAATGGTCCGAGGGTGGCGATCGGCTTTCCTCGGTCGGTCACGGTTATCAGTTCGCCCTCGGCGGCCCGCCGCAAGTAGAACGAGAGCTTGGCCTTGAGTTCCCTCACCGCGACATCCATGTAGTCATCGTACCTCCAAACGTGACTACATCACCCCCATCAGGCTCGGAACTGCCCGGGCCGCGGTTGGTTGCTGCGTTGGTCGTAACCCTCGTCCCACGGGAATCGGCCCTCGACGTCGTCGTAGGTGATCTGGAGAACCGGTACCGAGTACTCCGCGGGGCGCTGGTAGAACCGGTTGGCCGAGAACGCGATCTCGCCAGGATTGGGCACTTCCTCGATCACCACCCGGTGGTCCCAGTCCTCGAAGGTGATCATTTGGCCCGGGATCAGAGTCTCGCCCGCCCGCACTCGCTCGCCGAGGTTGTTGAGCAGGGGCGAAGCGGTCTCGGGCGGGAGGTCGAAGACGAGCAACTCCGGGTGGCCCAAACCGAACAAACCCACCGTGTAGGCGAACGAAGGCTTATCGGGGTCGTCGTGGGCGTCACAGTCGGGCACGCCGCACA
>CAYLYQ010000017.1:0-2377 GCA_964388105.1 uncultured Acidimicrobiaceae bacterium
CACCGGGTGACAGGGCGAGCCGTTGGGGATCGATCTCGGCGAGGGCGCCAGCCGCCCACAGCCCCTCCCTCCGTCCCAGGCCGATCGATGCGAGCGCCCCCGAAGCCGCCAGCCCCTCCAATGCCTCGACCCCGAGACCGGTCCGCGCCGCCAGGTCTTCCGGGCCCGTGAACTCGCCGCCGAGGACGCGGGCGGCCTCGATCCGCGTCACCTCCCTCTCCCCCAGGTTCCTCACATACCGGAGACCGAGGCGCACCGCCACGGCCGGCCGGATCGGGTCTTCCAAGTGGCCTCTCCCCCGACGCCACCTATGCCCCAGGTACTCGACGATGTCGTCGGGGTCGGCATCCCACGACTCCACTGTGCAGTCGTGCCATGACAGGTTGACGTCGGGACCGAGAACCACCACCCCGTGACGCTGGGCGTCCTGGACCAGCGAGTTGGGGTGGTAGAAGCCCATCGGCTGGGCGTTCAGCAACCCGGCCAGGTACTCCGCCGGATAGTGGAAGCGCAGCCAAACCGACATGTACACGATGTAGGCGAAGCTCACCGAGTGGCTCTCCGGGAACCCGAAGCTGGAGAAGCCCTGCAGCTTCTCCCAGATCTCGTCGGCGGCGGCACCTGTTATCCCGTTGCCGGCCATCCCGGCGTACACCTCGTCCTGGAGTCGCGCCATTGCCTCCTTGGACCGCTTGTGGGTCATCGCCTGGCGGAGCCGATCGGCCTGTGACCCGTCGAAACCAGCGCAGACGCGGGCCAGCTCCATGAGCTGTTCCTGGAAGATCGGGACGCCAAGTGTCTTCTTCAGAATGGGCTCGGTGAGCGGGTGCGGGTAGCGCACCGGCTCCTCACCATTGCGGCGTCGCAGGTAGGGATGGACCGACTGTCCCTGGATCGGGCCGGGGCGGATCAGCGCCACCTCGACCGCCAGGTCGTAGAAGGTCTTTGGCTTCATCTTCGGCAAGGTGGCCATCTGTGCCCTGGACTCGATCTGGAACACGCCGACGGTGTCCGACCGGGTGATCGACTCGTACAGCACGGGCTCCTGGGGGATGGTGGCCAGGTCGATCTCGACGCCATGGGTCTCTTTGATCAGGTCTGTGGTGAGATGGAGGGCGTTGAGCATCCCGAGTCCCAACAGGTCGAACTTGACGATGCCGACGGCGGCCGAGTCGTCCTTGTCCCACTGGATGACCGTCCTGCCCTCGAGCCTCCCCCACTCCACCGGGACCACCTGCCACAGGGGACGATCGGCGATGACCATGCCCCCGGAGTGGATGCCGAGATGCCGGGGGAACCCGTCGAGGCGCCAGCAGACGTCGTAGATCATGTCCGCGGTCATCCCCTCGGGGAGGAGAGCGTCGGCCGACAGCTTCCCGGGGTCCCTCGTGTCCACATAACGGGACAGACCGTCGACCTGGGCCTGGGTGAACCCGAAGGTCTTGGCCACGTCCCGCAGCACCGACTTCGCCCGGTAGGTGATCACGTTGGCGACCATGGCCGCCCTCTCCCGCCCGTACCGGCGGTAGCAGTACTGGATCACCTCCTCGCGGCGGTCGGCCTCGAAGTCGATGTCGATGTCGGGTGGCCGCCCCCGCTCCTCCGACAGGAACCGCTCGAAGGGGAGGCCCAGCCGGATCGGGTCGACACGCGTCAATCCGATGCAGCGACACACGGCCGAGTCGGCGCCTGACCCTCGGATCTGGCAGATGATGTCCTGGGTCCGGGCGAAGTCCATCAGGTCCTTGACCACCAGGAAGTAGCCGGCGAACCCGAGTCGCTCGATGATGTCCAGCTCATGGCTCAGACGCCGACGCGCTTCGGGGGCGATGCCGTCATCCGAGCCCGGGTACACCGAGCGCGCCCCCTCCCAGGTGAGGTGACGGAGATATTCCATCTCGTCGGTGAAGTGGCCGGGCATCGGAAAGTCGGGAAGGCTCGGCGCCACCAGCCCGAGGTCGAAGGCGAGTCGCCGGCCCAACTCACCCGCCCGGGCGACCACGCCCGGGTAGCGGGCAAACCGGCGAGCCATCTCTCCCGGAGATTTCAGGTACCGCTCGTCGGTGGCCGGCCGGAACCCGTCGGCGACTGCCAGGGTGCGCCTCCCCCCGATGGCGGCCAGCACCTCGGACAGGTAGGCGTCGCCCCGGTCTCGATAGTGGGCCTGGTTGGTGGCGACCGCGGAGATCCCGAGCTTCGTCGCCACCTCCCACATCAGGTCGTTGCGGGGGTCGTCCTCCGGCATCCCGTGATGCCACAGCTCGAAGTGGAGCCGGCGACCGAACAGCTCCCGGAGCCGTGACGCCTCCCTGATGGTTGCGGCCAGGTCACTACGCGCCGCCGCCCTCGGGACCGCACCGGAGTGGCACCCGGTGAG
>CAYLYQ010000017.1:2477-4296 GCA_964388105.1 uncultured Acidimicrobiaceae bacterium
CCCTGGCGTGCCGGCTTTGGTCCCAGTGTTCGGCCGCGCTCACCGGATCGACCGGGCCTTCCTGTGTGGCCTCCAACCCGATCTCCACCCCATAGATCACCGGGAGGCCAACCTCCCTGGCCGCCTGCCAGAACCGGGAGACGCCGTAGAACCCGTTGTGGTCGGTTATGGCCAGCGCGTCGTATCCGAGCTCGACAGCACCGTCAACCAGGTCCTCGGGATGGGAGGCACCGTCGAGGAACGAGAAGTTGGAGTGACAGTGCAGCTCGGCGTACATCTTCCCAATGTAGTCGAACACACGTTCGACTACATTTGGGATCAGTCCCCCACGAAGTGGGGGAAAGTACCGCCGGCCGAGGAACGAGGCCGGGGGTAGGGGGTCGTCAAACCCGTTTCCCACGTCCTCTCAGTAAGGCTTCACGACCCGGTCCGGCAGTGCGAAGTCCTCCAGCGGAACCCACCTCAAGCCTCCCGGTCCCCAGATCTCGACGACACGGTCGGCGTCGAAGGTGTACTTCAAGGGCTCGTTGAGGGCGATCGAGCCGGCGCCCGACACCAGTCGGAGCTCGGTGTCCGAGACCACTTCCAGTTCGGACGGGTTGGAGACGTCGGGGCCTTCCACCGGATCGATCATGTAGAGACGCCCACCCAGATCGACCACGTCATAGACGCCCCAGAGCCCGGCGTACCGGCCCTCGAACTTTGTCAGCTCCTCCGCCGGCCGTGGATCCGTCTTCGTCTCCTTGGCCAGGGCGACCTCGACCAGCCCGAGCACCGCCTCGCAGATGGCCGAAGCCGGGCCGTCGATGCTGTTGGTGAAGACGGAGATGGCAAGCTTTCGCTCCGGGTCGAACTTGGACATCGTGATGTGACCGGGATACCCCCCACCGTGCCCGTAGTAGGTGCGCTTGTGGACCTTGGTGATGCTCAGGCCCAATCCATACGCCCATGCGTCCTCGATCTGCCACTGCACCTGGCGCATCAACCGCTTCGAGTCTTCGCTGATCAGACGCTCGTCCCCGTCGAGATGGGCGCTGAAGTAGTCGGTCAACTCGGCCGCGGTCGAGTAGAAGCCGGTGGCGGCACTCTCCGCATGAGTTTCGATGTGGTCGATCACGCTTCTTCGGGCGGAGTAGGCCCGAGACGAGTGGCCGCTCGCGTAGGCGGCGATCCGACCGGGGTCGAGCTCGGGACCGGTGTTGGCCAGCCCGAGACGGTCGATGATGCGCTCCTGCGCGTACGACCGATAGGACTGACCGGAGGCCGCCGCCACGATCATGCCAAGCAGCGAGTAGCCGATGTTGGAGTACTTGAATGCCTCGTTCCGCTCCATGACCTTGCCGGCGGCTTTCACCACATCGACCAGTTCGTCCTCGTCCGGGAACAAACGCTCCAGCTCCCACCAGGTGGAGTCCTCCCCGTCCCGAATGATGCCCGAGCCGTGGCCAAGCAACTCTCTGACGGTGACGCCGCTCATGGCGGAACCGTGCAGGGCCGGGATCCACTGACCCAATGTGTCATCGAGACGGAGCTTCCCGTCCTCCACCAGTTGCAGGCAGGCGACGCCGGTGAAGGTCTTGGAGTGGGATGCGATCCTGAACAGGTGGTCGACCGTGAGGTTCTCACCGGTCTCGACATCGGCGACCCCAAAGGCTTCGTTCAACAACAGCTCGCCGTCGACACGCACTGCTATCTGGGTGCCCACATACGGGTGGTAGGAGTGCTGGAACTCGATGAACCTCGGCACGTAAGCGAGCGCCGTTCTGATCCGGTCGGTGTCTTGCATGACGGGAACGTAATGCAGGATTTCTCACCCGTG
>CAYLYQ010000017.1:4396-19741 GCA_964388105.1 uncultured Acidimicrobiaceae bacterium
GTACCCTCGATCCATGTCTTCCATCACCAAGACCATCCGATTGTCGGGACGTGCCGATGGTTCCATCGAGGACGCCGTGAAGACCATCCTCGCCCGGGCGGCATCCACGATCGACGACATCCAGGGCTTTCGGATCGTCGAGGTCGGGGGTGAAGTCGACTCCTCCGGCACACCCACCGCCTTCACCGTGACCATGGACATCATCTTCGGAATCAAAGATCCCGTCGTTCACGGCTGAAACGCGCGGGCGATTGTGGTTGTCTAATGGATCCAGAGGCCGAAAGGCCCGACAAGGAGGAGTTGGATGGGAGACGTACTCGGAACGATCGTCGGTGGTCTCATCGCCGGCATCATCATCGGGCCACTGGCCAGACTCGTGTTGCCAGGCAGGCAGAACCTGTCCGTGGGGATGACGATTCTGCTCGGTGCCGTGGGCGCCATCGTCGGTGGTTTCATCTACGAGGCCCTCGGAGGAACGGAGACCTCCGGCATCGACTGGATCCGCCTCGCGGTTCAAGTCGGCGTCGGCGCCCTGGCCGTCATCATTTACGGATCGATGCAGGGCCGAAAGACAGCCTGAAGCGTCACTACTTGGTGAGGGGCGGCTCCGGTCGCCCCTCACTCGCGCCATGACCACCAACGAGTTCCCGCTCCCAGCATCCCTCGGCGCCGGGATCCACACCGTTCCGCTGCCCCTCCCTTTTCGCTCGCCGCCATGGGTCAACGCGTACGCGGTGGAGACCGAAGGTGGGCTCCTCCTCATCGACTGCGGCGCCGACTGGCCGGAGGGCAGGCAGGCGTTGCACGACGGATTCCGGCGCCTCGGCTTGGAGGAGGACGCGGTGCACACCCTCCTCGTCTCGCACCTCCACCCCGACCACGTCGGCATGGCTGATCGTCTCCGCGAGGAGCTCGGCTGCCGCGTGGTGATGCACGAGCGTGCGGAGCAGGGTCGTCTCGCCTCCTACAACGACACACCCGGGTTCCTCGCCCGACTCAAAGATCTGGCACTCGCCAACGGGGCACCTCCCGCTGCGGTGGAGCGGGCGGCGTCGGGGGCCCGACCCGACTACATGCCGATCCTCGACCCTCCGGACCATGTCGTCGCCGACGGAGACACGATCGATCTGGGCCAGGGCCGGGGTCTGGCAGTGCTCCACACTCCGGGGCACGACGACGCCCACATCTGCCTCCGGGACTCGCGCACCGGGATCCTCTTCTCCGGGGACCACATCCTTCCCCGCATTTCACCGGTGGTGATGTACGACCCGGACATCGACGACGTCCTCGCCGATTACATGGGATCCCTGCAGCGCCTCATCGACCTCGGCATCGGAATCACCTATCCCGCGCACGGCACGCTCATCTCGCGAGGTGACGAGCGCGCCTATCAGATCCTCCTCCACCACGAGCGTCGCCTTATCGACATGGTCGAGCTGGTTCGCCGGCGGGACACGAGCGCCTTCGAGGTGATGCTGGCCAGCTTCCGGCCCAATCTGGACCCGGTACAGACCCGGCTGGCGCTCCTGGAGACCATCGCCCACCTCGAACACTTGAGACTGGACGGAAAGATCACGTCGGTGACCAGGGAGGGAATCGTCACCTACGCGAGATGAACTCCTCGCCATATGTTCATGGGCCTGTAAGACTGACGCCCGTGAAGCAGATTCTCGGATACCTCGACGCCGGCTCCGGCAGCATGCTGCTCCAAGCCATCCTCGGTGGTGCCGCCGGCATCGCTGTCGCCTTTCGCGCCTTCAAGGCGAGGATGAAGGGCAAGAAGGCGGTCGACGAGGCCATCGCAACAGCCGAGCAGCCAGAACAGGTCACCGAAGGCCCCTGACCGCAATGGTCTCATCCGACCCCGGGTCGTTCCGCGATCCGGCATCCCGTGTCGTCCTGGACGGCGGACGCGTCTTGAGGCTGTTGGACGAACGCGGCCTGGCCGCGTGGAAGGCCGTGTCCGCCTCCACCTTCTTCGCCTCGGAAATGGCGGCCGGCAGAGTCATCGGCACCAGAGAGGTCGACGACCCGACCGGCACCGCCGCAGGTGCGCTCGAACACGACCGGCTCCCCCTGATCACCTATCCCTACGAGTGGACCTTCGGGATGCTCAAAGAAGCTGCTCTCCTCCACCTCGAGCTTCTCGAGAAAGCTCTCACTGCAGGGTTCACCCTCAAGGACGCCACCCCGTACAACGTCCAGTTCCGGGCCGGTTCACCCGTCTTCATCGACGTCGGGTCGTTCGAGCCGTATCGCCCGGGAGAGCCATGGCTTGGCTACCGCCAGTTCACCCGCCAGTTCCTCTTCCCGCTCATGCTCCATTCATGGATTGGCGTGCCCTTCCAGCCGTGGCTCCGGGGAGACCCGGAGGGTCCCACCGCCTCGCAAATGCGCGCAATTCTCGGCGGCAGGCGCAGGTTCAACTCGGCAGCCCTGCTGCATGTTCGACTGCAGGCTCGCATGGAAGACCGGATGCGCGGCTCGTCGGTCCGGTCCGAATTGAAAACGGCCGGATTCAACGCCGACTTGATCCTCGCCAACGTCGCCCGCCTCAAGAAGCTCGTGTCATCGATGGATGCCGACCCGACCGGGGCCGGCTGGGCGGGTTATCAGGAGTGTGCCCACGTCGGCCGCGACCGGGACCTCAAGTCGGAGTTCCTGTCGCAGGCGCTCGAGGGTCGCTCGTTCGCGACCGTGCTCGACCTGGGCGCCAACGACGGCCACTTCTCTCGAATTGCCGTCGCCGCAGGCGCGCATGCTGTGGCCGTGGACGGAGATGAAGCGGTTCTGGAGCGACTCCATCTGCGTGTCCAGGGAGAGTCGATCTCCGTTGTCCTCGCCGACCTGTCCAACCCGTCTCCGTCGCAGGGGTGGCGGGAGGAGGAACGCCCCGGACTCTGGGAACGCGTCAACCCCGATCTGGTTGTCGCGTATGGACTGATCCACCACCTGATCTACACCGCCAGTGTTCCCCCGGCGTCGGTGCTCGACTGGCTCCGCTCCTTCGATTGCCCGGTGATTGTCGAGTTCGTCTCCCCCGCCGACGAGATGGTCGCGGTGCTCACCGCCAACAAGGAGGAGGCCGAGCTCCACACCGGGCGGACCGAGGCCGAGTTCCGCAAGCTCGTGGACGAACGGTTCCGCGTGACCGCGGAGCAGGCTCTCCAGGGCGGCACGCGGATTCTCTTCCGGCTGATTCCCGCCTGATATTCACCCTTTGGCACCGACCCCCTACCCGCAAGCGGGCCCCTTTCCCCAATGCTCCGCATGGGCGACAAATCCAAAAGAGCCGGTTGCTGCCCGCGTAGCGCCCGTCAACCGGCGGGAATCGCCACGGCTTCAGCCACCGCCCAATCTGCGAACTCCGCCACCACGATCAGCTGCGCTGTCCCTTCAGGGACGTCGGCATCAGGAATCGAGAACCTGAAGCCGGAACGAAGAAGGTTGTCGCTCTCGAACCAGGCGACGACGTTGGCGTTGTCGAGGTTCGGCGGACCTGACGTCAAGAGCTGGCCACTCGCAAAGATGTAGATCCGGTTCGGCGTCGCTTTGGCCGAAATGTCGGCCGACCAGCCCGTGAGTTGGATCGAGCCGTCCGTTCCTCGCTGGACTCGATCGACCTGCACCTGTCGCGCCGACTCGGGACGTATATCGAGGACCCGCCCGGTCTCGTCCTGTAGTTCGACCCGCAGGTCGCCGACCGTCCCTGACAGCCACCCTCCGTCATCATCCGGGACCAGGATGTCGATCTCGTTCGGACCGGAGACGATCAGCTCCTCGGCGATCATTCCGGCAAATGTGCCCGTGCCTGGACCGTCGGGGACCACAGTCCCAACTCCGGCCACCGTTCCGTTCAACACGAACAGGACGGAGTCGACGCCTGTCGGCGGGAACGCGACTCGCCCGTTCCAATAGGTCTGGGCCATGCCCTCACGCGCCGATCCGTCGATCAAGTTGCTCCCCAGGTCGAGTTGCCAGCGGACGCGTCCGTCGGACTCGACATCCAGCGCAGCTAGGGGCGTCCCCACCAGCTCGGCGTGCTCGCCTGCGCCAGCCACGCCCAGCCAGGATCTCTGATCCGGAATCCAGCCGTAGTTGCGGCTGACCTGCTGGAAGAGTGTCGCAAGATCGGTCGACGCGGCGTCACGATCACAGCACCACCAGATGGGCTCATGTGCTCTGTCGGTCCCGGCCACTTCGAGCAGCGAGATGCCATCGAATTCCCAATCGGTGCGCACATCGAGGGCGTCGACCATGGTGGGCAGGACGTCGATGCCGAACGCCGGATCGTCAACGGTCGCGCCCTCCGACTGACCCGGGTACTTGACGAACAGAGGTATGCGGTAGAGGTCGTCGATGTTCCCGTCGTACGGCCAGCGGCGGTGCTCGCCGAGTTCGAAGGAGGCGCCGTGGTCCGCCAGCACCACAACCATCGACTCGTCCCAGGTTCGGGTTCGATCCAACGACTCGAAGATGCGGCCCAGCATGCGGTCGAGCATCCCCGCCTGATAGAGGTGGCGCTGGAAGCCGATGACGCCGAAGGCCGGGGACCCGACCCACCGCCCATCGCCGCCGACCCCTTCGACCTCTGTGTACTGCTCGGGTCTGGCGTAATGGGTCCCCGAGGGATTGGTGACCCAGGGAACGTGGGGCGCGGGCACATGGGCGTAGGACAGGATCGGCTTGGAGCTGCGCCCGACGCCGTTGGCGACGCGCTGCAGCCAGTCGACCCAATCGGCCCTCTGTGACGGAGCCGGGACCGGTAGGTCGGGGATCTCCACGGCCTCGCCCTCCGGGGTCTCGGCCTGACCGAGGAACCCGGCCCAGCTGTTGTCGATGCTCGGCAACGAGCCTTCGAAGCCAGGTGGCGCGGCAAGGTGGCTGTAGACGACGGCGGCATCGGCCACGAGAGAGGCGAAACGGGCTGGTGACCGGCCCGCATAGTCGGGACAAACCTCGGGTGGACACATCGACGCGACCCACTCGATCACGTGCATCTCGTAGTCGTCGGCGAGGAGTGTGAAGAGGTTAGAAGGGTGGTCCTCGTATGACGGAGCGAGGCCTCTCTCGAATGTCCGGCCGGACAGGATCGAAGGGATGCTTTGCGTCGTGGCAATCGAGTTGGAGAGAGCGTTTCGATACCAGGTGCCCTGATCGGCCAGGCGAGCGAAGTTGGGGAACAGCGCTTCGTTGATCTCGCCATCAGGGGTAACGATGCTGGCAAGAGGAAACTCGTCCATCTGGATGAACACGATCGGCGCCGGCGCACCGACGTCCCCGGATCCGACCACCTCGGCCCCCTCCCAGATCCGACCTGATGCCGGTGAGGCGAACAGGAAGAACCCGATGACGATGGGAAGCGCTGCCGCAGTCCACGGGAGGAACTTTCCTCCCAGATGATCGACGGCCGGTACGAGGAACATCACGAAGGCCACGATCACCAACGTCAGCCAGATCGAGTCTGTCGATTGGCGGGCAACGACGAGTCCGATTGCCGCCGACAGCACCGCGACAACGACCAAGTAGGCGATTCGTCCTGCCCTTGCGTTCAACTGCTCGAACCCCCAGACGACGAGGGACGCCACTAACGGGACAACGAGTCCGACGAGGAGCGCGAACCCAACCATCTGCCAGGCCGAAGTCCGGTTGGCGACGAAGACCTCGGGGTTGCGCCCGAACATGTCGAGAACGGGCCAGGCGACCGCCAGGGTGCTCAACCCGGCGATAACGAGCACGCGCCGGCGCATGACGGAGGATCCCATGGGCGACATGGAAAGTACTCCAGAACGCGGCCTATGCCGGATGTATGGAACCACCGGGACCCCGGTAGCGTCTAACGCCCAAAGAAGGGACGTCTTGACCGCATCACGCCGCAGATTCCTCCGCTCCGTCCGGGCTCGCATCCGCCTGGCCTGGCTGGCTTCGACCGTGCAGCGGTACGCGCCCTACCTCGTAGGAGTCCTGGCCCTCATCCTCGCCGCGGCATGGCTCACACCGTTCGACCGTGCCCTCGAAGCCTCGGTCGCGGTCATCGGTTTCGCGATCATCGGCCTTGCCGTCGGACTTGGCCGCCTGAGGGTCACCGATTGGGACGCCGCCCGCGCCGCCGAACGCGGCCTGAAGGTCAGGGACGCCCTGACAACGGCCCTCGAGTTCGCTGACGAATCGGACGAGGTCCACGGCCTCATCCAGCAACGCGCCGACGAGATCGTCGCCACGGCCTCTCCGCGCCAGGCCATCCCCATCCACCCTGAAGCCTCGAACCTTCGACGGCTCGGCCTGGTCGCCGCCGTGGCGGTTGCTTTCGCCCTCCTGCCCCCACTCGGTGGAGCGCCTGCGCTCTCCGCCGATCACGCCACGGCGATCGAAAACGAGGCCGAGAACGTGGAGAAGATCGCCGACGCCGTCGAACAGTCGGAGGTCGATGGTTCCGAGGAGCTCGCCGAACAACTCCGCCAGCTCGCCAAGGAACTCCGTCAGTCATCCACTCTCGAGGAGGCCCTGCAGGCCCTGGACAAGACCGACGCGTCGCTGAAGGCGAAGCTCGATCCCACCTTCCTCGCCCAGAAAGCCGCAGCCCAGGGTCTTGCCCAGGACCTCACACTTCGCCCGCTCACACCTCAGGGCGGACCCGACCCTGCATCGCAGTTCTCTGAGCTCGCCAAATCGCTGGACGGTCTCTCCGAGCAGGAGCGCACCGCGCTGGCTGATCGGCTGCGCGAGCTCGCCGCCTCCCAGGCGAGCGGCAACCCGGTCCTCTCCGACCAGCTCTCCCGAGCGGCCTCTGCCCTGGCTCGCGGCGATAACGCCGGAGCGAGGGAAGCTCTCGGCGAGGCTTCGACCGGCTCCCAGTCAGGCCTTCAGGGCGTGCGCGGACAGCAGGCCATCTCCGAATCATCCCGGGCGCTGGACGGGGTCCGCGCCCGCCTCGGCCAGGCCCAGAACCCGGGGCAGGGCCAGGGCCAGGGGCAAGGTCAAGGCCAGGGACAGGGCCAGGGACAGGGCCAGGGCCAGGGACAAGGCCAGGGGCAAGGTCAGGGTCAGGGACAAGGCCAGGGTCAGGGACAAGGGCAAGGGCAAGGCGGCCAGGGCGGCCAGGGCGGCGGAGGCGGCTCCGGTCAGATCGGCGGCGTCGCCCCCGGGCAGGGTGGCGCCTCCGGCCAGGGCGGCCAGGGCACCGTTGGCCAGGGCAGCGGCCAGAACCACGGCACCGGGGTGGACAGCACCATCTTCGACCCCGTCAATCGTGGCAGCGTCTCGGACCTGCTCCAGATCGGGATCGACGGCGGCACCGGCGACGGTGACATCGTCGGCCGGGGTGACGGTCCCACTGAACGCGGCGAGTCGATCATCCCCTACGCCCAGGTCCTCCCCCGATACTTGAACGACGCCGCCGACTCGCTCGCCCGGCTCCGGCTCCCCCCATCGATGCGGGGCATCGTTCAGAACTACTTCGACCGACTCGCCGCGGAGGTGCGCTGACATGGACCTGGAACGCAACGCCTCACTTGCCGCTTCGATCGAGGATGCCGTCGGAAGGAGGATCGCCGGCCAGCCCCAACTGATCCGCCAGACCCTCGTCGGGCTGCTCGCTGAGGGCCATGTGCTCCTCGAAGGCGTGCCGGGGCTGGGCAAGACGGAGCTCGTCAAGGCCTTCTCCGCTGCCATCGGGGTCGACTTCTCCCGTGTGCAGTTCACTCCCGACCTCATGCCCGCCGACATCGTCGGGACCCAAGTCCTCGAAGAGGACGAGCATGGCCGCCGCCAATTCCAATACCGGCCGGGGCCGGTGTTCACCAACATGCTGCTGGCCGACGAGATCAACCGCGCCACCCCGAAGACCCAGGCCGCTCTGCTCGAAGCCATGCAGGAACGCCATGTGACGGTGGCCGGCGAGACCCGGCCACTCCCCCGCCCGTTCCTCGTCCTCGCCACCCAGAACCCGATCGAGCTCGAAGGGACCTATCCCCTGCCGGAAGCCCAGCTCGATCGTTTCATGTTCAAGGTGACCGTCAACCCCCCTACCGCCGATGTCCTGGAGGAGATCCTGCGCCGTACCACCACCGGCCAGACCCCCGAGGTGCCCCAGGTCGCCGATGCCGCGACCATCTCGGCGATCATCGCGGACATCCCGAAGGTGCCTATGGCGGCCCACCTGCTCCGGTACGTCTCCCTACTGGTGGAGGCGACCCATCCCGATGGAAACACGGCTCCGCCTCTGGTGAAAAGGTACGTGCGCTGGGGTTCGTCACCCCGCGGAGCGCAGGCGATGGTTCTGGCGGCCAAGGCCGCCGCGGTCATCGATGGGCGGCCCCACGTCACCGCCGAGGACGTCCGGTGGGCCGCGCCGGCCGCCCTCCGTCACCGCCTGGTGCTCGGCTTCGAGGCCACGGCCGAGGGTTTGAGGACCGACACCATCATCGAGGAGCTCCTGGCAACCACGCCGGAGCCGAAGGCCGAGATCAGAGGGACCCCTTGACCCTGCTCAGCCCGGCTCTGATGGCCAGGCTGGAGAGCCTTCAGATCGGGAATCGACAGCGCCTCGTGGGAAGGTTCGGGGGGGAGCACGACTCGAAGCGGTACGGCAACACCATCGACTTCTCCGACTTCCGGGAGTACCACCCGGGCGACGACTTCCGCCGCATCGACTACCACGTGCTGGCCCGACTCGACCAGGTATTGATCAAGCTGTTCGAAGCCGACGACGAGGTCACCGTCCGGCTGCTCGTAGACACCTCGGCGTCGATGTCGGTCGGAGGCAAGCTCGACCAGGCCAAACGGCTGGCTGCGGCCCTCGGCTTCGTGGCCTTGACGGCCCACGACTCGGTCACCGTCCACACCTTTCCCGCCCGTGGGCCGGCCCCCCGATTCTCCGGGCGCGCCTCGACGCCTGGCTTCTTCACCTACCTGGAAAGCCTCCAGCCCGAAGGGGAGACGCCACTTGCGAAGGCCACCGGACACCTGCTCGGCCAATCGACTCTGCCCGGCATCACCGTGGTGTTGAGCGACCTCCTGACGCCTCAATGGCGGTCACTGATCGGTCTCCGCGCCGGTGGAAGCGACCTGCTCGTGGTCCACATCACCTGCGAGGAGGATGTCGAGCCCGACTACCGGGGCGACCTCGAACTAGTCGACCGTGAGGACGGTCAGCGGCTCACGGTGAGCGTCACCGAAGAAGTGATGCGCAGCTACGTGGATCGGGTCGCTACCTGGAGGGACGAGGTGGCCGCGGTCACCGCCACAGCGGGAGGCTTTGTGCTGTCGGTGGACGCGGACGACGACATCGAGCAGACCCTCCTGCAGAGCTGGCGCCGGCTCGGAGTGTTGCGGTGAGCTTCCTCGCCCCCGCGGGCCTGGCAGCGCTCGCGCTCGCCATCCCCATCGTCATCCTCCACATGTTGACGCCGCGGCGACCCGCCACCCCGGTCAGCTCGCTCCTCCACTGGGACGGCCTCAAGCACGCCATCACCTCCGCTCAGCCCTGGCAGAAGCTCAGGATCAGCCTGCTGCTCCTCCTCCAGTTGGCCGCCGTGGTTCTCTTCGCCCTCTCGCTCGCCCGCCCGGCCGTGGTCACCGAGGCCGTGCTCGCCGACCACACCGTGTTCATCATCGACGCATCGGCGTCGATGAGCGCCATCGACGGGTCACCCGACCGTCTCGCCGACGCGGTTGCCGCCGCGACGCGTCTTCGCGACGAGCTCCCCGACGGAGGGACAGCCAGCGTGGTCGTTGCCACAGCACGGCCCGTGGTCATCCTCGAGAACTCCGCCGACCCCGATCAGTTTCGCCGCGCCACCGCGGCGATCCGCACCACGGGATCGGGCGTGGACTACGAGGCCACATTCGCTCTGGCCGAATCGCTGGTGCTCCCCGACCGCCCCACCGGGTTCGTTCTCATCGGTGACGGCCAGCTCACCGATGTGGAGCAGAGGCTGGCACCGCTCGGCACCCGTTACGAGAAGATCGGCGAGGCCGACACCAATCGGGCGATCACCGACCTGTCCGTGACGGCGGTGCCCGGCGGGCTCCAGGCGAGAGTCACCCTCGCCAACACGGGCGGGCCCACCTCGACCCAACCGCTCCGGCTCGATGTGGACGGCCTCACCGTCCTCACGGAGACGATCGAGATTCCCGCCGGGCGGGTCGTGGAGCGGACCTTCGAGCTCCCCACCGGGGCCCTGGTCGCCGCCTATCTCGACGGGCAGGACCTCCTGGCCTACGACAACCAACGGTTCGCGGTCGCCCCGGTCCTCGGGGATCTCAAGGCCCGGGTTCACGGCGACGCCACCTTCTTCGTCGATCAGCTCCTCGCCGCCATCCCCGGTGTCGACACCACAGCGGGCCCAGCCGATGAGGTCGATTTCGAGATCTTCGTGGGCACCGCCGTGCCGGTCGGCCAGACGACACCGTTCATCGCCATCGACGTCCCCGGAGGCATCCCCGGCGTCATTCCCGCGGGGAGGGTCGAGAACCCGATCCCCACCCTCGTCGCCAACGACCCCCTGCTCGAGGACGTCGACGTGTCCACGCTGGCCATCGCCGACGCGCAGATCCTCGAGGTCGAGGGCGTCAACACCTTGCTGGGCGCACCGGGCGCGCCGCTCATCCTCTCCGGGGAGACCGACGGTGTCCCGTGGTTCTACCTGGCGTTCACCCTGGAGCGCTCCAACCTCCCCGTCAGCGTCTCTTATCCCATCATCGGCGCCCGAATGGTGGGGGCGCTGGCCGCAGCGGAGGATGCTCCGCCCGCCGTAACCGTCGGCGAGAAGCTGCCGGTGGGCAGCGAGCACTCGGCGGTCGTGGACCCCAGGGGCAACCGCGCCCGCATAACGCTCACCGACACCGCACCGGTCGCCGACATCGCGGGCCTCTGGCTCCTCGAATCGGCAGACGGATCGACGGCGTACGTTGCCGCCAACCCGAACACATCCGAGTCGGCGCTGCGGCCGGCAACAGCACTCCCCGAGATCCGACCGGCGCCACCGAGCGAAGAAGGCCAGGCCTCGACGCTGGCTCGCACCCTCCTCCCCTGGTTCCTGGCGGGTCTGCTGGTCATCCTCGCGGCCGAACTGTGGGTGAGCGCCCGGGCACGAGGGGTCCCTTCAGGGCAATGGCGGTGGGGCATGGTCACCAGGGCGGTGATCGTCGCACTCGTCCTCCTCGCCATCTTCGACCCGCGGATCGCCCTGCCCTCCAATCAGGTGACGACGGTCTTTGTCGTCGACGTGTCCGCATCGATGGCCGAGTCGAAACAGGTCGCCAGGGCGTGGGTTCAGGCCGCGGTGTCGGGCGCGGGCTCCAACCAGTTCGCTGTGGTCGACTACGCGTCGGACGCCCGGGTGGCGACACCCATCGGCTCCGTCCTCTTCCCACCCGCCCGGGACATCGACGACCAGGCATCAAACGTGAGTCGAGGCTTGCGACTTGCCGAATCGGTTCTCGACGGATCGACCAAGCAGCGGCTGGTGCTCGTCTCCGACGGCCGCGCCAACGCCGGCGACCTGCAGGCCGAGCTGGAGCGGCTCCGCTCGCTAGGCGTCGTCGTCGACGTGCACACGGTCTCCATCGCCTCTCGCACCGACGCCGCCGTCGCCGGAATCGACGTCCCGACAGGTGTCAACGAAGGCGAAACGTTCATCGCCACCGTCGAGGTGCTCTCCACGATCGCCGGGGCCGCCGAGGTGGAGCTCCGCAGTGAGGGAGCGCCGTTGGCGACACGACAGGTCGAGCTCGTGGCGGGCACCAACCGCGTGCCCTTCGAGGTGGTGGCCGCGTCGCCCGGGCTGCAGAGATTGGAAGCCAGAGTCCGGATGAGTGGCGACGCGGTGTCGGCCAACGACGTCACCCAGGCGGCGGTTCAAGTCGCCGGGCCTCCGAGCGTCCTCATCGTCGAGGGCGAGCCGGAGAACGGCCGCTTCCTGTCGTCGGTGCTGGAATCCGCCGGCCTGCAAACCGAGTCCGTTGGGGTCGGCGACCTCGGCGGCATCGAAGAGCTCGCCATCCACCAGGCGGTCGTCCTGGTCGACGTGGCCGCCCGGGACCTCGGGGAGAGCCACCTCGCCACGATCGACGGGTTCGTCCGCAATCTCGGGCGCGGACTGATCGTGGTCGGAGGCACCCACTCCTTCGGTCTCGGCGGCTACAAGGACACCCCGCTCGAGGCGCTTCTCCCCGTGGACAGCGAGGCGGTGGACGCCCAGCGCGAGGTCGAGGTGGCCCAGGTGCTCCTCATCGATGCCAGCGAGTCGATGGGCGCTTGCCACTGCGCCGACGACGGGTCCTTCATGGATCGTCCCGGAGGCGTCAACAAAACCGACATCGCCAAGGCGGGAGCCATCCGCGCCATCGAGGCGCTGGGCCCGCACGATCAGGTCGGTGTGATGGCGTTCAGCGGCGGCGGGAGGTGGCTCGTCCCGCTTCAAGAGGCTCCCGATCGAGACTTCGTGGAAGAGCGGGTCGGCACGATCACACCGTTCGGTGAGACCAAGGTGGTTCCCAACATCAGGGAGGCAGCCGAAGCCCTGAGGGCGTCGGACAAGGAGCTGAAGCACATCATCCTGTTCACCGACGGCTTCACCAGCGAGCTCGCCATCGACGAGAGCTTCCCGCTCATGGGACCGAGCCTGGTGGCGGAGGTGGAAAAGCTGGCCGAGGAGGGCATCACGGTGTCGGTGGTGGGCACAGGAGAAGGAGCCATACCAGCACTGGAGGAGGTCGCCATCGCAGGCAGGGGCCGGTTCTATCCGGGCCGTGACCTGAACGAGATCCCCGAGATCTTCGTCAAGGAGGCGCGCCTTGCCTCCCGGAGCTTCATCAACGAAGGCGAGTTCTTCCCGGCCGTCACCTCCACCGCGCCCGCCGTGCGCGACCTGGCGTCCTCTCCCCCGCTCCTCGGATTCGTGGCCACCACGGCAAAACCCACTTCCGATGTGCAGCTCCAGATCGGCGAGTTCTCGGACCCTCTGCTTGCCTCTTGGCGGGTGGGGCTCGGCCAGGTCACCGCGTGGACGAGTGACGGGGGCGAGAAATGGGCGGCGAACTGGGCGGCATGGGACGGCTTCTCCCACTTCTGGTCCAACGTGGTCCGGGACACCTTCCCCCTGACCGGTGCGGAAGGCGAGGTGGTGGATGCGCGGATCAGCGACGAGACCCTCACCATCACGCTGCAGAGTGACGAGGCCCTCGAAGCCGGCGTCGAGCCCACGGCACGGATCACTCTCCCCGACGGTGTCACCACCGAAGTGAGCCTGGAGCGGAAGTCCGACACCGAGTTCACCGTCACCATCGCCGCGCGCCAGGGTGGCACCTACGCCGTGGGTGTCTCCTTCGAGCGATCCGACGGTTCGCAGCCGATCCTCACCGCGATCGCCACCCGCTCTTTCGCCGCCGAGTATCTGCCCGGTGAGTCCGACCCCGGCCTGATGGCATCCATCTCGGCCGCAACCGGGGGCCGGGGGGAGATCGAGACGAACCAGGCGTTCGACCCGGACGGCCTGGAGTCCGGTGTCAGCCGTCGATCGTTCCGGTGGTGGTTCCTGCTGGTCGCCGCCCTGCTGTGGCCGGTCGACGTGGCTCTGCGCCGACTCCGGCTCTCCCGCGGAGAGCGAGCACTCCGGAAAGCGTCAGGACCAGAGCTCCAGCCCACACCCACCACACCATCGGCCTGACGAACACCGCCACGTCGAACCCATCGGCTTCGACCGTCATCAGGGAGACGGCAACGATCACATCGGCCAGCGGCGTCGACCACAGCGCGGGCTCGGCGACCGGGAGGCTCTGTCTTTCGTAGCCCCGGATCTGAGGGCGCAACTCGACGCTGCCATCGATGAGGAAACGGCCTTCGGCGTAGACGAAGTTGGCCGTCTCTCCGGTGCTGACCTCGACCAACTCCAGGGAGTGCGATCCGATCTCGACGGTGTCGCCCTCCCGCATGCGGATGGCGGTGTCGGTGCCCAGAGAACTCCCCCCGGCGCCGACGAGCACCATGGCCAGGCCGAGATGCGCCAGCCGGGCCGGGTCGAACAACCGCCCCCGAAGGTGGCGGATGACGAGCGCCACCGAGCCCCCGGCTGCAATCGCCAGGACGAGTCCCGCCGGAGCGACCTCCTCGGCGACCCACAGCATGAGCCCGGTCGAGGCGGCCGCACCGGCGGCGAAGACAGCCCAGTCCGACGGCTTGATCCCGTGGCCAGCCCACGAGGTCTGCAAGGCGAACCCGACGAGGAGGGCGATCCCGATCGACGGCGGCAGGACCATGGTGACGAAATAGGTGGTGTCGAGCACGACGGTGTCGCCACGGAACACCGATATGTACGCCGGGTAGGCCGATCCGACCAGGACGAAAGAAGTGACCAAGCCCACCAGGACCGCGCTCGCGGCCAGCCACGACGACCTGCCGGGGCCGGATCGGGCCCACGCGGGCCCTCGGTTGGATCTGATCGCCGCCACGGCCACCCCGATTGCGGTCACCGACGCCGCGATGAGGAGGATCCGACCGACCACAGGGTCCTCGGCGAAGGAATGGATCGATCCGGTGACCCCGGACCGGGTCAGGTAGACCCCGAGGACACTGAGGGCGAACGGGAAGAGGGCGAAGAAGATCGTCCACCGTTGGAGACGGCCATCTCGTCGCGTCACCCGCGAGGTGTGGAGGAAGACGGTCGCCGCCAGCCAGGGCAACAGCGCGGTGTTCTCGACCGGGTCCCAGGCCCAGAACCCTCCCCACCCGAGCTCGACGTACGCCCAATTGGCGCCGGCGACCATCCCCAAGGTGAGGAGAGTCCAAGGGATCAGCAGGTACCGGCGAACGGTCGGGATCCACTGTGCCGGCTCCTCGCTTCGAACGAGGGCGCCAAGTGTCAATGCAAACGGAACGACCAGGCTGGTCAAGCCCAGGTAGAGGATCGGCGGGTGATAGATCATCGCCGGGTGCTGCAGGATCGCCAGCAGGCCCTGGCCATCCACCGCGGGGATGTCGAGGCGGACGAACGGGTTGGTGGCCAGTGCGGTGAGAAGGAGCCCGCCGAGGCCGACGGTGGCGACGACCCGGCGCTCCAGGTCGCCCCGCTCTCGGACGCCCCACGACCCGACCGCGAGCAGCATCGCCACGTAGAAGAGCATCGACCCCTCCATGCCACCCCACACCGCCGACAGCCGGTACGGCCACGGAGTGGCCCGACTCGTCGTCTTGGCGACATACGCGAGCGAGAAGTCGTTGGTGAGCAGGGCGAACGCCAGGACGCCCGTGCCCAGGACAGCCAGAAGGGTGGCGAGCCTCAAAAGAGTCTTGGGCCGGTAGAAGAGGGAGACCGTGGCGGTCCCGACCGCAGCCCACAGGGCGAC
>CAYLYQ010000017.1:19841-36131 GCA_964388105.1 uncultured Acidimicrobiaceae bacterium
TACTGCGGTGGGAAGTGATGACCTTCGTATGCGAGGTCGATTGCCGCGTTGAGCGTCCAGTAAGGGTCGACCAGATGGGGGCGGGCCAGCACGCAGAGGTCGGCCCGACCCGCCACCAGGATGTTGTGCACGTCGTCGATCGAGGAGACCGCTCCCACGGTCATGGTCGGAATGTCGGCCTCGTGGCGGATGCGGTCGCTGAAGGGGGTCTGGTACAGCCGCCCGTACTCGGGCCGCGCCTCGATCGTGGTCTGGCCGGTGGAGACGTCGACGATGTCACAGCCGTGCTCCTTCAGGGCACGGGCGAACTCCACGGCGTCGTCGCCGTCGAAACCGCCCGGAACCCAGTCGGTGGCGGAGATGCGCACCGAGAGCGGGCCGGCCCATACCTCACGCACCGCGTCCAGCACCTCGAGCGGGTACCGCATGCGGTTCCGGAGGCTCCCCCCGTACTCGTCGCTCCGTTGGTTGGCGAGCGGGGTGAGGAAGCTCGACATCAGATAGCCGTGGGCGTAGTGCAGCTCGAGGAGGTCGAACCCGGCGCGGCCACCCCTCTCCGCAGCGGCCACGAACGCATCCCGCACCTCGTCCATGTCCCGGCGGGTCATCTCCCGGGGCACCTGGGAGTCGGGGCGGTACCGGATCGGAGACGGTGCGATGATCTCCCAGTTCCCGTCGTCGAGGGGGTCGTTGTCACCCTCCCACATCCGCTTGGTGGAGCCCTTGCGACCCGAGTGGCCGAGCTGGAGCCCGATCTTCGCCTGGGTCTCGGCATGCACGAAGTCGACGATCCGGGCCCATGCCTGCTCGTGCTCGTCGTTCCAGAGCCCGGTGTCGGCCGGGGAGATCCGACCCTGTGGGGTGACACAGACCATCTCCGTCATGACGAGACCTGCACCGCCCACGGCGCGGCTCCCCAGATGGACGAGATGCCACTCCCCCGGCACGGCGTCGGGCCCGGCCGAGTACTGGTCCATCGGGGAGACCACGATCCGGTTGGGGAGGGTCAGGTCGCCGAGGCGGTAGGGATGGAACATCGGGGGGACGTCGGGACCCACATCTACGGGGCTTCCGTGATCCGACGCGGCGTACCAGGTGTCCACGGTCTCCATGTAGGCCGGATCTCGCAAACGCAGGTTGTCGTATGTGATTCGCTGGCTCCGGGTGAGCAGGCTGAAGGCGAACTGCTCCGGCTCGGTGCGGCGGTAGCGGTCCGCGCCCTCGAACCACTCCAGGCTCGCCTTGGCAGCACGCTGCAGGCTGTCGACGGCCGGCCGTCGTTCCGCCTCGTAGGCCTCGAACATCTCGGCCAGCGGTCCGTCCTTGGCCAGGTGGCCTGCCAGCGAGATGGCGTCTTCCATGGCGAGCTTGGTGCCGGATCCCACCGAATAGTGAGCCGTGTGGACCGCGTCGCCCAGCAGGACGGTGTTGCCTTGATGCCAGCTGGCGCATTTGATCGTCGGGAACTGCAGCCACTTCGAGTTGTTGCCAACCAGCGGCTCGCCGTCGAGATGCTCGGCAAACAACTCCTGGCACCGGGCAAGGGCGAGCTCGTCGCTGACACCGGGCGGGAAGACCTCCCCCTCGGTGGCGTCGAGCCCGAGCCTGCGCCAGGTCTCCGGCGCCATCTCCACGATGAAGGTGCTGCCGTCATCCGAGTAGGGGTAGATGTGCGCCCACACCATGCCCGCCTCGGTCTCTTCGAAGATGAAGTGGAACCGATCGAAGACCTTCGGCGTGCCGAACCAGGCGTACTTGTTCACCCGAGGCTCCACCGAAGGGCCGAGATGGGACTCCAACGACCGCCGCGCCGCCGAGTTGGCGCCATCGGCCCCAACGACGACGTCCGCTTCGATCGCGTCGAGGTCGGTGACCTCGCTGGAGAACCGGAGGTCGACTCCGACGGCGAGCGCTCGCTCGGCGAGGATCTCGAGCAGCCGGCGCCGGCTGATTGCGGAGAAGCCGTGTCCACCGGAGACGATCCTTCGCCCGGAGAAGTGGCGGATCTCGATCTCCCCCCAGCTCTTGAACTCCGACGCCAGCGCGCGATAGGACTCGGAGTCGGCCTCGGCGAAATGGTCCAGGGTCTCGTCGGAGAAAACGACCCCGAACCCGTATGCGTCCTGGGGGGTGTTCCGCTCGTGGACGGTGAGCTCGAAGTCGGGACGGTGGCTGCGCAACAGGGTCGCCAGATACAGGCCGCCGGGCCCACCACCGACGACTGCGACCTTCATCGCCGGCTACTCGGCGAGAACGGCGCGCACCGAGGGCTCGCCGGTGACGTAGGTGATCGATGCCGCACGGGTGGCCTCGAGAAGGTCGGGCTCCACTTCACGGATCCGGTCGAGTGTCTCCTGGTCGTTGGAGACCTCGAGCTCGGCGACTTCGGTCCGCATCGACGTCTTGGCGTCGGACTTCGTCTTCCGGACCGCGCCGAGGACGGCGACGGCAGCGTTGAGTGTCTCGGGATCACCGGTCAACCCTTCGAACTCGGCGGCGCCCGGCCACGACTGGCGATGGACGGATCCATCCCGCCACCACGACCACACCTCCTCCGTGACGAAGGGCAGAAACGGGGCGAACAACCGCTGATAGACGCTGAGCGCCAGCTGCAGGGCGGCATGGGCTGACCGAGCGGGTGCGCCCTCGCCGTACGCACGGCCCTTGACCAGTTCCACGTAGTCGTCGGTCCATGACCAGAACGACTCCTCGGCGTACTCGAGGGCCCGGGCGTAGTCGTACTCTTCGAACGCAGCCGTGGCGTCCTCCACGACCCTCGCCAGACCCGCCAGCATCGCCCGGTCTACGGGCTCGGAAACTGCGGAGGGCTCGACGTCGTCGGCGAACCCGAGGACGAAGCGCGACGCGTTGAGGATCTTGATCGCCAGGCGCCGGCCGATCCGCATCACGCCCGTGTCGAGGGCGGTGTCGACACCGGGGCGGGCGTGGCAGGCCCAGTACCGGACCGCATCAGGTGCGAACTCGTCGATCATCCCCTGAGGCGTGATGACGTTGCCGACCGACTTGGACATCTTCTTGCGGTCGGGGTCGAGGATCCAGCCGTTGATGGTGGTGGTGTGCCAGGGCAGGCTGTCGAACTCGTAGTGGGAGCGGACGACGGTCGAGAACAACCAGGTGCGGATGATCTCGGGGCCTTGCGGGCGGATGTCCATGGGGAAGACCCGCTGCCAGAGGTCGGGGTCGTCGACCCAGTGTCCGGCGATCTGGGGCGTCAAGGATGATGTTGCCCAGGTGTCCATGATGTCGGCCTCGCCGACGAACCCGCCTGCCTGGCCGCGTTGCGACTCGTCGTATCCGGGCGGAGCCTGCGAAGTCGGGTCCACCGGGAGCTGGTCCGCGGTGGGCGTCAACGGGCTGTCGTAGTCGGGGGTGCCGTCGGCCAGAAGCGGATACCAGACGGGGATCGGGACCCCGAAGAAGCGCTGCCGGGAGATCAGCCAGTCGCCGGTCAGTCCCTCCACCCAGTGCCGGTAGCGGACCGCCATGAAGTCCGGGACCCAGTGGAGGTCCTCGCCACGCCCCAACAGCTCCTTGCGGAGCTCCTCGTCACGGGCGCCGTTGCGGATGTACCACTGGCGGGAGGTGACGATCTCGAGCGGCCTCTCCCCCTTCTCGTAGAACTTGACCGGGTGCGTGATCGGCTCCGGCTCGCCTTTGAGATCGCCGGACTCGGTGAGCATCTCGACCATGGCCCTCCGGGCCTGGTTGGAGAAGAGCCCGGCAAGCCGGCCGTACTCGGCTGCCGACGCCTGGAGCCATTCCGGTGTGTCCGAACGGAACCGGCCATCGGGTTGTATCACCGCCCGCATCGGGAGTTGCAGCTCACGCCACCAGGTGACGTCGTTGAGGTCGCCGAAGGTGCAGATCATGGCGATGCCAGTGCCCTTGTCGGGGTCGGCGAGCGGATGGGCCATGACGGGGACTTCGACACCGAACACAGGCGTCGTCACTGTGCCCCCGAAGAGCTCGAGGTAGCGCTCGTCGTCCGGGTGGGCGACCAGGGCGACACAGGAGCAGATCAGCTCGGGGCGTGTGGTCTCGATGACTACCTCGCCTTCGGCGCGATGGAACGAGATGCGGTGGGTGGCGCCGGGACGCTCCCGGTCCTCGAGTTCGGCCTGGGCAACGGCGGACATGAAGTCGACGTCCCAGAGAACGGGCGCCTCCTGGGAGTAGGCCTCGCCGCGGGCCAGGTTGTCGAGGAAAGCCTTCTGTGAGGTGCGGCGGCTGTGGTCGTCGATCGTGGCGTAGGTCTGCGTCCAGTCGACCGACAGCCCGAGGGAGCGCCAGGTCTGCTCGAACTGCTTCTCGTCTTCGGTGGTCAGGTAATGACAGAGCTCGATGAAGTTGCGCCGGCTGATCGCCCTTCTGGGCTCGAAGGCCTCCTCCGGGGGTGTGAAGCCGGGGTCGTAGGCCAGAGACGGGTCGCAGGTGACGCCGTAGAAGTTCTGGACGCGGCGCTCGGTGGGAAGCCCGTTGTCGTCCCACCCCATCGGGTAGAAGACCTCCCGGCCCGACATGCGCCGGTATCGGGCGTGACAGTCGGTCTGGACGTACCCGAAGGCGGACCCCATGTGGAGAGACCCCGACACGGTGGGCGGCGGGGTGTCGATGGAGAAGATCTCCTCACGGCTCCTGGTGCGATCGAACCGGTAGGTGCCCTGCTCCTCCCAGATGACGCCCCACTTCGCCTCGAGACCCTCGATGTCGGGCTTGTCCGGAATCCTTCTCGTCATGCGGCCGTCAGGGTACTTGGAAGGAGGAAACTGACATCTCGTGTCGGAGAACCGGCCCGACTGGCGTCGGCGCTCCAAACAGTAGGGATTCCCCCGATGCCCTCCCTTTGGTTCGCTCATAGGTTCGGCATCGATGGCGGTCACGAAGTTCACAGTCTTCAGAAGGACGACGTTTGCCCTCGCCGTGCTCCTTCTGTCTTCCAGCTGCTCTGCCCGATCCTCCTGGGTCGACGAGCTGATGACAGAGGCCACCGCCCCGGAAGAGATCGATGCCGAGATGGAGCAGTTCCTGGCGGAGGTCACAGCCACCGGAGAGGCGGGCGGTTGCTTCGGCGGGATCATGGAGGAGCCCGGTCCAGGGGACCCGGTCCCGCCGTCCGACTCGCCGGAGGTGTCATCCGGGACCGGAAACGATCCGTACACGGCAACGGGTGCCCGGCAGGTGCCGGGTCCGAACATGACAAAGTCGGCCGCTCCCGAAGAGCCCATCTACCGGATCGTGGCCCGCCCTGCCGATCCCAATGAGCACGACCCGGCGGGGAAACCTGAGGGCGGCGCGACCGGCCCGATGCCCGAGCCGCGGATCATCACCTCGACCAGCCCGACCATGACGCTCCCCGATGTCGCCGCGCCCGATCCGGGCGAAGACCCGGCCGTGCAATGCGGCTGAGACGGGCCTTCTCCCTACTGGCCTTCTTCGTCGCGCTTGGAGCATGCACTGGCGCCTCCGACGTGACCACGACCGTGACGGAACCGGACACGACGACCACCAACCCGCTGTCGCTCTCCCCGACACAGGTTGTCCGCGAGCTGCGGGTGGTCTTCCAGTCCGACCACTTCCTCGTCACGGTCGGCGACGCGGTTTATGACAGCGACGACGGCCTGCTCTATCTAGGGCTGCGATTCGAGAACCTGGCCGACTCGCCGGTGTCGATCGCGGAGAACGGCCAGGTGGTGATCGACGGTCAGAGCCACCACATCTCGATTCGCCCACTCTCGATGGTCCCGGCGGGCTCCATCGCCGAAGTGACGGGGATCGCCCAGGTTGGCACCGATCCGTTCCAAAGGGGCCAGCTCATCTGGGGTCCGCTCGGTGAGAACCAGACTTCCGTAGCCCTGATCGACGGGTCGGCGACCGGCTTCGGACCGCCAATCGATTTTCCCGTGGAGGCCTGGGCAATGGTCGGGCGATTCACCGTCCACTTCGCCGCGGGTCGCATCTACGCCGACGGAGTCCGTGGTTTCGAGGTGCCATCAGGACAGCACATGATTCGGCTCGAGTTCGACGAGTACACCAGTACCGCGGCGCCGATTAGCGGCTTTCACCCCCAGGATCACTTCGACCTGGTGTGGCCCGACGGCACCGTCGTCGAGTCGATAGGCGGCAGCACGGGACGCCAGGGCATGGCCTGGACGATGTCGACAGCGAACAGCGTGGACTTCCCTGTCCCCGCCGACCCTCATGGGGAATACCAGGTCGTCTTCAGGGGTGCGGGGCGCCACGCCATCGGAGTGCTCCGACCGGAGCTGGTGCAGAAGCTGATGATTCCACTCACGGTTCCCGACATCTCCGATCGCGGGCCGATCAAGTACACAGGCAGCGCACCTCCCCTTCCCGATCTGCCCGGGGCACGACGCCATGTTCAGGCCTTCGACTCGGAGATCCAGACAGAGGAGGTCAATCACCCGGGGTTCGCCTTTCGGGCGACCCGCGTCAGTTGGGACCCGGCCACTCAGGAAGCCGTGATCGAGGGTTTGGTTCGACTGCTTCCCACGGCCGCTCCGCCAGCCGACGGCCTGTTCTCCGCCCCTGCCCAATTCGCTCCCTCGGTGCACCTCGAGTTCCGGGGTCGGCTGCACCCCGGAGCCCTGGACTCGATCCCGGAAGTGCCATCAGACGCGCAGGTTCCAGTCACCCTCCGGTTTCACTCGATCGAGGAGCTCGATCCGGACGCGGCCACCGTCTTTCTCACGGTCGGGGGCGTCCTCCCCGCCACCCTTCCTCTCGGCGCCGAAGCCACCTACCCACTGCAACCCGTCGCTCCGGACCTGATCCCCGTGGATGGGCCGACGGTGACGGCAGGCAACTACCAGGTGACGGTGGTCGGTTATCGCTTCGGTCTCCCCAACCGCCTCGATCAGCCGCCGGTGGAAAAGCGGTCGCTGGAACTCACCTTTGACGTCACGGCTCATCAAGTCGAGAACCCCGGTGCCTTCGGGCTGCAGTTCGACCCTCGCAGTCAGCTCTTCCTCACCGGCGACGACGGATACCTCCAGCAGCCCGACAACTTCGAAGGCGTCTACCTGGAGGATGGCCAGACCGTCCGGATGAGTGCCTCGTACTACGTCAGGGCTGACTGGGAGCCCGGACCGCTCGTCATCACGGTGCGGAGTATCTCGATTCAGGCCTTCGACCTGCAATGGACCGAGGCGACCTTCACGGTCAGCCCACGAACGGACGGGAGTGCCGACACATGAACCGAGCCATCCGCCAGCGACCCGCCACGAGGATGGCCGCGATCCTGGTCGTGCTCGGCTTGGTCGCACAGGCGTGTTCCGGCACCGACACCGCCACCCTCTCCGTCAACGGCCAGGATCTGACCCACGCCGAGTTCCTCTATGGGCAGAACGTCGACCCCGACCCCGACGTGGTCCTCCAAGATGATGTCGTAGTGGTCCCAAACGGCGCACAGGCGATCCGCGGCATCTCGGAGGATGGCTTGTACATCCTGGTCAATCCGAACGCCGAGGGCATAGACGATCTGGCGGTCGACAAGGTGGCCTTCATCACCGGGCGCGCGCTCGGCCGAATCGTTCACATGGAACGACAAGGCAAAGACCTGCTCCTGGTGATCATGCCGGTCGAGATCACCGAAGTGTTCCTGGAGGCCGACTTCCAGGGCGAGGTGGACTTCGGGACCGACGAGCTCATCTACTACAGCACACCGGAACAGCCCTGGACGGTGGAGGACGTGGTCGCGGAGGCGGAGGGCGATGAACCGTCCGGGTTCGCCCCTCGGACTCTGCCGATTTCGTTCTCCAATCTCGCCGGCGAGGCCCCTGACACCGAGACTTTCAACCCGGCGCCGATCCACGCCAACTGGGGAAAGGCTCCTGTGGCTAGTGCAAAGGGGTTCTCCAAGCTCGAGACCATCGACTATCGGAAGAACCAAGACATCGGAGTCGAGTTCACGGCTTTCGAGAAGGGTACGGAGGTGAGAGGACTTCTTGCCCTCCATGCCACCACCCCAAGAGCGAGCTGGGAGTTCCGCATCAGCCGAGGAAAGCTCGAGAAGGCCCAGTTCCGGATCCACAGCGACCTGACGGTGAAAGCAGGCTTCCGAATCGTCAGCCAGGATGGCCTCGGTGGGAACTTCCACAAGCAGGTGGTCGTCCCCGCCGAGTTGGCGATCCCGCTGACTGCCGGAGGGGTTCCCTTCACTTTCCGGATCACACAGAGATTCCTCGTCAACACCGGGATGACAGCCAAGAGCTCCTACTTCCAGGGCTACGGCGAGTGGAAGCTCAACGGCAACTTCGGATTCGGGTACTCCGACGGAAAGCTCCAGGTCACCGGCCCGACCACCGGATGGCTGACCAAGGATCCCGTGACCACCTTCTACGGGGCCTCGATGGGAGCGAGTATGGCCGTCCTTGCCCACGCCGTCCGCTTCAAGCTCGGCCTCGGCTTCGTCTTGTTCGACGTCGGCCCCTACGTGGACGTCATCTCCTCGGCGGGGGTCATCCGGGGGTCCGATCTGGGCATCCTGGTGTGCAACCTCGCCTACATCGACTTGGCCGCCCGTGCGGGCTTGGGACTGAACATCAACGGAACCGTGACCAAGGTGATCAACGCGGTCATGGGTCTCTTCACCAACAAGAGGCTTCAGAGTGAGCACACGCTGGTGCAGAGCCCACTTGCGTTCCTCATCAAGAGCGGGAGGGTCAAGCCGGCGGTCAAGCTGTGCATGCCCCAGGGCGACGCGCCATCCGCCTGACCGTGCCATCGGCGACCGCCGCGAGTCGAACCGGCCGGTCGACGCGCGGCGGGCGCCCGCAATACCCTGCTCCAGGTGTCGGTCGTCATTGGTCGAGACCCCGAACTGGCGCAGGCAGATCAGGTCCTCCAGCGCAGAGAGGGGTTGCACAGTCTTCTGATTCGTGGCGACGCGGGCATCGGCAAGACCACGCTCTGGATGGAAGTGATGGCCCGGGCAGAAGCTTCCGGGAACCTCACGCTCCAATGCCGGGCAGCGGAGGCGGAATCGCCCATGCCGTATGTCGCTCTCGGCGATCTCATCGCACCGATAGACACCCGGCACCGGCAACACCTCCCCGGTCCTCAGCGCCGCGCTCTCGAAGTCGCCCTTCTCGAGACCGAAGCGGAGGATTACCCGTTTCACAGCCGGGCCGTGGGGGCGGGTCTCGTCACATTGCTGCGAGAGTTGACAGCCGAGGGGCCGGTCACGATCGGCATCGACGACGTCCAATGGATCGACAAGTCCTCGGAGGCCGTCCTTTCCTTCGCCTTGAGGCGGCTCACTGACTGCCCAATCAGCCTGGTAATCAGCTGTCGCTCTGGAGTCCCACCACTGCTCGAAGACCTCGAAGAAGCCACCACCGTCGTCGATCTCGAACCTTTGGACATGGCCGGAACCTTCCACCTCCTGCGCAACCGCTTGGGCCGCGCCTACGGACGTCCCACCCTCGTCAGGATCTGGGAGACGTCCGCCGGCAATCCGCTCTATGCCCTCGAAGCGGCGAGAGCCTTCGAGGAGATCGGCGTCAGGCCGGGCCCCGACGAGCCGCTCCCTCTCCCGGCCCACCGAACGGAGTTCATCTCGCGCCGGCTGGCCGCTCTGTCGGCAACCGCCAAGGAGGTGCTGCTTGCAATCGCCCTCCTCCCCTCACCGAACACTGAGCAGCTCGCCACCGCCATGGGTGATGCCGCACGCTCTGGCTTGGAGGAGGCGGCCGCCCTTGGAATCGTGTCCATCCACGACGGTGCCATCCAGTTCGGCCATCAGCTCTACGCATCGGTGCTTCTCGGCGAAGCCGGGGCACAGGCCAGGAAGGGGATGCACCGAAAGCTCGCCGCTGCGAGTACCGACCTGGACTCCAAGGTCCGACATCTGGCGCTCGGCGCCGAAGAAGTGAACGACGACCTTGCCTCCCAGCTCGAGCAGGCGGCGGAGAGGGCGGAGCGTCGGGGCGCGCCGGAGGTAGCCGCCGAGCTCTACGAACTCGCCTGCCGGATGACGCCGCCCGAACGTCGAGCTTCGGAGGCGGCGCGCCGCCTCAAACTCGGTGAGCTCGCGCTCCGATCGGGTGACGCGGAGCGAGCTTTCCGAGAAGTCGACGTAGTCCTCGCCGGCCCACTGTCCGGCGAGTGGCGTGCCCGTGCACTCGATCTGAAGGCCAGGCTTTCCTATGTTGCGGCAACTTCCGCGGAGGCAGTCAGGGCATGCGACGAGGCCCTCATGACGGACGGATTGCCCCTCGAACTGCGAGCGCGCCTTCTGGCGGTGCGATCCATGGTCGCCTACGACGACATGGGGCGGGCCGAGCAAGACGCCCGAGCCGCGCTGGACCTGATCAGCCGCCTTCCCGACCCTGATCCGATCGATCACAGCCTCGCGCTGATCGCGATGGTCGGATGTGAGTACAACTCGGGCCGGTCCCCATCTGACGAGATGGTGAAAAAGGCGCTCGAGCTGGAGAAGATCGCGCCGAACCCGACTGTCTCCGACCGGTTCAGCGCCGCTCTCGGCGCGTGGCTCAAGTACGCAGGAGACTTGGAAGGAGCACGACATTGGCTGGAACACACCTACAGAAGCGCCCTCGAGGAAGGTGACGAGGGTTCGCTGCCCTACGCAGTCAGCCATCTTCCCCAGCTCGAGCTGTGGAGCGGGAATTGGGCGGCAGCCGAGCAATGGGCGTTGGAACACCTCGAACTCGCCGACCGGACCGGGCAGCGGGGCCAAAAACTCGACGCCTTGTACAACCTGGCCCAGGTGTACGCCCACCGCGGACAGGTTGAGGAGGCGAACCGCACGGCCCGCGAGGGCCTGGCGGAAGCAGGTCACGACGCTTACTCAGAGATGACGTTCGGCGGGGTCCTGGGCTTCGTCGCGTTGTCGCTGCAAAACCACGCGGAGGCGCTGACCCATCTCGCTGCCGCCGCCGAGGCTCAGGAAAGGGTGGGCATCACCACCGCTAGGGGGAGAAGCGCCGACTACGCAGAGGCTCTCATCGCATCCGGCGATCTCGAAACGGCCCGCACCGTGGTGGAGACTTTCGAGGCGCGAGCCAGAGAGGCCCACGCGGCGGCATACATAGCTGTCGCGCTCCGCTGCAAGGCATTGCTCCAGGCTTCTCACCAGGACCTCGATGAGGCCGCATCGACCATCGACGAGGCCCTGGCCCACCACGGGGAGGTGATGTTCCCGTTCGATCATGCTCGCAGCCTGCTCGTCAAGGGCATGATCCTTCGCCGGCGGGGAGAGCGCAGGGCCGCTCGCTCCGTGATCGACGACTCGATCGCCGCCTTCAGAGCGCTGGGCGCCCGGTTGTGGGAGGACCAGGCGGTGGCCGAGCTCGCGCGCATACCAATCAGGAAGAAGGGCACCGGTCGGGGTCTCACCGAAGGCGAGATGAGGGTGGCCCGGCTTGTCGCCGAGGGCCTCAGCAACAAAGAGATCGCCGGCGAGCTGTTCATCAGCCCGAAGACGGTGGAGGCCAATCTCAGCCGGATCTACACCAAACTGAACCTGCGTTCCCGAGCTGCCCTCGCCACCTGGATGACGGCGTCGACCGCGGAGACGCTAGAAAAGTAGGGAGACCCCCGATGCGGGGATAGGCGCCCGTTCGTACCTTCGAACCCATGAAGCGCTCATTTCTCCTGCTGCTGGTGATCGGTGTCCTCGGTGCGTGCGGCGGCGCACCGGCAAGCTCCGACGGCACCCCGACCAGCCCCCCGGGCACACAACCCCAGAGTTCCAGCACTCAGCCGACCGCGGCCGGGTCCACCGCGGGCACCGCGCCGACGCAACCGAGCGGCGGGGGCTCCCAGGGAGCAGGGCGAGCCACCCTGACCCTGGGAGGCGAGACCTTCGAGTTCCCGGAATTCACCTGCTTGGTCGGCCACGACGAGGCTTCCACGCTCGGCGCGGCGTACGAGGACAACTCGTTCGTGGGCTACACCGGTTTGGTCGACGGAGTCCAGATGAGGATCTGGATTTACGACATGGCGGGCCAAGGACGGCTCGAACCGCCGGCTGGGGGACCCTCCATCCAGTCGGGTTGGTGGGCAGAGGTCCAGGCCGACTCGCTGAACGACCTCAGCTGGGCCTGGATCGCGACCAACCAGCTCACCCCCGGGAATCTGTCGCTGGAGCTGGACGGTGATCGGATCACAGGCTCGGGGACTTTCGAGTATTGGGGCGATGGCGAGGGTGAGCCCTCCCCGGGCACCGTCGAGGCAGAGTGTGGCTGAGGCCTCCGCAGGGCGGCCAACCTTTCTCATCGAGCACTACCAGACCGGCATTCGGGAGTCGGACTTCCTGGATGCCGCACGCCGGGTGGCCGACGCCGTCGGGGACCTCTCGGCGGAGGGACGCGCTATCGAGTTCCTCCACTACACCGTGGTCCCGGAAGAGGGATCGGCTTTCTGCGTTGTCGCCGCCAGTGACGTGGCTCTGGTCGAGGAGGCCTACCGGCTGGCGGGCGTCGAATTCGAAAGGCTCGTGCGCGCCGTGGAGTCCCCTGGCTCCTGAGATCCGGCCGGAACCAGCTACTCAGGTGGTCGATGTGGGTGAGGCGTCCTCCTCGGCCCACAACGAGCGCATCAGCTCGGACCGACCAAGGAGCTCGCTGAGGGTCCCTCGGTCGACGATCCGACCCCCCTCCATGAGCAGGACCTGGTCGGCGCGCTCCAGGGCGGCGCGGCGATGGGAGACCACGATGCAGGTGACCTGTCGCCGCTCCATGAGGCGCTTCCACAGCTCGGCCTCGGTGTGCAGGTCGAGCGCAGAGGAGAGGTCGTCGAAGACCAGCAACTCGGCTTCGGTGGCCAGCATGCGGGCCGCAGCGGACCGTTGGATCTGGCCTCCTGACAGCTTGACGCCCCGGGCCCCGACCATGGTGTCGATGCCCTGCTCCATCCGCTCGAGATCGGGGTCGAGCACGGCAAGCCGGACCGCGTCGGTGATGCGCTCCCGCGACCCCGCGCGCCCGAGACCGATGTTCGCCGCCAGCGACTCGGAGAACAGCCGGGGAACCTGGGCCGTGTAGGCCGTCCGAGGTGGGACGAAGAACGAGGCCAAGTCCTCGACCAGCTTCCCATTCCACCTGACCTCGCCCTGAGCTGGCACCAGGCCCAGCAGGGCCCTCACCAGGGTGCTCTTGCCCGAGCCGATCCGACCCGTCACCACCGTGAACGAGCCACGGTCGACCGTGAAGTCGGCGCCCGCTATCCCCCCCTCGCCGTCGGGGAACCAGTGGTTGAGATTCCTCACCTCCAGTTGTTGGAACGGCTCGATCCCGGAGTCATGCAGCGCCATGACGGGGATGTCCCCCTCGAGGGAAACGCGTGTGCGGTCCAGCAGCACCTCATCGGGGGCGTCGACGGACAGGATCTTGAGCCGCTCGTAGGAGACACCGGCCCGGCGGTGCTGGGCGATGATGTCACCGACGAAAGCCAGATAATCGGTGAGGCGCGGCAGGTAGACGAGGAAGACGGTGAGATCACCGATCGTCATCTCGCCCGTCGTGATCGCCTCCGCTCCGAAGACCAGCACGATGGCGATGGTGATCGTGGACATGTTCCGGTTGATGGCCTTGAGGACCTCGGAGAGCACGGTGTCAGCCAGGGCCGCCGTGCGACGGGTGCGATTCAGTTGGCGGAGGCGTCCCAACATTGCGCCCTCCGCGGCCGCCAGCTTCACCGTCTGCACGCCGCCGAAGGCCTCGCCGATGAAGCCCGTGACGTCTTCGGTGGCGGTGCGCATGGCCCGCCGTCGCTTCCTGATCTGAGGGCTCAGGGCGCGGGTGAGGAGCACCGTGAGCACCAGCGGAACGATCAGGATCACGGTGAGCCGCGCGTCGATCGTGGCCATGATCACCATCGCGCCGATCCCGAACCCGGCCAAGCCGGGCATGTCGAGCCAGTTCTCCAGATAGTCGACAAGGTCGTCGACGTCATCGCGGAACGTGCTCACCGCCTCGCCGGGTGAGACCGGCACCACCCGGGAACCTCGGGCCTCGAGCAGCCAGCCCAGGAGGTTTCGCCGGAGCTGTAGCGCCTGTTCGTTCCAGTGATCGACCCAGATCGTGGCACCGAACCAGAAGAAGACGTTTCGGCCGATGGCAATCGCCGCGAACGCAATGACCGGAGCCCATGCGGTCTCGGCGATCGGGGAACCAGCCGCCAGCCGGTCGAAGGTCATGCCGATGAGCACGCCGAACAAGAGCGGGCTCGTGTGGATCAGCAGCCAGATGACAGTGCAGAAGAGGAAGCGCCCCGGGCGGTACTTCATCATCTCCCACACCACTCGCATCGGTGTCACGGCGCCGTCCCCCCGAGGAGCTCGCCTTTGCCCGCGGCGAGGAGCCTGGCGTACCGGCTTTGAGGGTCGGCCGCCAGGGCCTCCCGGTCTCCGTGCTCCACGATGCGGCCCGCGTCGACGACGAGTATCTCGTCGGCGGTGCGCACCGTCTCCAGCCGGTGAGCGATGATCACCACCGTCCGGCCCGCGAAGAGGCGCTCGGTGGCGGTGGCCAGGAGGCTTTCGGTGGCCGGATCGAGCCGGGATGACGGCTCGTCCAGTATCACCACACCCGGGTCCTGGATGAACACACGGGCGAAAGCGAGGAGCTGCTGCTCCCCCGCCGACAATCCTCCGCCTCCGTGGCCCAGCTTGGTGTCGAGCCCGACACTCTCGATCCAGTCGCCGAGCCCGACCCGGTCGAGGACAGAGAGGATCGAGGCATCGTCCTGGTCTCCGAAATAGGTGAGGTTGTCGCGGACGGTGGCACGGAAGAGCTGAACGTCCTGGGTGACCATCCCGACCGATCGGCGCAGAGCATCGGATCTCAGGTGCCGCAGGTCGGTGCCGCCAAGCCTCACCGTGCCCGAGGTGGGGTCGTAAAGACGGGTGATCAGCCTGGTGATCGTCGTCTTGCCCCCACCGGTACGGCCGAGGAGCCCCAACGACCGGCCGGCTTCGAGCTCGAAACTGACGCCTTCGAGCACGCCCCGCTCCTCGTAGGCGAACGAGACGTCCTCGAACTCGATCGAGAGCGGGCCCGGGGGCGGAACCTGATCACCTTCTTCGACGGCGGATGAGAGCGAGCGCAAGTGGTCGATGCGGACCAGTCCCCCGGCCGCCTTCTGCATCTCCTGCAGCTCCTGCGTCATCTGCTCGATGGGACGCCGCACGAGCTGCACGTACTGGACGATGAGGAAGGCGGTCCCGACGGTCACCGAGCCGTTGATCACCAGGCCCGCACCGACTGCGAGCGCCAGGGCGTCGCCGGCCCAGAACGCGGTGTTGGCCGTGACCCAGACCGCGATCCGCTTCTTCCACGCGTTGGAGGTCCGAAAGAAGAACTCCCTGGTCACAGGGACGAACCGGTTCATCATGAAAGACCCGGCGCCCAATGAGCGGATGTCGTCGATACCGGCGATCCGCTCCTCGACGAACCCGTAGAGCTTGGCCGAGACCTCCCGCTCCTCCTCCGCGGCACTGACCGCGTAGCTGCGGAGCTTGATCAGGACGGCGAGGGTGACCACCACGTAGCCGGTGATGGCAATGCCCATCACGGGCGACTCGATCCAACAGACGATGACGACACCGACGAGGAGGACCCCGGCGGCGACCAACCGGACCAGGAACCGGGAGATGAACTCGGCCACCGCGGTTACATCGCCGTCGACCCTTTCGATCATCTCTCCCGGGGTCGTGTTGTTGTGAAAACTCATGTCCAGCGAGAAGAGGTGGGCCGCCAGGTCCTCCCGCAACCTGTTGGTTGCCGTCCATCCGATGTTGGCGCCCAGATAGGTGCTGAACCCTTCGAGGACCTGGTACGCCACGCCGGCCGCCATGTAGGCGATACCGGCAGCGACGAGCACGCTGACGGCTGCTCCCGCGTCGGCCGAGTCGATGAACCTCCGCAGGATCAAGGGGGTGACCAGTTGCAGGCCGATCGATCCCAAGAGCAGCAGCACGAGCGCGACCACCCGACCCCGGAGGGGGCTGAGGTAGGTTCTCAGGGTGGCGCGGTAAGACGGTGCGGCGGTGGTCACGGACCCCCGACGGTATCGCATGCGAGCCGAAGGGTCTCAGGATTTGTCCCCGGCTCACGACTGAAGAACCGGCCCCCCTCCCCCCTTCGGGGTACTCCCCCACAGGTGGGGGAGAAACCAAGCCCGGGGCCTCTCAGGATTTCTCCCACCGCAGCCACCCACCCGCAAGCACTTGACGACTTGGGAACCGGCCCCCCTCCCCCCTTCGGGGTACTCCCCCACAGGTGG
>CAYLYQ010000018.1:0-33001 GCA_964388105.1 uncultured Acidimicrobiaceae bacterium
TCGCCACTCCGTGCCCGCGCGCCTGCAGGGCCTTCACCATCTCACGCTTCTGATGCGGCGAGACCCGCCCGAAGATGGTGACGTCTTCCATGACCTGTTCCAGCTCGGGACCCGCTTCGGGAAGGCGGCGGGCGTCCATCACCCCTTCCGCCTCCAGACCGGCCTCGGCAGCCACCGCTGCCACAGTCCTTGGGTGGTCACCCGAGATCACCTTGACATCCACACCCTGATCAGCGAAGTACCGCAGGATGTCGGGAGCGTCCTTGCGGACCTGGTCGGCGAGGATGAGCAGGCAAACCGGACGGAGCCCGGGGGGCGGCCGGTCGCTGCCCGATAGAGGCGAGTCCGTGGTCGCCAGCAGCACGACCCGCCTGCCGGACGCCGAAGCCTCCTCCGAGATCTCGATGACGCGATCGTCGGTCGGGGCCAGGACTTCGGGCGCCCCCAGTACCCAAGTCCCCTGCCTGGAGAAGCTGGCCGCGCTCCACTTCCGGGCCGACGAGAACCGGACCGTGGTGAGCGCATCCCACCCGGGCGACTGGGGAAAGCGCGCTGCGATCGCCTGGAGTGTGGCGTTGGGATGACTCTCGGTCGCCACCAGTGCGCCCAGGGCCGGCTCGAACTCGTCCCGGGAGAGCCGGCGGATCTCCTCGACACTCACCTTTCCGTCCGTGATGGTCCCCGTCTTGTCGAAGCAGATGACGTCCACCCTGGCGAGGCCTTCGATGGCGGGCATCTCCTGCACGAGCACGTTGCGCCTTCCCAGGCGGATCACGCCCACGGCGAAGGCCATCGACGCCAGGAGGACCAGGCCTTGCGGCACCAGGGCGACACCGGAGGCCGCACCCCCGGAGAGCCCCTCCAGGAAGGTGCCGCCGCCGCGCATCGTGCTCCAGATGATCAAGACCATCATCGGGACCACGATCCAGCTGACGGCGCCGAGGATCCAGTCGATGCCCTCCCTCATCTCGGATCGGACGAGAGTGAATCGCTTTCCCTCCTTGGCGAGCTGCGCCGCGTAGGACTGGCCGCCCACCCTCGTGGCCCGGTACTGCCCCGAACCGGCGGCGACGAAGCTCCCGGAGAGCACCTCGTCGCCAACCTGTTTGACGACCGGGTCCGACTCCCCGGTGAGGAGAGACTCGTCGATCTCCAGGCCGCTGCTGGCGACGACCTCACCATCGACCACGACCTGGTCACCCGGACGGAGATCGAGCAGGTCGTCGACCACGATGTCGGCGACCTGATGATCGGCGGGTCTCCCGTCCCGGATGATCACCACGGTGGGCGCCGCCAGGAGCTCGAGACGATCGAGCGTGCGCTTGGCGCGCAGCTCCTGGATGACACCGATGGCGGAGTTGATGAGGAGTACGAACCCGAACAGGGCATCTCGCGGCTGGCGCAGGACGAACAACACGATCAGGAGGAGCCCGCCGAGGAGAAGGTTGAACCGGGTGACGACGTTGGCCCGGATGATCTCGGCGACCGTGCGGCTCGGCCCCTCGTAGACGTCGTTGACCAACCCGGCCTCGGTCCTCTGACGGACCTCCTCCTGAGTGAGCCCCTTCGGGGACGGGACCGGTTCGACCTCGATCATCTGCAGCCAGGATAAGGGGGGTGGCGCGCGGAGAGGACCGCCTTGACATGGCGTTTAGGAATCGGCCGATAACCTGTTCGGAGGAGGTGACATGGGTCATTACGACGCCAAGCTTCGGATCGAAGGCACGGACGAAGCCCCGATCCACGTCGTGGTCGATCTGACCGACGACAGGATTCTCGTCACCGCAGGCGACCTCGAGGTCGCCGACTGGGCGCGTGACGAAGTCCGCATCTCCGCCTTGCTCGACGGGTTCCACGTCCGGGCCGAGGGTGAAGAAGTCGTCCTGGACATCCGGGACGACGCCCGCTTCGCCGTTGACCTCGGCATCCGCCAGGCGCACCCGTTCCTGAGGCGGAAGATCGCTGCGCTCCTGCGCGATCAGGAAGTGGCGCTGCGGCCGGCGGCCGACTGATCCCTCAGATCAGTTCGGCGATCTGACAGGCGTTGAGAGCAGCGCCCTTCCTCAAGTTGTCCCCGACGACCCACAGCGAGATGCCACCAGGCCTGCCCACGGTGGGCCTCACCCGCCCCGCGAGCACATCGTCGCGCCCCGCCGAATCCTGAGGAGTGGGGATCTCGTCCTCCCAGAGCTCGAGGCCCGGGGCGGAGTGGAGCACGTCGAGGGCCTCGGTAACCGCCATCGGGCGCTCGAACCACATCGTCGCCGCCACGCCGTGACCCACGAGCACCGGCACGCGCACGCAGGTCGGCTCGACCGCCAGCTCCGGCGCCCCGAGGATCTTCCTCGACTCGTTGACCAGTTTGAGCTCCTCGTCGGTGTAGCCGTCGTCCCCTGACGGGCCGCCGGCGAAGGGAACCACGTTGAATCCGATCGGACGCCGGTAGAGCTTGGCCTGGACCTCGGGAGCGGTGCCGTCCATCAGGCCGTCGATCTCGCCGCGGAGCTGGTCCGTCTGGTCGAGGAGCTCGTCGACACCCTGCTGACCCGACCCCGACACGGACTGGTAGGTGACCGCCACCATCGACGCCAGACCGGCGGCTCGGTGCAGGGGGGCTGCCGCCATCATCAGGGCCATCGTCGAGCAGTTGGGGTTGGCGATGATCCCGCGGTGATTCGCTGCGGCTTCGTCGTTGACCCCGACGACCACCAGTGGCACGTCCGGATCCATCCGGAAGGCCGACGAATTGTCCACCACGACCGCGCCCGCCTCCGCGAATCGGGGAGCATGCTGGCGTGACCTCTCTCCCCCGGCCGAGAAGAGGGCGATGTCGATGCCTGCAGGATCGGCTGCGGCCAGATCTTCGACCACGATGTCCCCCCAGCGGGTGGGGACGACGGTCCCGGCCGAGCGGGCCGAGGCCATCAATCGGACTCTGTCGGCTGGGAACTCACGCTCCTCCAGGATGGCGAGCATGGTCCGGCCGACCGCACCGGTGGCCCCGACGACGGCGACCGTGCGGCTCATTCCGAGTCGCCTTCCAATTCGAAGGCCCTGTGCAATGCGTCGACCGCCTCGGCAACCCGGTCGGCCCGGATGACGCAAGAGATGCGGATGGTGGAGGTTGAGATCATCTCGATGTCGATTCCTGCCTCGGCGAGCGTCGTGAACATCCTCGCAGCAACTCCGGGCTGTGACTTCATCCCGGCGCCGACCAGGGAGACCTTGGCGATGCCCGCGTCCAATTCGACGGCGCCCGCCCCGATCTCGCGTCCGACTTCCTTGGAGATCCGCTCGGCCTCGGCCGAGTGCGCGACCGGAACTGTGAACGAGAGGTCCGACGACCCGTCGCGCGACACGTTCTGGACGATCATGTCGACGACGATCCTCGCTGCCGCCAGGGCGTCGAACAGGCGGGCGGCGGCTCCTGGTCGATGCGGCATCCCGGAGACGGTGACCCGGGCCTCCGAGCGGTCGTAAGTGACTCCCGACACGATGGCCTGTTCCATCGTCGAGTCGCGGACCCAGGTGCCCTCCTGGTCGTGGAAGGAGGACCGGACGTGGATCGGGACGTCGTAGCGGCGGCCGATCTCCACCGATCGCGACATGAGCACTCCCGCCCCGGAGGCGGACATCTCCAGCATCTCGTCGAAAGGCACCTCGGCCACCTTGCGGGCCACCGGCACGATGCGTGGGTCCGCGGTGTAGACCCCGTCGACGTCGGTGTAGATCTCGACCACCTCGGCGCCGAGCGACGCCGCCAGCGCCACCGCGGTGGCGTCCGAACCACCTCTGCCGAGGGTGGTCACCTCCTTGGTGACGGGATCGACCCCCTGGAAGCCGGCCACGATGACGACCTTGCCCTCCTCGAGCGACTGTCGCACGCGCTCTCCCGTGATCCGGCTGATGCGCGCCTCGCCGTGCGCGGAGTCGGTGAGCACACCCGCCTGCGACCCCGTGTAGCTGACGGCGGGCACGCCGCGGGCGTCGAGTGCCATGGCGAGAAGGGCCATGGTGACCCTCTCCCCGGTGCTGAGCAGCATGTCGAGCTCGCGACGCGGAGGGGAGTCGCTGACCTTGGCCGCCAGTTCGATCAGTTCGTCGGTGGCATGGCCCATGGCCGACACCACCACCACGACGTCGTTGCCCCCAACCCGGGTCTCGCGGATGCGGTCGGCCACGGCATTGATCCGGTCCGGGTCGGCAACCGATGTGCCGCCGTACTTCTGCACGACGATGGGCATGACCGGCACAGTTTGGAGCCTGGAGGCCCCGAATACGAACACCCGGGAGTTGGATTCGTTCCGGGCCTAAAGTCCTGGCCTCAATGACCGACCGCCGCCAACGCCAGAAGGAAGCACGCGCCGTCAAGAAAGCGGCCGAGAAGAAGGCCGCCCAGCGCAAAGAACTCGGGCGACGCCTCGGCACAGCCGCAGTCTTCGGCCTCGTCGTCGTGGGAGCCATCGTCGTGCTCAGCCTGGTCAACAGTGGTGACGAGGTGGCTTCGGCGTACGAGACCCTTCGCGGTCAGGAGACGGCCTGCGGGGGTACCCAGCCCGAGCCCGCCGAGCGGATGACCTTCGACGCTCCCGAGCCGCAATCGGACATCACCTCCGACGCGACGGTGCGGGCGACGATCGCGACTTCATGCGGTGACCTCGTCATCGATCTCAACCCGGCGCAGTTCCCGCAGACCGTCAACTCGTTCGTGTTCCTCGCCCGCGCGGGCTTCTACGACGGTGTCCCGTTCCACCGCCTGTACTCGGATCTGGTCATCCAGGGAGGCGACCCGAACGCGGACGGCACGGGCGGGCCGGGCTACACCATCGCCGACGAGCGGCCGGGCTCCGACTTCGAGTTCGAACCCGGCGTGGTCGCGATGGCCAACGCCGGCTCGCGCACCACCGGCTCGCAGTTCTTCATCGTGGTCCACGAGAACGGGCGGCTCCTCACCCGGTCGTTCAACGTCCTCGGGCGCCTGGTCGAGGGACAGGACGTGATCGATCGGATGCTCGAGATCGAGACCGTGAAACCTGCGGGGTCGGCGGAGCAGAGCTTCCCCCTGGAGACGGTCTACATCGAGTCGGTGACCATCGACGTCACCGGCTGACCCGCGCCCGGGGCCCGTGGGGCGACATCCGGGGGCGGAAACAGCATCATGGGGGCGCATGGCGGTTGACCTTCATCTCCACTCCACGGCATCAGACGGCTCCGTGTCGCCCGCCGGCATCGTCGAGCTGGCCCACGCCCACCGCCTCACCACCATCGCCTTGACCGATCACGACTGCCAGGACGGAATCCCGGAGGCGCTCGAGGCCGCCCATCGCCTCGGCATCGACCTCATCCCCGGCACCGAACTGTCCCTTCAGTACGACGGCGGCATGCACCTCGTCGTGCTCTGGCTCCAGCCGGGGCCGGGACCGCTCCAGGACCGCCTGGCCTGGCTGAGGGAAGGCCGCAACACCCGCAACGAGGGCATCCTTGCCGCCCTCGCTGCCGAGGGGATCGAGGTGACGGCCGAGGAAGTGGCCCTCCAGGCGGGCACAGGGACCGTCGGCCGGCCTCACATCGCCGCAGTCATGGTCCGCAAGTCATACGTGCCGGACATCGCCAGCGCCTTCGACCTCTGGCTGGCACGCGGCCGGCCGGCGTACGTGGAACGACCCCGGCTGTCCCCCGCCCAGGCCGTTGCGCTCGCCCGTGATTCCGGGGCCGTCCCCGTCCTCGCCCACCCGCACACGCTCGGGATCACCAACGCCCGGGAGATGGCGACGCTGCTCGGAGACCTGGTCGACGCCGGCCTGATCGGCCTGGAGGCCTGGTACGGCGGTTATCACCGGCACGAACGCGAGGGGTACGCCGACCTCGCCCGCCGCTTCGGACTGGTGGCGTCCGGCGGGAGCGACTTCCACGGCGACTACAAGCCGGGTCTGCAGCCGGGAATCGGCTACGGCGACCTGGTGGTCCCGGAGCGAATCGTCGACGAGCTCCTCGAGGCAGCAGGATGAGCCGGCCGATCGGCATGGGGCGAGCTGCGCTGATCATCGGCGCCAGCGTCCTCCTCTCTCGAGTCCTGGGCCTGGCCCGGGAAGTCCTCCTCGCCGGGATGTTCGGTGTCACGACCGAGGGCGACCTCTATCGCCACGCCTTCCTGGTCCCCGACATCCTCAACTACCTGGTGGCCGGCGCCTATCTCACCATCACGCTCGTGCCCGTCCTCAGCCGCCGCCTCGAGTCCGGCGGGCCGCAAGCCGCGAGCCATGCGTTCACCGCCGTCTTCAGGTTCGTGGCGTTGGTCATCGGGGCCCTGACGATCCTCATGTGGCTTTTCGCCGAACCGCTCGTCGGCCTGGTCTTCGGCGAGGTCAGCGAGCAGGCCAGGCTCGTCACCCTGACCCGGATCGCCCTTCCGGCGCAGGTGTTCCTGGTCCTCGGTTCGTTGTTGATGGCGGTGCAGTACACCCATCGGCGGTTCGTGATGCCTGCCCTGGCGCCGCTGGTCTACAACCTCGGGATCATCGGTGGCGGACTGGTCGGCTGGGCTGCGGGCAATCCGACCCCCGAGTGGTTCCTGGCAGGCGCCGTCGTCGGCTCCGCGGTCGGGAACTTCGCACTCCAGTGGATCGGGGCGAAGCCGACCGGGACCTGGTTCACGCCAGGGAGGGACCGCGCCGCCATCCGGGAGTACCTCCTGCTGGCCCTCCCCCTCATGATCGGGCAGTCGGTCGCCGTCCTCGACGAGCAGTTCGTCCGCTTCTTCGGCCAGGTCACGGACGGGGCCACCTCGGCCCTGTCATTCGCCCGCCAACTGAACATGCTGCCTATCGGTGTCGTGGCCCAGGCGGCTGGCGTCGCCGCCTTCCCGTTCCTGGCTCGGCTCGCCGCACGGGGTGACACCCTCGGGCTCCACCGCACGACGGGAAACGCGGCGCGGGCGACGGTTTTCGTCTCGGCCGCCGCGTCCGCCCTGATGATCGCGGTCGCGGAGCCCCTCGTTCGCGTGCTGTTCGCTTACGGGGCGTTCACGACGGCGGACGCGTCAGCCGTGGCCGAGCTGCTCACGATCTATGCGCTGGCCATCCCGCTGTGGGGCATCCACCAGATCGTGTCCCGGCATTTCTACGCCCAGGGGCGGATGTGGCTGCCCGTGATCATCGGGACGGCCGCACTCGTCCCGACGATCCCGATGTGGCTGGTGGGCCGGGCCAACTGGGGACTGAGGGGGATGGCGGCGGCATCCACGCTGAGCATGCTCCTCTATGCAGGAGCCCTGCTGGTGGCATGGTGGCGGGAGTCCGGCACCGGGATCGCCGGGTCGCTGTTCCCGACGCTGGTGCGCTCGGCCGCCGCAGGGACGGCCGGTGCACTGGTCGGGCGGGCGATCACCAACTCCGTGTTCGCGGCGGGCGACAACGTCGCCGTGGGCGTCCTGGCGGTCGTCATCGGCGCGGCCACCACCGCGGTCGTTTTCCTGCTGACTTCCCTGCTGGTCCGGGCGCCCGAGCTGTCCGACCTGAGGCGCAGGCGGCCGGTCAGCGAGTACCCGGCCTTGCCACCGGAAGGACCTGATCCGGACTGATCTGAGGTGTGGCCCGCATCCACGCCGACAGGCCGGAGAAGGTCGATTGGGTGTGGGCACGAGCGGACGCCTCCTCGCGGGCCATGTGGTCGAGGACGATCCCGATCACCGCGGCTTCGAACTCCCCCGCTCCGCCCCGGATCTCGACCTGAGGCTCAGTCACGACCCAGCTCCACCAATTCGATGAGCGTCCCTCCGAGATCTGCGGGGTGGACGAACGCGATCCTGGCTCCGCGTCCGCCCACGCGCGGTGCGTCGTCGACCAGCCTCGCCCCCTGGTCTCGCAGGTGCTCCAGGGCGGCTTCGATGGAGGTCACTGCGAACGCCAGGTGGTGCATTCCCTCACCATTCTTGGACAAGAAGCGCCCCACCGGGGTTTCATCGGACAAGGGCATGAGCAGTTGGACGAACGAGCCCCCGACGGGGATCATCGCCTCTTCGACGCCCTGAGATTCCACCACCTCCCGATAGAGGGGCGCCACGCCGTAACGATCGGCGTAACCCTCGATGGCGGCGTCCAGATCACGGACGGCGATGGCGACGTGGTCGAGATTGAGCAGTTTCAGGCCGCAGACCGTACTCCGTGCCGCCCTCGCGGAGCACTTTCCCGACCTGGTGCCAGGTCCCGGGGACTGGGTACCATCCAGGCCATGTCAGTCATCACCGGCTTCGCCCGGACCCCGATCGGGAAGTACAACGGGGCGCATCGGAGCCTGCGCGCCGCCGAGTTGGGGGGTTACGCCATAGCCGGTGCCGTCGGACGGTCGGGGATCGACCCGTCCGCCATCGACGAGGTCCTCTTCGGGCACGTCCTTCAGGCCGGCGAAGGACAGATCACATCGCGCCAGGCGGCGGTCAACGGGGGACTCCCGATGACGGTTCCGGCCACCACCATCAACAAGGTCTGCCTGTCGGGGATGTCCGCCATCGCCATGGCCGACCGGGACATCCGCGTCGGTGAGGCCAAGTTCGTGGTCGCCGGGGGGATGGAGAGCATGACCAACGCCCCGTACGTCCTCCGCGACCTGCGCTGGGGCGCGCGGCTCGGGGATGCGGCTGCCGTTGACGTCATGCAGCACGACGGTCTCTTCTGCGCCTTCGACCAGTGCACGATGGGTGCGTCCTCCGATCTCAAGAACGAGCGCCTCGGCATCACGAGGGAGGAGCAGGACGAATGGGCCGCCCGGAGCCACCAGCGCGCCGAGCAGGCCGCGGCCTCGGGCCACTTCGCCAACGAGATCGTGGAGGTCGGCTCGGGAGAAGACCGGGTCGCAACGGACGAGGGCATCCGCGCCGGTTCGACCACCGAGTCACTCGCCAAGCTCCGGCCCGCCTTCTCGGCCCAGGGAACGATCACTGCGGGCAACGCTTCTCAGATCTCAGATGGCGCCGCCGCGGTCGTGGTCGCCGATCGGGAGGCAGCGGAGGCTGCGGGCGCGCCGATCGTGGCTGAGATCCTCGCTTACGGCCAGGTCGGCGGCGTCGACGCCACCCTGCACGAACGACCGGCTGAGGCCCTCCTCATCGCGCTCAAGAGAGCGGGCCTGGAGCCATCCGACCTCGACCTGGTGGAGATCAACGAGGCGTTCGCCGCCGTTTCGCTCTGGTCGGCCAGGCTCCTCGACCTTCCGGAGGACAAGGTCAACGTCCACGGTGGTGCAGTCGCGCTGGGTCACCCTCTCGGCGCCACGGGGGCGCGCCTCGTCGTCACCCTCGTCAACGGGCTTATCGCCCGCGGCGGGGGCATCGGAGCCGCCACCCTCTGCGGCGGTGGGGGGCAGGGAGACGCCTTGATCGTCAAGGTCTCCTGATGGCAGAGCCCATCGAAAGGAACCTGGGGCTCGACCTCGTCCGGGTCACCGAGACAGCCGCCCTCGGCGCCGCTCGCTGGCTGGGACGCGGCGACAAGGAGGCGGTCGACCAGGCGGCAGTTGACGGCATGCGCCTCCACCTCTCCACCCTCGACATCGACGGTGTCGTCATCATCGGCGAGGGCGAGAAGGACGAGGCCCCGATGCTCTTCAACGGCGAGCGGGTCGGATCCGGCTCGGGGATGAGCGTGGAAGTGGCGGTCGACCCCATCGACGGGACGACGCTGACGGCTGCAGGCCTTCCCGGGGCCATCTCGGTGATCGCCATCGCCGAGGGTCGGGGCACGATGTACGCCCCCGGCGCCTTGGTGTACATGGACAAGATCGCCGTCGGGCCGGAGGCCGCCGGCAGCATCGACCTCGAGGCGCCCATAGCCGAGAACCTGCGCCGCATCGCCAAGGCGAGGGAGAAGGACCTCGGCGAGCTGAGATGCCTCATCCTCGATCGTGAGCGCAACCAGCGGCACATCGAGGAGGTCCGCGCCGTCGGGGCGCGGATCTCGATATTCCGGGACGGTGACGTCGCCGCCGCCATCGCCACCGCCCAGGACGACGACGAGGTGGACGTGATGCTCGGGATCGGCGGATCGCCCGAGGCCGTTATCGCCGCCGCCGCCCTCAAGTGCATGGGCGGCGAGATCCAATGCCGACTCTGGCCCCGCAACGAGGACGAGCGCCGGTTCGCCGACGAGAACGGCCACGACCTCAACCGGATCATGACCAATGACGACCTGGTCTCCTCGGACAACGTCTTCTTCGCCGCCACCGGGGTCACAGGCGGCGAGTTCCTCGAGCCCGTGGTCTTCACCGGCGAGGACAAGGCAACCACCCACTCGGTGATCATGCGGTCGAAGACCCGCTCGGTGCGTTACATGGTCGCCCACCACGACCTCAGCCGGCTGCGGCAACTGTCCTCGGACGGCATCCTGGACTGACCCTCGTCCCGGTTTGTAATAGCGCGACCATTCGGTTTTAGACTGTCGATATGGGCGACAGTCTCCGCGGCGACCTGGAAGCGGTTTCCTCGCTTGCCGAACCGGTGCGGAGGGCCCTCTACGATTTCGTCGCCGCCTCCGACGACGCCGTGGGCCGGGACGAGGCGGCTGCGGCCGTCCAAGTCTCCCGGCAGGTGGCCGCCCATCACCTCGACCGCCTCGCCGAAGACGGGCTTCTCGAGGTCGAGTTCCGCCGGCTGACGGGAAGGACCGGGCCTGGCGCCGGAAGGCCCGCCAAGCTCTACCGGCGTTCGGAGCGGGACCACCAGGTGTCCGTCCCACCGCGGCGCTACGCGCTCGCCGCCCAGATCCTTCTCGACGCGGTGAGGACCGGGGACCTGCGGCGGGAGGCCCTCGTGGAAGCGGCGCACCGGACCGGTGAGGAGATCGGGAGAGAGGGCCTCGCCGAGGCTCTCGAGGCCACCGGCTACGAGCCCGTGACGGTCAACGGGGAGATCCGTTTCCGCAACTGCCCCTTCCACGCCCTCCGGGATCAGGATCAGGAAACGACCTGCTGTCTCAACGTGGCGCTGGTCGAGGGGATGGTGCAAGGGTCGGGCTCGGACGCCGACGCCACCTTCGCCCCGGAAGAGGGGTATTGCTGCGTTCGCCTCTCCGCCCGCCCTTCCTGATCACCGACCTCCCCCAGCCCGACCGGTCGTCCTCGCTGCCTTTTCTAAAACTGCTCTTGACAATCTAAAGACGGTCTGGCATTCTAAAATTAATCCGATCACGATTTAGAAGATCGGCAAAGAGGAGAATGACCATGACCATCAACCGACGAATCATCGGAATCGTGGCCGCGTCAGCCGTAGCCCTGGCCGGCTGTGCGAGCGGTGCGGACGCCGGGACCATCTCACCCCCGGCAGAACCGACCACGACGCACACCCACGCCTCCACCACCGTCGGCGACGCCGGCGACTTCGGGGCCCACGTGACTCTGAGCAACCGAATGCGGGACCTGTGGGCCGAGCACATGTTCTGGACCTACTTCACGGTCGACGCCTTCTTCAACAACCCGGACGAACTGCAGCCGAACCTCGACCGGCTACTGGCCAACCAGACGGACATCGGCGATGCCATCAAGCCGTTCTTCGGGGACGCCGCCGGCGACGAGCTGACCGCCCTGCTCACCGAACACATCGAGCTGGCAGTGCCGGTGCTGACCGCCGCGCAGAGAGGTGACACCGAGGCGCTGCAAACGGCACTCGACGCCTGGTACACCAACGCCGAAGACGTCGCCGAGTTCGTCTCGGCCGCCGGTCCAGAGGCCTGGCCGCTCTCGGTGACGAGCCCCATGCTCAACGGCCACATCGACAGCACCGTCGTGTACGCCACTGCTCTCATGGAGGGCGACTTCGCAGCGGCCATCGTCGAGTTCGACCGTGCCTACGACCACATGATGATGCTCTCCGAGGCCCTCTCGGCGGGGATCATCGCCCAGTTCCCCGACCAGTTCGAGGGCTGACATCACCCAGGGCCGCCCGGATCCACCCGGGTCCGGGCGGTCGAGGTCGGCTAGAGCTCGGCGCGGCCCGTGAGGGCCCGGCCCAGAGTCAGCTCGTCGGCATAGTCGAGGTCGCCACCGACGGGCAGCCCGGAAGCGAGACGGGTGACACGCACGCCCAGGGGCTTGAACTCACGGGCGATGTACATCGCAGTGGCGTCACCCTCCACGGTGGGGTTCGTGGCCACGATCAGTTCGACGACTCCGGAGCCCAGCCGTCCCTTGAGCTCGTCGAACCTCAACTGGGCCGGTCCGATCCCGTTGATGGGCGAGAGAGCGCCGCCGAGCACGTGGTAGAGACCGCGGTACTCCTGGGTCTTCTCCACCACGACGATGTCCTGGGGGCGCTCGACTACGCAAATGACGCTCTCGTCACGACGCGCGTCGCGACAGATGGCGCAGAGGTCTCCGGAAGCCACGTTGAAGCACCGATCGCAGGTGGACACCCGGTCTCGCATGTCGCCGATCGCCGCGGCCAGCCTGCGGGCATCGGTCTCCTCCACCGTGAGGAGATGAAATGCCAGCCGCTGGGCCGTCTTCGCTCCGATCCCGGGGAGGCGGCTCAGCTCGTCGATCAAGCGCTGGATCGGACCTTCGAACATCAGCCGAAGAGGCCCCCGAGCCCTCCGGCGAGGCCGCCGAGACGGTCGGAGGCGGCACTGGCAGCCGACTCCATGGCCTGACGAACGGCTGCGACCACGAGGTCTTCGAGCATCTCGACGTCTTCGGGGTCGACGACCTCCGGGGAGATCTTGATCTCGACGAGCTCCTGACCGCCCGAGACGATGGCGGTGACCATTCCCCCGCCGGCGGTGCCCGTGAACTGCTCCTGGGCGAGCTCGGCCTGCGCGGCCACCATCTGCTCCTGCATCTGCTGTGCCTGCTTCATCAACTGGCGCATGTCGGGCTGGCGGTTCATGGCGCCAGGGTACCCACGGGCTGGGACAGACTCATTCCTCGACGACGCGGGCACCGAGCTCGGACGCCAGCAGTGATTGCGGGTCTGCCGCGGGCCGCTCTTCGAGGTCGTCCAGGTCGATGTCGTTGGTCACGGGCGCTTCAGAGCCCCGAGCCCGGAACATGACCCGGACCTGGCCCCCGAGGAGGTCGCCGGCCTTGGTGGCCACGATCCGCGCCACGGCCTCGTCTTCCTGAAGGGAGCTGAGATGGAACCCGGCAGGAACCTCGAGCACGATCGTGCGGTGCTCGACCGCCACCGGCACCGCCTCGCGGAACAGTGCCCATCGCCTCGACCCCAGGACCTCCGCCAGACTCCCGAACAGGCCCGGCCAAACCTTGGTCAGGTTCTCGAGGCTGATGTCGATCGGTGCCCCATCGCCGGCATCGGCCGTCGTGGGCTCTGCAGCCGACGCTGTCACCGCCTGCTCCGTCACCACCTCCGCGGCAGCCGGGGCAGCCGCCGGTGGCGGCGCCTGGCGGGGCGCTTCGGCCGCGGGTTGTGGAGCCGGTGCCGGGTGAGAACCCGGGTCAGCCGGTCGCCCCATCCTGCGCTCCAGACGGTCCATCCGAGAGATGAGCGCCTCAGGGTCGTTCGCGGTCTCCGGGCGGGTGAGCTTGATGAGGGCCAACTCGGTCATGAGGCGCTCCTCGCGCCCCTCTCGGAGGCGAACCAGCGCCTCAGCGAGGATGTCGATGGCGCGCAGCACGTCGCTGCGGGGGACGATCTCGGCGGCCTTGGACCAGGCTTCATGGGCGTCGGGGCCTTCGTCCGAGATCTCGGCCAGGTTGGGGGCGTACTGGGCGAGGAAGACCCCTCGGAAGAACCCGATCGCCTCGCTGATGAACCGGCGGAAGTCGACGCCGTCGCCTGCCATCTCGGCGACCAGCTCCAGGACGGACTTGGCGTCGTTGGCTGCCACGGCTCGAGCCAGCGTCATCAGCGCGTCGGCGTCGGAGAGCCCGAGAGCGCGCCTCACCCCCGGCAGGTCGACGCGGCTGGTGCCCAACGCCGCCACCTGCTCGAGAAGCGACAGCGAGTCCCGGACCGACCCGCTGGCGTGCCGGGCGATCGCCACCAGGGCGGGGGCGTCGGCCTTGTAGCCCTCCCTGTCGGCGATCGTGGACAGGTAGCCGGCGAGCTCCTCGATGGGAACAGGGTGGAAGTCGAAACGCTGAGTCCGGCTGCGGATCGTGTCGAGCAGCTTGTACGGCTCCGTGGTGGCCAGCACGAAGTGAACGTGATCCGGCGGCTCCTCCAGCGTCTTGAGGAGGGCGTTGCCCGCTGCCTTGGAGAGCATGTGGGCCTCGTCGAGGACGAAGACCCGCTTCGAGGTCACCGCCGAGGCGACGGTCGTGACGCTGACGCGGATGTCGCGGATGTCGTCGACCGAGTTGTGGGAAGCCGCGTCCAGCTCGAGGACATCCAGCGAAGTGCCCTGGGTGATGGCGACGCAGCTGTCGCACTCGTTGCAGGGGGCGCCGTCCTTGCCCCGGTTCTCGCAGTTCAGCGCCTTGGCCAGGATCCGGGCGGTCGTGGTCTTCCCGGTGCCCCGGGGGCCGGCGAACAGATAGGCGTGGGCGACGCGTCCCTCCGCCACCTCCCGCGCCAGGGTGGTGGTGACATGTCCTTGACCGATGACGTCGTCGAAGGTCTGCGGCCGGTACTTGCGATACAGCGCCTGGTATTCCACGTGGCTCTCACCGTACTTGCCCCCAGGGACGAGATGTATCCCTCGAAGGGCAGGGAGAAATCCAGAATTCATTTGGGTGCGTGACGCGTCGATACTTCAACCCGTGACCCAACCCATGACCGAGACGGAGATGGACTGGGAGGCCAGACCGAGAGCGGCCGTGTGGGCGAAAGGGCTCACTCGCAGCTTCGGCAAGCACGTCGCGGTCGACCACGTCGACCTCGCCATCGCGCCCGGTGAGTTCTACGGCCTCCTCGGCCAGAACGGCGCGGGCAAGACGACCACGATCAGGATGATCGTCGGGCTGCTCCGTCCCGACGCGGGCTCGGCGGGCATAGGAGAGTTCGACACCTGGCAGAGCCCCACCGAGGTCAAGGCGCGCATCGGGGTGCTGCCCGAGGAGTTCAACCTCTACGAGCGCCTCACCGGCGCCGAGCTGCTCGACTTCACCGGTGCCATGCACGGGCTGACCCGTCAGGACACGGTCGCCCGGCGCGACGAGCTTCTCGAGATGCTCGACCTCACCGCCGCCGCCTCCAAGCTGGTGGGCGACTACTCCCGCGGGATGCGGAAGAAGGTGGCTCTCGGGGCGGCCATCATCCACCGTCCCCCGGTGCTCTTCCTGGACGAGCCCTTCGAGGGGGTCGACGCGGTGTCCGCTCGGCTGATCAGGAACCTCCTCCGGCAGGCAGCCGCCGGCGGGACCACGATCGTCTTCTCCTCACATGAGATGCACCTGGTCGAGAAGCTCTGCACCCGCATCGGGATCATGATCGACGGGCGTCTCACCATCGAGGAGACCCCGGAGGGGCTCTGCCAGGTCACGGGCAAGGACAACATCGAGGACGCCTTCATCGCCGCGGTGGGTGGCGAAGGGTCCGAGGGTGCCTCGTGGTACGGCACTTCGTAGCCCTCAAGGCCCGCCTCACCTGGAACGGAGTCCGGAACGACCGCCAGCGCACGTTCGGATTCCCGATCGCGACCATCCTCCTCACGTGGCTCGGGATCTGGCTGGCGGGACACCACCTCGACGCGGTGGCGTGGCTGCGCGAGACGGACCCGAGTGCCATTCCCCATTACGCGGCCTGGGCTGCGCTCGTCGGTTTCGCCGCCTGGGTGACCCTCCCCGTCATCATCTTCCCGCTCGACGAGAACCTCGACCCCCAGCAGATGGCGGTCCTCCCCATCACCGGGAATCAACTCGTCGTCGGCCTCGCTGCGGCCAGCCTCGTGGCGCCGGCAACGATGGTGCCCGTCATCCTCCTGACCACCAACGCCGCGGCCTTCGGCCGGGGATGGTGGATGGCCATCCCTGCGTCGGTCGTCTATCTCATGCTGCTCGCCGTCGGAAGCCAGCTCTTCTCGGCCACGGTGTCGGCCATTCTCCGCACGCGTCGAGGCCGGGACATCGCCACCTTCCTCATCCTCGGGCTGGCCGCCGGGGCCTTCTTCTCCTACCGGGCGGTGGCCGGCGCGATCGCCGACCTCGGCCTCGCCCAGGCCGTGCGGTCGGTGCCCGTCCTCGACTGGGCGGTGGTCATCCCGCCCGTCGCCGCGTCGCGTGCCATCGTCGAAGCTGCTGCCGGCAACCCGCTGACCGCCATCGCGTTCCTGGCCTCTGCCGCGGCCGGTCTCTGGGTGCTGGCGATGGCCTGGCGGCGTCTTCTCGGCTGGATGCTCACGACGCCCCGTGAGGGCAGCCGCCCGGCGAAGCGAGCCCGCAGCCAGGGCATGGCCACCGGACCGTGGGGCATCGTGCCCAGCATCACCCGCAAGGAGCTCCGCTTCTATGTTCGCGACCCCAGACAGAGACTCGTGTGGACCGGAACCGTGATCTTCGTCGGCCTGGGCATAGCCGGCACGCTGATGGGTGCTTCAGGTCTGGTCGACCTGCGGGACAACTCGTGGGCCCCACTCTTCGCCCCGGTGCTGGTCCTCTTCGTCGGGCTCCCCATAGCCCTCAACCTCTTCGGCTGGGAGCGGAATGCCGCCAGTTACCTGTTCGTGCTCCCGGTGACCCCAAAGCAGATGATCCTCGGAAAGAATCTCGCGGTGGCCATCGCCCTGGTCATCGAGACGTCGGTGATCGCCATCGCCCTGGCGGCCTTCACCGGCAGCTGGCGCTGGATGCCTTTGGTGATCCCGCTGATGGTCGCCGCCATCGGCTCGCAGCTGGCGGTCGGGAACATGGTGTCGGTGTTGACGCCGCTTCGCCTCCCCCGGGAGGGAACGGACGTCTTCGCCCAGTCGACCGAACAGGGATGTCTCGCCATCGTCGCCCAGACGGTGTCGTTCTTCACCATCGGGCTGCTGATGGTGATCCCGGCGTCGGCGACCGTGCTCTCGGTGGCGTTCGGCGAAGCCCTCTCCCCCTGGATCACGGCAGCCATCGGGATTGGATGGGGAGTGCTCTTCTACTGGATCTCGTTGGCCGTCTCGTCCCGCCTGCTCCGCCGCCGGCTCCCCGAAGTCATGGCCTGGGTCCAGGTCAACTAGCACCCGTGCCGCGACGCGGGTTTGCTCATGTGCCACGAACTCGCCTTGTCCGGCGTCTTGCGGTTACTTTCACGCCGATGCGCCTCGGAATCGACCTCGACGGAGTGATCGCCAACTTCACCGAGGGTTGGATGCGGTTCTACAACCAACAGCACGGGACTGCCCTCGCCGAGTCGCAGTCGCAGCGCTGGAACGACATGATCACGCTCACCCACTTCGAGGAGATGAGCGAGTTCTGGCGGTGGGCCTCGGATCTCGACGGGCGGTCCCTCTTCTGGCACCTCAAGCCCTTCCCCGGAGCCATCGAGGCCATCAACGAGCTCCATTCCGACGGCCACGAGATCGTGATCCTGACCCAGAAACCCGCGTACGCCGTCGAGGACACCAAGGAGTGGGTCAAGGAAGTGGGCATCCCCGCATCGGAGGTCCACATCATCGATTGCAAGTGGGACGTCGACTGCGACGTCTATCTGGACGACGGCCCGCACATGGTCCCCGAGCTCGTCAAGCATCGCCCCTTACGGACGGTGTGCCGCTATGTGCGACCGTGGAACGAACCAGTCCCCGGCGCGGTCGACGTCCACGACTTCGATGAGTTTCGCGAGGTCGTGGCTCGACTCAGCCCAACGCCCGGTTAGTCGCTACGCTCGCCGACGGCCTGCCCGGGGGTGGGGCCGCTTGGGGCCATTCCTCGCAGGACTCAGAAGTGATCAAGGAGAACCAAAGATGAAGAGATCAGCACTGGCGCTGCTGGCGGTGCTCGCACTCGTAGCAGCCGCATGCGGCGGCACGAGTGGCGACACCACGACCACCACAGCCGGCGCCACCACGACCACCGGCGCCGCCGACACGACGACGACCACAGAGGCCGACCCTCGTGCCGACTGGCCGGAGACCCTCACGTTCGGATTCGTGCCGTCACGCGAGGCCGAGGAGCTGCAGGACAACGTGGACGTCCTGGCCCAGATCCTCTCCGACGCCCTCGACCTGGACGTCACCGGAATCGTGAGCGCGGACTACACGGCCCTCGGCGCTGCCCTGGGCAGCGGCCAGGCGCAGATCGGCGCCCTGGCGCCGGCCAACTACGTCCTGGCGGCCCGTCAGTTCGACAACATCGAGCTGTTGGCCCAGTCGGTGCGGTTCGGCTCGTCGACCTACCACGCCCAGTACTTCACCGACGATCCCGCGATCTGTGGTGACGGAGTGGCGCCCGTGGAAGGGCAGTACGACTACGACGAGAACGGGGAGGTTGCCTTCTTCGAAATTGGAGAGGCCCCGGCACTTCAGGTGGGTTGGAACGCCGACGGATCGCGCGAGGAAGGCATCTCGGCCGGACTCGTCTGCCCCGAGCCTGTCGACGTCAGCGTCGTCGAGGGCGGCATGATGGCCTTCGGCACCGAGACCTCGACATCCGGATACATCTTCCCGCTCCTCGAGCTGCGCGCCGCGGGTCTGGAGGATGGGGTGGACTACGAGTCGACCTTCTCCGGCAGCCACGACAACTCGGTGCTGGCCGTCTACAACGGTGATGCCGACTTCGGTGTCTCGTTCGACGACGCCCGGCGCAACGTCCGCGAGTCCAACCCGGACGTGGGCGAGAAGGTGATCGTGTTCAACATCACGGCCCCCATCGCCAACGACGTCATCGCCGTCGACGCCAACCTGCCCGACAGCCTGAAGGACGCCATCTTCCAGGCTCTGGCGGACTTCATCGCCACTGAGGAAGGCCAGCTCGTGATGGACACGATCTACAGCTGGACCGACCTCACGCGGGCCGACGCCATGACCGAGCAGTCGTTCGTTCTCATCGAGCAAGCGATCGACGAGTTGGGCTTCGGAAGCTGAGCCGAAGTTCGTGACGAAAGTGGCTGTGGGGCCGACCGGGAGGTCGGCCCCACAGTCGCGCTAGGCTCCCCGCCGGTTTGACGGATAGGGCGGAAACCAACCAATGATCGAGTTCAAGAACGTCGACGTCACCTACCCAGGCGGGTTTCAGGCCTTGAAGAACGTCAGCGTCACCATCCCCGACGGCGAGCTCATCGTCATCGTCGGGATGTCCGGAGCGGGCAAGTCCACCTTCCTCCGGGCCATCAACGGCTTCGTGCCCATCACCGCCGGTTCGGTGACCGTGAACGGCACGGAAGTTCGGGGCGCGTCGCAGAGACAACTCCGGGAGCTGCGCTCCCAGGTGGGAATGATCTACCAGACCTTCAACCTGGTGAACCGGACCACGGTGATCAACAACGTCCTCATGGGACGCCTCGCCAAGGTGGGCTTCTGGCGGGCGATGCTGGGCCTCTGGCCCGATGGGGACAAGGAGATAGCCCTCCAGGCACTGGAGAGGGTCGGCATCGTGGAGAAGGCCTACGTCCGCGCCAGCGACCTGTCCGGCGGACAGCAACAGCGAGTCGGGATTGCCCGCGCCCTGGCCCAGGAGCCGGGCGTCCTCCTGGCCGACGAGCCGGTGGCGTCGCTCGACCCGGTCACCTCACACACGGTGATGCGGGACCTCCGCCGGATCAACCGCGACCTGGGCATCACCACCATCATCAACCTCCACTTCCTCGACCTGGCCCGCGCCTATGGGAAGCGCCTCATCGGCCTGCGCGCCGGTGAGCTGGTCTACGACGGGGACATCGCCGACGTCGACGAAGAGACCTTCCGTGGCATCTACGGGCGCTCCGTGACCCCCGACGACCTCCTCGAGGGCGCCGAACTGTGACCGTGGAGGCGGCATTGGCCGCCGACCAAGTCCGACCTCCTGCTCCGCGTCGGGCCTGGACGATGGCCCTTCCGCTCCTGATCGGCGTCGGCATCGGCGTGGCGGGCGCCCTGACCGCCCAGACGGCTTGGGGTTTGGTGTGGGGAGCGATCATCGCCGCCGGTGCCTTGGCGGGGCTCTGGCTCGGAAAGATCCCACTGACCAACTCCGAACGCGCCATCCTGGCCACCGGTTTCGTGGCATCCGGAGTCCTCTCCTATTTGGCACTGCCGCGCGTCCCGGAGGACGTCGACGTGGTCCTCGCGATCACCTTCGCCGGGGCGTGGGTGCCCACTGCCCTGGCTTCGGCGTTCGTGCTGTGGCGCAGAGGGGTGCAGCACTCGAGCGTCTTCACCACCGCGTTCGCATGGGTGCTCGCCGGGGCGTTCGCCCTCCCCGCGGCCGAGACGATCGGGGTCCTGGTGCCGACCTCCTCGCTGCGCCGGGGACTCGACCCCGTGTTCGGTGCCGGCGACTACGCAGCGGCCGGTGTGTTCGTCCTGGGAATCGGCCTCGCCGCCCTCTACTCCGCCATCTCCCGACTGCCGGCGCTCGCAGTGTCGGCGTCGGTGCTCATGTTCACCGTGTTCGCGTCGGCGGCGGTCGGATTCTCCATCCCCCTCATCATCAGCAACCTCACCAACATCAACCTGGACGGCTACTGGCCCCCGGACTTCGCCTGGGCCATCGGGGAGACCGGCACCTGGTGGTGGCCGCCCTCCTGGGAGTTCGGTGCGCCCCTGCGGGCCAACCCCATCGTGGAGACAATCCGCATTGCCGTGGTCGCCTCGGTGCTCGGGTGCGGGCTTGCCCTCCCCCTGGCCTTCTACGCCTCGTCATTGACCGCCCCTGGCAAGAAGAGCTACCTGGCGGCGAAGGGCCTGATGAACCTCGTCCGCACCATGCCCGATCTGTTCTGGGCGCTCATATTCGTGGCCGCCGTCGGGATCGGCCCATTCGCCGGCGTGCTGGCCCTCATCATGTTCTCGCTGGCGATCATGTCGAAGCTGTTCTCGGAGACCATCGACGACGCCAACCCGGGCCCGCTCGAAGCCGCCAAGGCGACGGGTTCGGGCCACCTGCCGGCGGTTCGGGCCTCGGTCCTGCCCCAGGTGCTCCCCAACTACGTGGCCTACGCCCTCTACGTGTTCGAGCTCAACATCCGGGCGTCCGCCGTCATCGGCATCGTCGGCGCCGGTGGGATCGGGCGGGTCCTCGAAGCCCAGAGGGTCTTCTATCAGTACGACCGGATCCTGGCCATCGTGATCCTGATCGTGGTAATCGTGTTCGTGCTCGAGCGGATCAGCGTATGGCTGAGGCGGAGGCTGGTGTGACGGTCGTCGCCGATCCCCCCGTTGTGACCCGGCCGAAGGAGCCGCTCGGCCCCAAGCTCTTCCGGCTGGGAGTCACCCTCGCCATCCTCCTCCCCGTCATCTGGGCCGCCATGGGGCTGGAGCTGTCGTGGGAGCGCATCGCCAGCGCGCCCGCCGACATCTGGAACCTGCTGCGCCTGATGGTCCCGCCGGACCTCTCGGCCGAAGTCGTCCAGCGCGCCTTCCCCAAGGTCATGGAGTCCCTGTTCGTGGCCTGGATCGGCACCATGATCGCCGCCGTCCTCTCCCTCGCACTCGCCGTCCTCGGCGCCCGCAACATCTCCAACGGGGTCGTCAGCAACGTCATCCAGAACCTGTTCGTGATCATCCGCTCCTTCCCCGAGCTGCTCCTGGCCATGATCCTGATCCCGATCACGGGGCTCGGCCCGCTCACCGGGGTCCTGGCCATCGGGCTCCACTCGATCGGCACACTGGGCAAGCTGTCCTCGGAAGCGATCGAGGGGATCGACCCCGGCCCGGTGGAGGCGATGGCCAGCGTCGGAGGCGGACGCCTGGCTCAGATCCGCTTCGGGGCGCTGCCGCAGGTGTTGCCGGTCATCGTGGCCTACTGGCTCTATAGGTTCGAAGTCAACATCCGTGCCTCCGCGGTGCTCGGCGCCATCGGTGCCGGGGGCATCGGCCTCGAACTGGTGCAGCAGATGCAGTTCCGCAACTACCAGCGGGTCGGGACCGTGCTCTTCCTCACCATCCTGGTGGTGCTGATCATCGACACGATCTCGGCGCGCCTGCGGCGCCGCATCATCACCGGTCGCCGCGAGCCGGGCCCGGTCCTGGCCTTCCGAGCGGCGGGAACCATCCAGCGAATCGGGATGATCGTTCTCGCCATGGTTGGAGTGGCCACGCTCGTGTTCCTCCTCGTCCAGCTCCAGACCCCCCTCGACGATGTCCTCCCTCGCCCGTAGGGCCAGAGCGGAGCGCGAGCGCCTCGAGCATCAGCTGCTGGCCCCGGCGGCAACCAAGGCGGACGCGTCGCGGGGCAGGCTCGAAGAAGAGGCTCCCGACGAGTTCCGGACCGTTTTCGAGCGCGACCGGGACCGGATCATCCACTCCAAGGCCTTTCGCAGGCTCAAGCACAAGACGCAGGTGTTCTTGAACCCGGACGGCGACCACTTCGTCACCCGGATGACCCACACGATCCATGTCACCCAGGTGGGGCGAGCGATCGCCCGGGCACTGGCGCTCAACGAGGACCTCACCGAGGCCATCTGCCTTGCACACGACGTCGGCCACTCTCCTTTCGGGCACACCGGCGAGGACGCCCTCACCCCCTTCGTCGAAGGCGAGTGGCTCCACTCCTCCCACGGGGTTCGGACCCTGTCCCTGCTCGAGCCGCTCAACTTGAGCTGGGAGGTATTGGACGGCATTCGCGCCCACTCGTGGAAGATCGACCCGCCGCCGAACACCCCGGAAGGCTGGGTGTGCCGGTTCGCCGACCGCATCGCCTACCTCACCCACGACGTGTCGGATGCATTGCGGGCGGGCGTCATCGAATACCACGATCTGCCCACCTCGGCTTTGACCACCTTCGGGGCGACCTCGCGGGAGTGGATCGACTCGATGGTGACCGCGGTCATCGAGCACTCTCACGCCACCGGGACGGTCGGGATGCGGGGCGAGGAGTTGGAGGAGATGGGGAGCCTGCGCGACTTCATGTTTCGCCACGTCTATCTGAGCCCTGACGCCGAGGCCCAGAAGCAGAAGGCGATCGTGGTCATCCAGGACCTGGTGCGGTACTACTCCGAGCATCCACAGGAGGTCCCCGACACCTACACGGTGCCCGGCGCCGACGCCCAGACCCGGGCCATCGACTACGTGGCGGGGATGACCGACCGTTACGCGTTGCGGATGCACGACCGCCTTTACCGGCCCACCCTCCTGGACTGATCCCCTAGCCTGGTCGCCCGATGCTGGTCTTCGACGACCTCCACAAGTCATTCGGTGACATCCGTGCCCTGGACGGTTGCTCGTTTGCGGTGAGACCGGGACGCATTCTCGGGTTCCTCGGCCCCAACGGGGCAGGCAAGACCACCGCCATGCGAGCCGTGTTCGGGCTGATCAGGCCGGACTCCGGCCGGGTCCTCTGGGACGGCAAGCCCCTCGAACAGGAGACCGTCGGGCGATTCGGCTACATGCCGGAGCAACGGGGCCTGTACCCGAAGATGAACATCCGCGAAATGCTCGTCTACATGGGCCGAATCCATGGGATGGGCAAAACTGACGCCGCCGCCAGCACCGACAGGTGGCTCGAGCGCTTGGGTCTCAGCGAGCGCAGCGGAGACAACGTCGAGGCCCTGTCACACGGCAACCAGCAGCGGGTGCAGCTTGCTGCCGCTCTCGTCCACGACCCGGACGTCATGCTGCTCGATGAGCCATTCAGCGGCCTCGACCCGATCGCGGTCGACACCATGTCGGAGATCCTCCGGGACGCCGCCCGGGCCGGGAAAGCGGTCGTGTTCAGTTCCCACCAACTCGACTTGGTCGAGGACCTCTGCGAGGAGGTCGCCATCATCCATCAGGGCCGCATAGTCGTCGACGGCAACGTCAGGACGCTCAAGGAGGCATCTCCCCATCGCCGACTCGAGATCGACTTCGACGGGGACATCTCCCTGCTGACCACGACTCTCGGCGAGGTGCAGAACCTCGTCAGCAACGACGGCCACCACGAGTTGACCATCAGCGCCGACGCCGACATCCGGCCCCTGCTGGCCCGGGCCCAGGATTCGGGCCATCTGCGCACCTTCTCCTACACGGCCCCCTCTCTCTCCGATCTGTTCCGGGAGGCCGTCCGGTGAGGGGCCTCGGACTCGTCGCGATGCGCGAGATCAAACAGGGCTTGCGGTCGAAGACTTTCCTCATCACCACCGTGGTGACGATCCTCATGGTGGGAGCCGTCGCCATCCTCCCGCAGGTGCTCGGCGGAGGCCCCCAACGGCACTCGGTGGGCCTCGTCGGCGAGGGCGGGGCGGCAATCGTCGATGCCGCCGTCCGGCTGGGCAACGCCGCAGACGAGCCCGACGCCGAGCAACCCTCGGTCGAGATAGAGACCACGGAGTACACAGACCGCGCCGCCGCTGAGGCGGCGTTGGAGGCGGGCGAGATCGACGCCGTGCTCGTCGACGACTCCGTGATGCTGGTGCGCACCACCGGATTCGCCGGCGCGGGTGTCTCCGGGCTGCTCCAGCAGGCAGCAGCCGCCCGCGCTCTCGAGGAGGTGCTCGCCGAACACGGCGAAACGGCAGCCGTGGTCATCGAGACCCTCACCTCGGATGCCCTCGAGGTGATCAACATCGCCGACGGCGGCGCCGGGGATGACGAGAGCGGCTCCCGCTGGATCGTGGCCCAGGTCGGGATGATCCTGCTGTACCTGGCGATCTTGATCTACGGCTCGTGGATCCTCACCGGCGTCACCGAGGAGAAGTCGAGCCGGGTTGTCGAGGTCCTGCTGTCAGCGCTCCGACCGTGGCAACTCCTCGGGGGGAAGGTACTCGGGATCGGCGCGCTCGGCTTGACGCAGTTCGTGCTCACGATCGCGGTGGCCCTGATCGCCGTCCGCTACTCGGACATCGAGATCCCCAGCCTCGACCCGGTCATGATCGCCAACCTGATCCTCTGGTTCATCCTGGGCTTCCTCACCTACGCCGTCCTGTTCGGTGCCGCAGGGTCCCTGGTCTCACGGAGTGAAGACGCGCAGGGCGTTGCCTTCCCCATGTCGATGCTGGCCGTCGGCGGCTTCTTCCTCGGCTTTTCCGCCCTGGAGGATCCGGAGGGCACCGCAGCGGTGGTAGGCACCCTGATCCCACTGACAGCCCCGTTCGTCGTGCCCATTCGCGTGGCACTCGACGCCATCCCGGGATGGCAGTTCGCGGCGTCCGTGACGATCGTCCTGGTCTCCATCCTGGTCCTCGTCCGGATCGCCGGCCGCATCTACTCGGGGGCTCTGCTTCGCTTCGGCGGGCGAACCAAGTTCAGGGAGGCGTGGCGGGGAGCCAATCAGTGACCGACTTCGCCCATGTCGAGGTCGAATCGTCGGGGCCGGTGAGCACCGTCTGGCTGAACCGCCCGGACAAGCTCAACGCCATGTCCGAGGACATGTGGGAAGACCTGCCCGATGCGATCCACACCCTCGAACAGGACGGCTCCACACGGGCCGTGGTCCTCGCCGGGCGGGGGCCGGCATTCACCGCAGGCATCGACGTCGCCTTCCTGGCCGGCATGGCTCCCTCGGGGACATCCCACGCCGCCACCGCCAGGACCGTCTACGAGGAGGTGCTGCGGCTCCAGGGCACCTTCAACGCCATTGCCGAATCTCCCCTTCCGGTCGTTGCCGCGATCCACGGCTACTGCCTGGGTGCGGGGATGAGCCTGATCTCGGCATGCGACCTGCGAGTGGCCGCGCGGGACGCGGTCTTCTCCATCAGGGAGACGAAGATGGGCCTCACCGCCGACGTCGGCGCCCTGCAACGCCTCCCCGCGGTCGTGGGCGACGCCGTCACCGCCGAGATGGCTCTGACCGGGGACGACTTCGACGCCGACTGGGCCTGGCGCACCGGCCTCGTGTCCTCCGTCCATGAGGATGGCGCGGCCGCAGTCGCCGCGGCCCAAGACCTGGCGCGGCGAATCGCGGTCAACTCGCCCCTGGTCATCGAGGGCGTGAAGCGAATGATCCAGGCCAATCGCGGGAAGACCACTGCGGAAGCCTTGGAGGGAATGGCCCAATGGAACTCCGCCCGTCTCGTGTCCAACGATCTGACGGAAGCACTGGCTTCGTTCTTCGCCAAGCGCCCTCCGGACTACACGGGCACCTGAACAGGGACTTTCGACCCGGGTCAGGGGACTTTCTCCCCTCGTGAGCTGATTCACGAGCTCCGATGATGTGCACGTTGGCAAGTCGCCAACACGAAGACGGGAGGTCTTCAAAATGTCTTCAATCCTCGAAAGAGACCGGACGATCAGAGAGGAAGCCCCGCCGACCAAGCGGAGTTCCCTCCTTCTCATTGCAGGAATCGTTGCCCTCACAGTCGGGCTGGGTGCAGTGGTCGGCGGCGTCTTCGGCGCCTGGTACACATGGGACCAAGCAGCCACACAGAACATCACCACCCCCGACGACGCCGCCATCCCCGAAGCGGCGGTCCGCGGCCCGTTCACCATGTGGGCGCAGGCCGACATCATCAACCATCACCAGCTCGAGCGGACCGGTGGCCTCTACTACTCGGAGATGCCACGGACGATCCCCCAGCTCGATGAGGCCGGGAACCCAGTTCTCGACGCCGACGGCGAGCCAGTGATGGTCCCGAATGCCGACCGGGCCTCCTGGCTGGACGCCACGACGCTGACCACGGCGCTGAGCCTGGGAATCATCTCCTACGCGCTGTCCGCCATGGCCATCGTGACTGGAGTCACCCTGGCTCTGGTCGGGTACGTCTTCCTCAGGATTCGGCGCAGGGCAGTTCTGCTCTGACGGCCAGCCCCCGGAGGGCATGAGTGAGGGAGGGACCGAAAGGTCCCTCCCTCCTCGCGTTTCGGCCACAATCAACCCGATGCCGGGTTTCGACGCAGCGGTGGTGGGGGCAGGGCCCAATGGCCTGGCCGCCGCCGTCGAGCTGGCCCGGAACGGTCGCAGGGTGCTGGTGGTCGAGGGGTCGGACCGAATCGGAGGAGGGGCGCGCACCGAGGAACTGACCCTGCCGGGATTCCGCCACGACGTGTGCTCGGCCATTCACCCTTCGGGACTGGCATCGCCCTTCTTCGCCGAGATCGGCCTCGAGGTCGACTGGATCCAGCCCACGATCCCGGTGTCGCACCCCCTCGATGGCGGGCGTGCCGTGGCGCTCTTCAGGTCGGTCGAGGAGACCGCCGCCCAGTTCGGCGACGACGCGGGCCGCTACCAGAGCTTCATGGGGCCCCTGGCGGACTCGCTGACCGAGATCATGGATGTCGTCCTGCGCCCCATGACCATGCCGCCCAGGAACCTCGGGGCGTTCGTCCGCGCCGGGCTCAGTGGCGGGCCCCCGGCCGCAGTCCTGGCCATGCGCTTCTCGACGGCCGAGGCCAAGGCACTGCTGGCGGGGCTCGCGGCCCACGCCATCGCCGCGTTCAACGCCCTCGCCACAGCCGGGGTGGGTGTCATGCTGGGCGCGGTGGGCCACGCGATGGGATGGCCGTTGGTCCGCGGCGGATCGGACGGGATCACCGCCGCCCTCGCTGAGCGGCTCGTGTCCCTGGGCGGTCAGATCGAGACCGGCCGCACCGTGACCCGGGTCGAAGAGCTCCCCGGCGAGCTCCACCTGCTGGACGTGATGCCACCCGCGGCCCGGTCGATGGCTGTGACCCGCATCTCCGGCTCCGCCTCCCGCCGACTGGCTGCCTGGAAACCAGGTCCGGGAGTCTTCAAGGTGGACTACGCGCTCGATGGGCCGGTCCCCTGGGCCGACCCCCTCAGCGGCCAGGCCGGCACCGTGCACCTGGGCGGCACCTACGAGGAGATTCGCGACGCCGAGGCCGAGGTGATCTCCGGCGGGCATCCGGAGCGACCGTTCGTCCTCGCAGCCCAGCAGTCCCTCTTCGACCCGACCCGCGCCCCTGACGGCAAACACACGCTCTGGGCCTATTGCCACGTGCCCAATGGCTCCGAAGTCGACATGGCCGATGCCATCGAGCGCCAGATCGAGCGGTTCGCCCCAGGGTTCTCGGACGTCGTCGCCCACCGGTCGGTGATGAGGACCAACGACTATCAGGCGCACAACCCCAACCTGATCGGCGGCGACATCGGCGGGGGCAGATTCGGCATCGCCAAGGTGCTCCAACTCGGGAACAAGAGGCCGTACGACCTCGGCGGCGGGGTCTACCTCTGCTCTTCGGCGGCCCCACCGGGGGCAGGGGTGCACGGCATGTGCGGCTACTCGGCTGCTCGGGCCGCCCTCTCCTAGAACTGGAGAGCGGCTGCGGCCCAGTGGAAGCCGGCCCCGAAGGCGGTGAGCAGAACGAGGTCTCCGGGAACGATGCGGCCCTGGCCGACTGCTTCGTAGAGGGCGAACGGGACGGTTGCCGAGCCGGTGTTCCCGTACTCGTGGACGTTCACGTACACCCGCTCCTCCGCAAGGCCCAGCTTCTTCGTCACCGCATCGATGATCCGCAGGTTGGCCTGGTGAGGAATGACCAGTTTCACCTCGTCGAGAGTCCGGCCCACCTTCTCCAACACGGCCTCCGACGCCTCGGACATGCGGCGAACGGCTTCGGTGAACACCCTCCGCCCGTCCATGACCAGCCGGTTGTAGTCGCCGTTGGCCAGGGTCTCCTCATTGAAGGGGTTGCGGGTGCCGCCCGCGGCGAGGGTGAGGATCTCGGCGGCGGAGCCGTCGGTGCCGCTGACGGCCCCGAGGAAGTCGGCCCGTCCGGGGCCCGGCGCCATGACCACGGCTCCCGCCCCGTCACCGAAGAGGACCGCGGTCGCCCGGTCTTCCAGCGAGATCAGGCGTGTGATCACCTCAACCCCGATCACGAGGACGTTGCGGGTCCCGGTCGCGATCCTGCTGGCCGCCACGTCCACGGCCTGGACGAAACCCGCACACCCACTCCCGCCGAGGTCGTAGGTGGGGATGTTGCGGCAGCCCAAGCCGTCCTGGACCAGCGCCGCGGTGTCCGGCGTGAGCATTTCGGGGGTGTCGGTGGCGAGGACTATCTCGTCGATGTCGGACGGCTCCACGCCCGCGTCGGCCAGAGCCTTACGAGAGGCTTCCAAGGCCAGGTCGAGGGTGGACTGGTCGTCAGCCGCGAATCGGCGGCGCTTGATGCCCGTCCTCTGGGTGATCCACTCGTCGCTGGTGTCCAGCCGTTTGGCCCAGTCGTCGTTGGTGACGACGCGCTCCGGCACATATCCCCCGAATCCGATGATCGATGCCATTGCGCGGCACCTTAGGGAACCCACAGCCAAGTGGGTGATCCGTGGCGATGCCCGGCTCCGAATGTCCGGCATGCGAGTGAACCCCATGACCCGAAGTCTCCGGCCACCTCTACCCTTTCCTTCTCAGCATGACTGAATCCGATCTCGCACGCGATGGGTTGCGGTCGGTGCGCCGGCGGGTCGCCCGGGCCGCCACCGGCCCCTTCTCCCACGCCCCTTACCCGCTGGCGTCAACCCTGGACCATATGGGTGACCCTGGCCTGCTCGGGCCGGATTCGATCTCATGGCCGGTCATGGGGGACATCGCCGCCATCGTCGGGGGGCTTCGTGGCCTCCTCATCCAGGCCGCGCACCCCGAAGTGGTGGCGGGGGTTGGTGACCACTCGCGATACCGCGAAGATCCACTCGGCCGTCTCTCTCGGACATCCGCCTATGTGACCGCGACGACCTACGGTGCCATGCCCGAAGTCGAGCAGGCGGTGGCACGAGTCCGGCGGGTCCACAGCCCGATTGCGGGCGTGTCCGTCCGTGGTGTTCCCTACGACGCCTCCGACGCGGGTCTCTCGGCGTGGGTGCACAACGCGCTGACCGAGTCCTTCCTCGTGGCCAACCAGGTCTACGGCGCCAACCCCCTCTCGGAAGCCGACGCCCGCAGGTTCGTCACGGAGCAGACACGGATCGGGCGGCTCCTCGGAGCCGACCCGATGCCCGAGGACCCGAAGACGCTCGCTCTCTGGATCGCCGACCACCCCGACATCGGGCCCTCTCCCGAGATGGAGGATGCGATCGCCTTCCTCACGGACCCGCCCCTCGACCGGAGTATCAAGATGGGCTACCGGCTCATCCTCGAGGCGGCGGTGGCCACCATCCCGCCTCGGATTCGCCAGGTGCTTGGCCTGCGGCGACGGGTCGGCGCGGTGAAGGTCGGAGCCTCCACCGCCAGGGCTCTCCGGTGGGCCATGGGCTGGTCGCCCTCATGGAAGGTGGCCCTGATCCGGACGGGACGACCCGTCCCCGAGGGGCTGTTCCTTCAGGAACCACCGGTCACGGCGAGGTGAAGAACACCTTCCTCAGGAGGCTGATCTCCGTCTCCACGCTGCTCGTAGCGTTCCTGGTGACGACGGCGGCCCTCCCGCTGGTCCTCTCCATCGCCTTTCTTGTCGACCTTTTCCGAGCGGGGCGCTGGCGCTGGGTCACCGTGCGTCTCGTCCTCTTCGGGTGGCTCTACCTCGTTGGTGAGGTGTGGGCAGTCGCCGCGCTCGGGGCGACGACCGCGCTCGGTCGCCGGGCGCGTCTCGCTTCGACTTACCGCCTGCAGGCGACCTGGGTCTCGTGGAACCTCGCCATCGTGGCACGGGTGTTCGGAGTGACATTCGCCATCGAGGGAGGCGAGTCCGTAACCAGGGGCCCGCTGATCCTGCTCTCCCGTCACGTGTCGATCATCGACACTCTGCTTCCGGCGGCATTCGTCACCCGGCCATATGGGACCCGTCTCCGATACGTGCTCAAGAGTGAGCTCCTCGCCGACCCGGCGCTGGACATCGCCGGAAACCGACTGCCGAACTGCTTCGTCACCCGAAGCCCGGACCGGTCGGAGCCGGAGCGACAGCGGATCCGGGAGCTGGCCACATCGCTCCGCACCGATGAAGGGATCATCATCTTTCCCGAAGGCACCAGGTTCACACCGCAAAAGCGGGAGCGGCGACAGGCCGAGGACCCCTCCGACGATGCCCTCAGTGGAATAGCTCAACGCCTGGAGCACGTCCTCCCGCCCCGACCGGGCGGCACTCTCGCCATCCTCGAAGCCAGCGATGCCGACGTGGTGATCCTGGCCCATACCGGGCTGGAGGGCTTCGCCACGGTCAGTGACATCTGGGCCGGTGACCTGGTGGGAGCAACGGTGAAGGTGCTCTTCCGACGAATTCCGCGGCGAGAAATCCCCGAATCGCCTGCCGAGCGTGTCCGGTGGCTCTACGAGACCTGGGAATGGCTCGATCAGTGGGTCGACCGGAATCAGCCCTCAAAGGGCCAAGAGTGAGCACCGGTGTCAGAATAAGGGTCGACGGGAACCGAAACCGCCGGAACTGCGTAGACCACCACGTTGCCCTCGTAGCTCTGACGGGACGAGTCGAACCCGCCGCCGCAGGTGACCAGGGTGAGGACCGGCGCGCCCGAGGTGGCGAAGATGGTGTCGAGGGGCAGCTCCTCTTTGTCATAGAGGGTTCGGGCAACGACCACGAACTTCGCCTCGACACCTTCGGCGTTCCCGACGACGATCTCGTCGCGCGGTTCGAGGTCCCTCAGGCGGAAGAACACTCCCGGCCCCCTGCCGATGAGGTCGACGTGGGCTGCCAGCACCGCTGATCCGCCCTCGCCCGGCACAGGGCCATGCTTGTACCAGGCGACATCGGTGACGTTCCTCGGCACTGCCATCTGCCCCGTCCGGGCGTCGACCCCGAATGGCTCGATCGGTGCGTCCACACCGAGGGCGGGAATGACGAGGCGGACGGGGGCTGCGGGGTGTTGGTCCGTCAGCCCGTCGAGTCGGTTCACCTCGTTGGCCTCCACCACCGGCGGCCGGGCCACCGAGGTGGTGGCTTCGGCCATCGGGAGGGTGGTGGTGGGTCGAAGAGATTCTTCGATCTCGGTGGTGGGCCCCACCTCCCGATCCTCCTGAAGCATCCAAATGACGAGCGCTCCAGCGGCGAGCAGTGCGGAAACCGCGAGGAGGAGGTACGAGGCGGGGGGTCTTCTCATGGTCAGGTGCCTGAGGGAGGCCGGGATGCCCCGGCCTCCCTCAGTGTCTCAGTTCGGATTCGTCAGACCCGATTGCGAGCGAGCTTCGCCGACCCGGCGAGGGCCAGGAGGGCGAGGGCGCCGAACAGAACCGGCAGGACGGTGCCGCTCTCGGCCGCCAGACCGGCCTCACCGGCGGGCACGCCGGACGGCGACTCGCCAAGACCGGTCAGGGTGGCGGCTGCCACCTCGAAGGACCCGCCGGAGACCGATCCGATCGCGTAGGCGATCGTGTTGGTGCCCGCGGCGAGCGGGACGTCCGCATCGAAGGCCACCGTGGCGGCGTCGCCGGCCGCGGTGATCTTGATGTTGTAGGTGTCGGCGGGGACGTCGACGTCCGCGCCCTGACCGTTGGTGACGCCCTCGAAGACGGCGCCGTCATTGGCCAGGATGTCCACCGCTCCGAAGTCCGCCAGGTGACGGGCCGTCACCCGGGCGTTGCCGGCTGCGATCGTCGAGTTGTCCTCCACGAACACGCCAAGGGTCGGGGCTCCGCCTTCCTGGAGGTAGGCCGCGATGGTCGCCGCCGCTCCAGCGGGCAGACTCGCCGAGCCGGTCAGGGCGGGGCTGTCGGCCTCCGGGTCGGCGCCCGTGGCGAAGATCTCGATCTCGTAATCGCCGGCAGGCAGCGCCAGCGGCCCGAAGACGTCTCCGAAGGTCGAGTTCTCGAAGGTGAGATCACCGTTCACGTAGATGTCGACGGCGAGGTCGGGTACGCCGTGGACGACGATCACCTGCCCCTCGTTCGACTGTCCCAGGGCCGACACGGCCGGGACGATGGTCAGTGCCATGGCCACAAGGGCCAGACCGAATTTCCTCATCTCGATTCCTTTCACTTGTGGTTGCAGGTCACAACCTCTCGTGGCAGGCATTCGGAGCGAGCCGGGCGAACGGATGAGAATTTCTCGAAAGTGCGGGCCGCACGCGACCCAACCTCCCCTTCAGCGGCGTCGGGCGAGGACGAAGGTGTCTGCCTGGAGCACCTCCCAGTCCTCCGCCACGACCACATCGAGCATCGGATCCAGTAGCTCTTCGGCTTTGCGGGGGTCGA
>CAYLYQ010000019.1:0-32318 GCA_964388105.1 uncultured Acidimicrobiaceae bacterium
TCGATCCGTCCGGCGCGAACTCGAGGTTCGTCGGGTACACGAGGTTGTTGGTCCCAGTGCCCCCACCGTAGAAGTACTCCCGCTGGAACCCCTCGGGAACCGCGTCCACGGCGACCGCGAGGGCGAACGCGGCAACGCCCGCCACAGTGAGAAGTAACGCCCTCCGCCTCAATGCCAACCCCAGCTGTCGTTGGACCTAAGGCTAACTGCTGCCAAGTAGGTCGGAGATGGGTCGTGCTACCCAGCTACTTGACGATGGCGATGACCTGGCCGGCCGACACGGTGTCGCCGGGCTCGACGCGGAGGTCGACCACCTCACCGGCTGTGGGGCTGGTGACCTCGTTCTCCATCTTCATGGCCTCGAGGACGCAGATCGGTTCGCCCGCCTTGACCGGCTGACCCGCTCGGACGTGCACCTTGACGATCGTCCCCTGCATGGGGGCGGTCACCACGCCGTCGCTGGACGCCGGGCCACCCGAGGCGCTGAGCTTGGGTGGGCGCCGGCGCGGTTGCCCACCGACCGAGGCCTCCGGGGCCCAGTACGTCACCTCGAACCGCCTCCCGCCGACCTCCACGGTGATGTCCCGCTTCACGAGTGCCTCGTCCTCGGGCAGGGCCGGGGAAACGCGTGGTGGTGCCCCCTCCAGGTTCACGGCGTCTTCCATCCATTTTGTGTGGTGCGTGCCGGCGAGGAAGTCGGGGTGATCGAGCACCGCCTTGTGGGCGGGGATCGTCGTGGCGACGCCGCTCACTTCAAACTCGTCGAGGGCGCGCTTGCCGCGGGCGATGGCCGCTTCCCTGGTCCGGCCCCAGACCACGAGTTTCGCCATCAGATTGTCGTAGTACTGAGACACGACGGTGCCTGCGCTTACCCAGGAGTCGACCCGGATCCCGATACCGCCCGGCTCGCTCCACTCCACGACCTGCCCGGGCGTCGGGAGGAATCCCTGGTACGGATCTTCGGCGTTGATCCGGAACTCGATGGCATGACCGTCGGGCTCGGGTTCGGAAATCGTCAACTTCTCCCCGTATGCGATGCGGATCTGCCATTCGACCAAGTCGAGGCCCGTCACCATCTCGGTCACCGTGTGCTCGACCTGGAGGCGGGTGTTCATCTCGAGGAAGTAGAAGTCCCCGTTCTGGTCGGCGAGGAATTCGACGGTGCCGGCGTTGACATACCCGCACGAACGGGCGGCCGCCAGGGCGGCGCGGCCGAGATTGCGACGCTGGCGCTGCGTGAAACCGGGGGCGGGTGTCTCCTCGATGAGCTTCTGGTGCCGCCTCTGCACCGAGCAGTCGCGCTCACCCAGGAAGATGCCCTGGCCGTGTGAATCGAAGAGGATCTGCGCCTCGATGTGGCGGGGCCGGTCGAGGTACTTCTCGACGTACACCTCCGGATTCCCGAAGTAGGCGTCTGCCTCCCGCTTGGCGCCCTCGAAGGCCTCGTTGAGTTCCTCCAGGTGGCGCACGACCCGCAAGCCCTTTCCGCCGCCGCCGTGTGCCGCCTTGATCGCGACCGGGTAGCCGAACTCGTGGGCCAGTTGGGCCACCTCTTCGACGCTGCTCACCGGATCGGTGTGGCCGGGCACCGTGGGGACCCCTGCGCTCTCCGCATTGCGGCGGGAGGTGATCTTGTCGCCCATCGCCTCGACCGCCTCGGGGGGCGGGCCTACCCACACCAAGCCCGCTTTGCTCACCCGACGGGCAAACGTTGCGTTCTCGGAGAGGAACCCGTATCCGGGGTGGATCGACTCAGCCTTCGACTCTCGCGCGATCTCGAGGATGCGGTCCTGGTTGAGGTAGCTCTCGGCGGCCGGCGCCGGCCCGACGAACCAGGCCTCGTCGGCGAGATGGACGTGGCGAGCGTCACGATCCAGTTCCGAGTAGATGGCGATGGTGCGCATGCCCAACTCTCGGGCGCTGCGGATCACACGGACCGCGATCTCGCCTCGGTTGGCGATGAGGATCGACTTCATGGTTCGGTCCTCACTGGGGACCGTTTCCGTGCTTCTTAGGAGGCATGGTCTCTCGCTTCGACCGGAGGACGCTGAAGGCGCGGATCAGCTTCGCCCTGGTCTCCCTCGGCTCGATCACCTCGTCGACGAGCCCCAGCTCGGCAGCGACGTAAGGGTTGTTGAAGCGTTCCTCGTAGTCGGCGATGAGCTCCGCCCTCTTGCCTTCGGGGTCCTCCCCACCCTCGATCTCGCGACGGTGGATGATGTTGACCGCGCCTTGGGCGCCCATGACGGCGATCTCGGCCGAGGGCCAGGCGAACACGAGATCGGCGCGGACGCCCCGGGCGTTCATGACCAGGTAGGCCCCTCCGTATGCCTTTCTCGTGATCACCGTGATGCGGGGGACCGTCGCCTCGCAGTACGCGTAGAGGAGCTTGGCGCCATGTCGGATGATGCCGCCGTGCTCCTGAGCGACGCCAGGCAGGAACCCGGGCACGTCGACGAAGGTGAGCAGCGGGATGTTGAATGCGTCACAGAACCGGACGAACCGGGCAGCCTTCTCCGACGCCTCGATGTCGAGGGTGCCGGCCATGACCGCCGGCTGGTTGGCGATGATGCCCACCGGGTGCCCGTCGAGTCGGCCGAGCCCGATGACGATGTTCCGAGCCCAACGTTCGTGGACCTCGAAGAACTCGCCGTCGTCGAGGATCGTCTCGATCACCGTCTTCATGTCGTATGGCTGAGCTGCCGAGTCGGGGATCACGGAGTCCAGGGCGTCGTCGATCCGGTCGGGACGGTCGGCCGTCGGGTAGTACGGCGGCATCTCCATGTTGTTCTGCGGCAGGAATGACATGAGGTACCGCACGGCTTCGAGAGCCTCCCGACCGTCCGGATAGACGAAGTGGGTGACTCCGGAGATGGATGCGTGCGCCATCGCCCCGCCGAGCTCCTCCATCGTCACGTCTTCACCGGTGACGGCCTTTATGACGTCCGGGCCGGTGATGAACATGTGGGAGGTCTGGTCGACCTGGAAGACGAAGTCGGTGAGGGCGGGGGAGTAGACGGCGCCACCGGCGCACGGCCCCATGATCACCGAGATCTGGGGGATGACTCCCGAGGCTCTGACGTTCCGCTCGAAGATGCGCCCGTAGCCGTCCAGTGACGACACGCCCTCCTGAATTCGAGCTCCGCCCGAGTCTTTGAGCCCGATGACGGGGGTGCCGGTCTGGAGGGCGAGGTCGAGCACCTTGCAGATCTTGTCGGCGACCACCTTGCCGAGAGAGCCGCCGAAGACGGTGAAGTCCTCCGCGAACACGAAGACGGGCCTTCCCTCGATGGTGCCGTGTCCCGTGACGACAGCATCCCCGTAGGGGCGCTTGTCCTCCATGCCGAAGCCGACCGTCTGATGACGGACGAACTGGTCGATCTCCTGAAATGATCCCTTGTCGAGCAGGGCTTCGAGGCGCTCCCGCGCCGTCATCTTCCCCTGTTCGTGCTGGCGGGCGACCGCCCGCTGGTTGCCGGCGTTCAGCGCCTGCTCGCGTAGGGCCCTGAGCTGTTCTATGCGCGCTTCGGTCCCCAACTCTCCTCCGTATGCTCCAACGTCTCAGACTTGCCAGGAGACGAGATGGCTACACCATATCGACAGGTCCGCCTGGACTCGGCGTCGTCGACTCAAGACGCTGCCCGGGGGATGCTGGGCGAGATCCCGGTGGTGGTGATGACGCCCAGACAGGAAGCCGGACGAGGGAGGACGGGCGCCGAGTGGTGGAACGCACCCCGGGCGCTGGCGGCCTCCGTGGCATTCGTCCCGTCCGGAGACGACCGCCGGCCCTTCTCGTTGATGGCCGGGATCGCGGCCGTGCGCGCCGTTCCCGAGGTCCGGCTCAAGTGGCCCAACGACCTGCTCATCGATGACCGGAAGTGCGGAGGGATCCTGGTCGAAGTCTCAGAAGGGTCGGTCGTCGTCGGTCTGGGGCTGAACCTCTGGTGGCCGGACGCGCCGGAGGGAGTGGGCGTCCTCTATCGCGACGACCCTGGCCCCGACCGGCACGCCGAAATCGGGAGCCTCTGGGCCGCAGAGTTCCTGCGGCTCGTGGGCGAGCCGGGGTGGCCTCGAGACGAGTATCGGCATGTGTGCGCAACCCTCGGTTGGGAGATCGCGTGGGAGCCGAATGGCTCCGGGAGGGCAATCGACGTGGCCGCAGACGGGGGTCTGGTCGTTGATGTCGACGGCCAGGTGGAGACTCTCCACGCCGGCCGGGTGCGACACATCCGCTGAGGGTCTCTTACCCCAGTTCTTCGACTTCGGCGGGCGGCAACGTCGCCTTGAAGAAGGCGATCATGCGTTGAACGGCGTCGCCAGCTGCCGACGCGTCGTATCCCTCGGCACTGGGGTCGAGGAACCCGTGGCCCGCACCTTCGTACAGGAGCCATTGGCCGTGGGCGTTGCGCGTCTGGGCCTCGTCTACGGTCGACGCGGCGACCAGCTCGTCTTCCGCTCCGTACATGGCGAGCACGGGCACGGGAAGGTGGGCGAGGTGATCGGCGACCTTGATCTCGCGATTCTCGTCGCCGGTGAGGGGGGTCCCTACGCACGCCAGGCTGGCCACCCATGGGGTGCGGGCCGCCTTGGCCAGGGCGAACCGACCTCCCACGTCGAGTCCCAGGAGCCCGACCTTCTCTCCTGCGTTCCAGGCGACATCGTCGGAGACGACGAATTCGTAGGTCTCGTCGAGGTCGGTGAGGGCTCGGGTGTCGGACAACTGGTTGTAGGCCTCGAGGGCGTCGCCGTCCGATCTGTAGAGATCGATGGCGACCGCAGCGATCCCGGAGCGAGCGAACTGGCGGCAGAGGTCCTTCTCGAAGCTGTTCAAGCCGTTCAGGTCGGGCACCACGATGACGACGGGGAACCTGCCCGCCTCGTCCGGGCGGGCGATGTAGCCCGTGCGGTGGGCGGTGCCCACCGGGATGGGCCACGAGCCGTACATGATCGAGTAGATCCCCTCGTGGGCCAGAACCGCCAAATGACCTCCAATGCTTCGCACCGACGATAGTTCGACCCAGGTGCGCATCGTCCGTCTTCCGGGTAATCCAGGAACCATGGATAGGCTGTCGAACGTCGAACACTGAGATGTCCGAGGTCTCCCCCCAACCCCAGGTCAAACGACGCCGCCCCTCGCGCTGGTTCAAGGTGTCTGTCATCAGCATTCTCGTGCTGGCAAATTTGGCTGCCGGTTTCGCGCTCTGGGCCGTCCGCACCGGCCAGGACTTCCTGGCCCGGGCCGACACCGACGACGAAGTGACCGGCGCCCTCGATTCCGCGACCGGAGACTCCCTCACCTTTCTCATCGTCGGCTCCGACTCGCGTGAAGGCCTCGACGATCTGACCAACTTCGGGTCCTTCGGCGGCGCTCGGGGCGATGTGATCATCCTCGTCAAGGTGGATGGGAAGGGCTCGGTCATGCAGATGCTCTCCATCCCACGAGACCTGTGGGTCAGCATCCCGGGCCACGACGACAACCGCGTCAACGCCGCCTACGCATTGGGCGGGAGTCGATTGATGGTCGAGACGATCAAGCAGAACCTCGGGGTCGAGGTGAACCACTACGTGGAGATCGATTTCGTCGGGTTCCAGGGATTGGTCGACGAGTTGGGCGGGATCACCATCGACTTCCCGTACCCCGCTCGCGACACGAAGTCCGGTCTGTCGGTCGACGCCGGCAATCAGAGGCTGGACGGGAAGATGGCCCTCGCCTACGCCCGATCGCGGCACTACCAGGAACGCAGGGGTGATTCGTGGCAGTCGGTGGACGCCGACGACTTCGGCCGCTCCGCTCGCCAGCAACAGTTGATCCGGGCGATCATGTCCGAGTTGAAGTCACCTTCGACGGTGACCGAGGCGGGTGCAGTCGCTCGCACCATGTCCAAGTACGTCACGATCGACAGCAGGCTTGCCGGCGCGTCCGTGGCTGCCCTCGCCTGGGACTTCCGAGGGGTCCTCACGGGGAGCCTCGACGGGACCACCCTTCCTGCGGTGAACCGCACCATCGACGGCCGTTCCGTGGTCGTGGCCAAGGAACCCGAGGCCAGCCAGGTCCTGGCCAACTTCCGGTCCGGGGCCGCCGCCAACGCATCCGGCGCCAATCACCTCGGTCGGCTGCTGGCAGTGTTCACCCCGTTGGGATGAACAACCGCAGGTACCATGCCTTGATGGTCGTCGACATCGACGCCACCGAATCGTTCGTCTAGGGGGTTCCATGAACATCGCCGTCATCGGTGCCGGGTACGTCGGCCTGGTGAGCGCCGCCGGTCTGGCGAAGCTCGGCCACACCGTCCGACTGGGCGAGGCGAACCCGCAGCGGCTGGAGATGCTCCAGGCGGGCGGGGTGCCGATCTACGAAGAAGGTCTGCCCGAACTGCTGGCCGCAGTATCGGACCGGATGTCCTTTCACGGTGACAACGCCGATGCCGTGGCAGGGGCCGAGCTGGTGTTCCTCTGTCTGCCGACGCCGGAGGGTCCCGACGGGCGAGCCGACCTCAGCTACATCTACGCCGTGGCCGATGAGCTCGCCACGGAAGTGGCGGATGGGACCCTGTTCGTGGTCAAGTCCACCGTTCCCCCCGGGACCGTCGCCACCCTGGCGAAGCGCCTTGCCGACAGGGGCAGCCCCGGCCGCGTCGTCTCGCATCCCGAGTTCCTCCGTGAGGGACGAGCAGTCCCCGATTTCCTGGAGCCCGATCGCATCGTGGTCGGCGCCTTCGACCGGGGTGATGCCGAGCGCGTCGCCTCGCTGTATCAGGCCGTCGACACCGAGATCGTCCTCACCGACCCCACTTCGGCCGAGATGATCAAGTACGCGTCGAACTCGTACCTGGCGGCCCGGCTGACCTTCGTCAACACGCTGGCGAACCTGTGCGAGGCGGTTGGGGCCGACGTCATCGACGTGATCAAGGGCATGGGCCTCGATCATCGCATCGGACCGCACTTCCTCCAGCCTGGACCCGGTTACGGCGGGTCGTGCTTCCCCAAGGACACGATTGCGCTCATCGGGGTCGCCGAGGACGCCGGATACGACTTCGGGTTGCTTCGCGCGGTGATCAGCGCCGATGAGGAACAGCGCCGCCGTCTTGCGGAACGGGTGCGTCAGGCGGCCGGGGGCGGATTGCGCGGCCGGCGTATCGCCATGTGGGGTGTGGCCTTCAAGGCCGGCACCGACGACACCCGGGAGTCACCAGCCCTTCGAGTAGCAGCTCTCCTCCAACAGGAAGGCGCCGAAGTGGTCGCCTACGACCCCGAAGCCAAGACGGACCAGGTGGCCCTCGCACCGTCGCCGGTTGCTGCCGCCCGAGGCGCGGACGTCCTCCTCGTCGCCACCGAGTGGCCCGAGTTCCGCACGGTCGACCTCGAAGAGGTGGCCGGTGTGATGAAGGGGCACCGGGTGGTCGACGCCCGCAACCTCCTCGATCCGGCGGAAGTCAGGCGGGCTGGTCTCGACTACTGGGGACTCGGTCGCCCCGGCGCCTAGGCGCGTAACGATCTCAGCGGAAGAGGTCTTCGTCCGGGTGACGGACGAGGTCGCGTGCCCGGCCTTCGCCTGGCGGGAGCTCGACTCCCCGTACCAATGCCGCGGGGATGCCCGATGCCTTCCCCATGACGAGGTCGGCCGCCGCGGCCACCTCGTCCGCGACAGCGATCTCGGTCACCTCGAGCTCGCGGCCGGTCCAATCGAGCGTCCCTCTCAGATCGAGGATGGCGCCCATCCCCGAGATGCCGATGGCGATGTCGGTCAGACCTCTCCGCCAGGGTCGGCCGAAGGTGTCGGAGATGATGACGGCGAGCCCGCCACCAAAGGCCTGCTCGAGTCGGACTCGGATCCGATGGGCCGACCTGTCGGGGTCGTCCGGGAGCAGGATGACCGTTCCCGGATCCGCGTTGGAACGGTCTATCCCGGCATTGGCGCAAATGAAGCCGTGTTTGGTCTCCGCGATGATGAGGTCGCCACGCCTTCGGACGATCGAGACGGCTTCGCTTTCGACGAGCCGCTTCTTGAACTCCTCCTCGTCGCCCTCGATCGGTCGGACCGCTCCCTCCGCTTTGGAGACGATCTTGTGTGTGACCACCACGATGTCTCCCGAGCGCGGGTCCAGCGGCTCCAGCGCGGGGATGAGCAACGCGGCGACATCGTCGCCGCGCTCGACCCTCCCGATGCCTGAAAGCGGATGGATCTCCAGCGTCACAACCGGACCATTTTGGTCGCGAACCTGACGGCGTCCTCCCGGGCAGCGATTCGGGTGTCCTCGGCGACCACTACCGGACCGGTAACGATCTCGCCGGCGTCGCCAGAGTCGACGACGAGGATGTCGATCAGGCCTTCGTACGCGTCGGCGACCCCCTGGTTGCCCGGAGGAAGGCCGAGTGTCGCCATCACCCGGTCCGCCGGGCCCTTGAGAGCCTTGCCGCCGAAGAGCGGGCTCACAGCGACCACCTTCGAGTGGGAGGCGATCGCGTCCCGGACTCCTGGGACCGCCAGGATCGGCCATATGGAAAGGGGTGGGTTCGACGGCGCGATCGCGACGAGATCGGCGTCGGAGATCGCCTCGATCACGCCCGGTGCGGGCTTGCACTCGTCCGCTCCGCGGTATGCGACCTCCCGGACCTCGTCCCGGTTCTGGCGAAGCACGAAGTACTCCTGAAAGGCGGTCCACCCCGACTCGAGGAGGACCTCGGTGCGCATGGGGCCATCGGTGACGGGGATCACGGTCGCTTCTATCCCCAAGGCAGCGGCGGCGTCTGCAGTGATCTCCGAGAGGGAGTCGCCCGCCCCGAGCCGTGCGGTCCGGGACACGATCATGGCCAGGTCGCGATCGCCGAGCCGGAAGCGGTTGTCCACGCCGAAACGGGCCAGTTCGTCGTTGAAGGCGAAGGTGTCCCCTGACCTTCCCCACCCCTCCGGCCCTTCGAGATTCGCAAGGGTGTAGAGGACGGTGTCGACGTCGGGCGATACGTGGAGCCCGTGGAAAGTCTCGTCGTCCCCTGTGTTGACCACGACGGTGAGGTGGGTCCCGGGCACCCCGGCCAACCCGCGGGCGAGGCGTGCGCCGCCCACCCCTCCGGACAGTTCCACCACTTTCACCGGCGACAAGATATTGCCGAGGCGCACGGTCCGGTTAACAATGAGCTTTCGGATGACCGTAGCCGTTGCTCCGCAGGACGCGGAGACCCCATTGCCGGAAGGCGATAAGGCCGCGCCGAAGGTGCTCGTTCTCCTCACCGTCGTCGAGGGCGCTGACCTGGACGCAGCTCTATCGGTGCTGGGCCGCCAGGTCTATCAGCCCGAACCCGAGGTCGTCGTGGTCGGCGGGGACCGGCGGGACGACGTCCGGTTCTCACCCGATCTGGAGTCTGCGATCGGCGAGGCGGATCAGTCGGTCGACTACCTCTGGATCCTCCACTCCGACGCCAGGCCTCGACCCGATGCGTTGCGGGCCCTCGTCGCCGAGGTCGACCGGAACGAGGCCGCCCTCGGCGGGTCCAAGCTCCTGGTGGCCGGGACACCGGATGTCCTGGAGTCGGTGGGAAGCGCCACCGACGTGTTCGGTGAGCCCTACTCCGGGCTGGAGGAGGGCGAGATCGACCTCCAGCAGTACGACGTGGTCCGTGAGGTCGCCTTTGTGCGGTCGGCCTCGATGCTGGTCCGCCGTGACATCGCCCAGGGCCTGCGAGGCCTCGACGAGCTGTTGCCGCCGATCGCGGCGGGTCTCGATTTCTCCCAGCGGACCCGGCTGGCCGGGGGCAAGGTGATCAGCGTCCCCTCCTCGGAGGTCTATCACCAGGGGCGCTGCGACGAGGGGGAGGAAGGCTGGCGCGAACGGGCCGGCCGTCTCCGGGCGATGCTGACCGCCTACAGGCCACTCACGCTCCTGTGGGTCGTCCCGTTCGACCTGCTCGTCTCTCTGCTCCACTCCATCGGGAGCCTCCTGCTGGGTCGATGGCGTCCCGCGGTCAACCACCTGGCGTCCTGGCTGTGGAACCTCGCGCACATCGCCTCGACGATCCGACTCCGCTCGCGCACGCGCAAGATCCGGGTCAGCGGCGACGAGGAGCTCTTTCGGTTCCAGGCCCGTGGGTCGGTGCGGCTCCGGGAGGTGGGCACCGAGCTCTCGGGAAAGGTGCTGGGCCTGTTCGACGACGATCAGGCCCTCGCCCGCGGCGCCAAACGCGTCTGGGCTGCGCCCGGGATCTGGGGCGCCGTCATCGGTGGCCTGATCGCGATCTTCGCCGCTCGTTCCCTGCTGTTCGCCGGAATGCCCAACGCCGGGGCGTCGATGCCGTTCGAATCGCCACTGGTGGCCCTGGACCGATGGTTCGGCGGGTGGAACGACGCGGGACTCGGATCGCCGGCGCCGGTCCACCCTTCGACACTGCTCACGGCGGTCCTCTCGGTCGTCGCGTTCGGGGCGACCGGAGCCGCGCGCACCATGGCGACGGTTCTCACCGTCGGAGTCGGGATCGTGGGCATGGGCCGACTCGGCGGCCGGCTTGGCTTGAGGGGCCCCGGCCGTTACCTCTCGGGCCTCGTGCTGATGGGAGGTCCGGGGACAGCTCTGCTCGCAGGCACCGGATCCTGGAACGCTCTTGTCGCCGCATCGATCCTGCCCTGGCTCGTCAGAGCCGTCATGGTCCCCGACAACAGGGCGGGTGCTGGGACCTTCGGCTGGCCGTTGGTGCTCGGTGTCCCACTTGCTGCCTTGGAGCCGGCGCTGCTGCCCGTGCCCCTGATCCTGGGGTTCCTGCTCTCCTCGAGCACCGTTCGCCTCCGCCGTGTCGCCCGCGGAGCGGTGGCGCTGGCGGCGGGGGCAGTTGCCATCCCGTTCATCCTGGGTGACCCGGCGTGGCTCGTCGACTCGGGGCGACGGCTCGGGCTTGCACCGACGACGACCTGGGTGGCGGTGATAGCAGCCGCTGCCGCCACCACCTCGCTCCTCCCCGATCGTTGGCGTCGGGTGAGTGCCATCGGCGGGGTCGTGTCCCTCGGCGCCCTCTTGGTCCTCGTGCTCCCGATCGGGGGTCCGGGGGTGGAGAGCGCGCTGCTCATCACGGCTTCGCTCGGGGCGGCTCTCGTCACCTCCGCAGGTCTTGACCTCCTTTCCGCCGAGCCTCTGCGACTGGCCTCGGTCTTTCTCGCCGTGACGCTGATCGGCCTGTCGGTGGGCGGCGGCCTCGCCAACGGGCGATACGGGCTCGCCTCCGGCGACCTCCACGACCGTTATGGATTCGCCGAAGTGCTCTCCGAGGACTCCGAGCCGGGCCGAGTCCTCATCGTGTCCACGGACCGGGCGATGATCCCGGGCGAAGCCAGGTCCGGCCCGGGTTTCTGGCATCGGTTGGTGGACGCATCGGGCATGACGCACGACGAGGTCTGGCTTCCCGAGAGCCTCCCCGGTGACGAGGCGTTGAGCGAGGCGCTCGAGCTCCTGGCAGCAGGCGGGGAGTTGCGCCCCGGGGAGGTGCTCGCCCCCTTCGCTGTCGACTGGCTCGTCATAGAGGGCCCCGAGACCGTTCTGGATTCGGCGTTGATCGGTCAACTCGACCTGCTTCCCACCCCCCTGGCCACCGGGGCCCGGGTCTACGAGAACCTGTCCCGGCAGCCGCTCGCCGGGGCCTGGCAGCGGTCGGGTACCGGGTACGCGGGGGAACCGCTCGCCAGGGTCCGCCTGGCCGTCAACAACTCCGAAGGCTGGCAGCCCGACCCGGTATTGGATGACTGGGCCCTGACCGTGGACGGCCAGAACGGGCGAGCCGACTTCTCCAGTCCTGGTGGTGCCCTGGCCCTGGTGACCCTCGGTCCTATCGCCTTTCTCGTGGGCCTGGGCCTCATCGTCTTCGGGAGGCGCAAGCGATGAGCCGCCTCGTCTCCTTGGCCGCCATTGCCGCGCTGGCATTCGGCCTCTTCACCCTTCCCGGCCCCGACCAGCCGCGGCATGGCGAGCCTCCCGCGCAGAGCCCGTCCGCCTTCTCGGTATGCCCCATCATCGAAGGAGGGGGCCGCAGCACCGAGGTTGCGGTGGCGTCCACGATCGGTGGGGCGACGTCGTTGACCCTCTTCGCCAACGGCTCCACCGCCGGAAGCATCCAGGTCGGTGTCGAGGACGACGGCGCCACCGTCATTCCGGTCGTGGATGTGGCAGCAGTGGGAACGGTCGGCGGCCTTGTCGAGCTCCCGGCCGCGTCTGCCGCAGCCGGTAGCCGAATCGAAGGAGCGCAGTCGTCCACACTCGAGTCATGCGTCTCGGCGATCCCCGCCCAGGTGTTCCTGGCCGGCGGGTCGACCGCCGGACAGAGGCAGTTCACGCTTCATCTCATGAACCCTTTCGCAGGTGACGCGGTGGCGACGCTGACGGTGACTTCCGAGGTCGGTCACGAGAGCAACAGCCGGTTCGATCGCGTGATCGTGCCCTCACGTGGGTCGGCGGTGATCGAGATGAACGAGATCATCCCCGGGCGGGAATGGGTGACGGTGAGGATCGACATCGCTTCCGGCCGCGTGGCTGCCGCCGCCCGGCAGTCGGATGGCACCGGGACGGCCTCGTGGAACGCCGTGGCACCGGCGACCGATTGGTTCCTGCCCATCCCGACGGAGATGGCTGGGCGCGTCGTGATCGGAAGCGCCTCGCCAGGAGAGACCGAGTACCAGATCGACGTCTACGGACCGGACGGTGTGGAAGGGGCAGCCCTCGCGGGAGTCCTTTCCGAGGGAGGTCGAGAAGCGATCTCCCTGGAGGAGATGCCGGGTGTCCGTGCAGTGCGAGTTGTCTCCTCGTCCCCCGTAGTGGCGTCGTTGCAGACGGGTGACGGCGCGTCGATCGGCGTGACGACGGGGGCAACTTCCCCGGCGGGCTCGTGGTTGATTCCGGCTGCGTTCACCGGCGGAACGGCCCGCCTCGTCATTCTCAACCCCGATCTCGAGGACGCATCGGTGGTGCTTCGTTCACTGCGCGCCGAGTCGGCCCAGCTCACGGTGAACGTCGCCGCCGAAGGGGTGGTGGAGATCGCCCTGGACGGAGCCGACGGGTATCTGGTCGACTCAGCGGTGCCGGTCGTGGTCCTCTTCTCCGGCTCGGGGGAGAGCACGGGGGCCCTCGCCATTGGAGTCCCGGTCACCGATGGGTGACGTCACGGTCAGGGTGGCGATCCTTCTCGCCGCCGGCGTGGCCGTCGGCCTGTTCGCCTTGGTGTTGAAGCGGCGTCGCTCTCGCCCGGCGCGCATGATCCCCGTGACCGGTCTCGACCCCGGCACCTACCTCTTCACCTCGGCGAGGTGCGCCGAGTGCGCGGTCGCTCGCTCCCAGCTCGAGTCCTTCACCGAGATCTCGTGGGAAGGGCAGCCCGACGTCTTCAACCGGCTCGGGGTGACGGCCGTACCGAGCACCCTCGAGGTGGACTCCGCCGGTGTCGGCGCCTGGCGAGCCTGGGTGCCCGAGACCCGCAATCCTTGAATAGCAAGGGGTCGATCCCTAGCGTGCTTGTCCATGACTGTCGGTTGCACGCGCTGCGGCTCTCCAGCGAACTCCATGATGAGCTTCTCCTACGGCGACGCCGCGGTGTGGCTCGACGACCTGGCCGAGATGGCAACCGCTCACGGCTACTCGCTCTGTTCCGACCACGCGGACCGGATGGCGCCGCCCCAGGGTTGGACGCTCACCGACCGGCGCTCCGTGACGAGGTTGTTCGCGCCGGTCAACGTCGCCTGATGGCCCTCGACCGCGATCTGCTCGACGCGGTCAAGGAGCTCGATTCACACGACCTGAGACGGCTTCACATCCTCACCAGGGCGCAACTCGAAAGAGAAGGCGAGGTTCGGGGAGCAGAGCCCAAGGTCTCGCTGCGATCACAGATGGTCCGGTGCGGCAAGCGAGGCTGCACCAAGTGCCCGCACGGCCCGTATTGGTACGCCTACTGGACGGAGAGCGGCCGGCGCCGCAGCCGTTACGTGGGTCGCCTGCTCGCTGAGGATTCGTTGTCCTAGGAACGTGTCCCGGCGTACTATGTCGCCCGGGCCGGACCCACCCCCATGATGGATTGCCAGCGCTGCGCTCAAAGCGATGTTTTGGAGATCGACCACGTCCTCCCCGACGGGACGGAGGTCAAGTTCTTCTGGTGTCACTCGTGTGAAGAGAAGTGGTGGAACCGCGACGGTGTGGCCATCGACGTCGCGGAGGTCTTGGAGATAGTCCGGCAGAACCGAGAGTGAGGGAGATGCTGGGCCGTGTGCGGCCCACGCTTCCGCTCGTAGTCGTCGGGCTGGCATCACTCTTCGTCCTCATGGTGATGCAGCCCTGGTGGCTGCTCTCGCCAACGACCCCGACCGGTGGCGACATGGGGTCCCACGTCCTGGGGCCTGCGTTCCTCCGTGACCACCTGATCCCCGAAGGGCGGGTCATGGGCTGGTCGATGGACTGGTTTGCCGGCTTTCCCGCCTTCTACTTCTACTTCCCGCTGCCCTCCCTCGTGATCGTCTTCCTCGACGTGTTCATTCCCTACGGAGCGGCCTTCAAGCTGGTGACCACTCTGGGCCTCGTCGGGATGGCGCCCGCCGCGTACTTCCACGCCAGGGCGATCAAGCTGAGCCGCAGCATCTCCACTGTCGCTGCATGCGCCGCCACCGTGTTCGTCTTCTTCGAGAGCTTCAACATCTACGGGGGGAACATGGCCTCGACCCTGGCGGGCGAGTTCTCGTTCGCCTGGTCGTTCAGCTTCTCCCTCGTCTACCTCGGCTTCCTCATCAAGGCGGTGGCCGACGATCGCAAGTACGTGAAGTGGGCGGCCCTCTTCCTGGCACTGACGGCTCTGACCCACGTCCTCACCACCATCGTCGCCGTGTTCGCCTCGCTGTTCGTGGTGGCCTGGAAGCGAGGCGCCATCCGGACCCTGCTGATCTGGGTGTGGGGCTTTGCGATCGCCGCCTTCTGGGCCTTGCCTCTGCTGGCCCGGATCGGGCTCACCTCCGACATGGCTTGGAACCCGCTCACCCGCTGGGAGGAGGTCTTTCCGGTGGAACTGTGGCTCTTGCTGCCGCTGGCGATCCCGGGTGCCGTATGGGCGATGCGGACCAGCCGGCGAGCGGGCCCGCTGATCGGGGCGACGCTCCTCCCTTTGATCTACTTCCCGCTCCCCAACATCCTGCCCAAGCTGGCGCCGGACTTCTTCGGAGGCGAGCGGTGGAAGCTCTGGAACGGGAGGCTCCTGCCCTACTGGTACTTCGGGGTGGCGTTCTTCGCCGCCGTCGGCATCGGGGCGGCGATGGTCTGGCTGTCCCGACGGCTGCCGTCCCGGATCTCCTCGCACTTCGCTCGGGCGCTCGTCGTGATCGGCTCGGCTGTAGCCGTCGGGTTGGTGGCGGTCTCCACGAAAGTCAAGGACTTCGGCCCGATCCCGTCCTGGGTGATGGCGGTCGTCGCCGGGGCCCTGATCCTCTCGATGACCTTCGCGTTGCCGAAGACGATTCCCACTCGGAGTTTCCTCGTGGCGACCGCCGCCGCCGTGCTGGTCCTGGGAACCGCATCCAGCATCACCTATGTGGACGGCTGGGCGCGCTGGAACTACGAGGGTTATGAGTCCAAGAAGCCCTGGCCCGAGTACGAGGCTCTGATGGTCGCTCTGTCCGAACTCCCGGACGGCAGGGTCATGTGGGAGGCCAACAACGAGGGCTGGAACCTGTACGGGACCCCGATGGCCCCCATGCTCATCCCGTACTGGACCGAGGGCTCGCACAAGTCCATGGAAGGGCTGTTCTTCGAGTCGTCGATCACGACCCCCTTCCACTTCATCAACCACTCGGAGATGTCTTACCGGCCCTCCAACCCGATCCCGGGCTTGCGGTACCACACCTTCGACATGGTTCGAGGCTTGAAGCACATGAGCGTCTTCGGGGTGGAGTACTACGTGGCGATCACTCCCGAGGCCACATCAAAGGCGAACGGGATCGATGGCTTCGAGTCGCTGGCCGATGTCGAGCCGTTCCACATCTTCCGCTTGCCCCACACCGAATTGGTGGAGGTGCTGACTCACGAGCCCGCCGTCTACGAAGTGCCCGAGCGTGGGCTTCTCGGCGCCATGATCGGCTCGGAGACCGTGATCGGCCCGGATGGCGAGCCCCTGCCGTCGTTCCACGACTTCGCTCTCGAGTGGTATGAGGACGTGGACCAGATGCATCGGATGGTCGTAGCCGACGGCCCAGATGACTGGCCCCGGATCGTCGACCTCGAGGACCGACCGGACGAACCCATCGATACCCAAGGGAAAGTCAGCGACATCGTCGTCGACCACCATCGGATCTCGTTCACGACAACGGCCGTCGGTGTCCCGCACGTGATCAAGGTGTCCTACTTCCCGAATTGGGAGGCAACCGGGGCCGACGGCCCCTGGCGTGCCACCCCTTCGTTGATGGTGGTGGTGCCGACGGAGCCCGAGGTCGTCATCGAGTTCGCCGACACCTGGGCCGAGACGGGCGGAAAGATCCTCACCGTGGTGGGGATCCTTGCCCTGGCAGGTGTGTTCGTCTGGGAGAGGCGCCGCAGGCCTAGTCCCGAAGCGCCCGCCTGATCCGAAAGAGGCCTCTGACGGTGCGGGGGACTCGCTTCAAGAGCGAGGAGCGGGCGGTCCTCATCTCCACCACCTCGACCGGAACCTCGACGATGCGGTAGCCGGCGCGCTCGGCGCGGATGACGAGCTCGGTGTCGAACAGGTCCTTGGTGCTCACGACCCTGGGTGCGAGGTCGTCCACCAGGCCGCGTCGGAAGCCTTTCATGCCGTGCGTGTCGCTCACCCGCGAACCGAGGATCGTGCGGAGCAGGAGGTTGAACACTCGTGTCGCCAGTCGTCTCACCAGGGGCCGGCGATCACTCGACTCAGGGTCGCGCTTGGACGCGATGACCAGGTCGACCTCGTCGGGTTGGGCCAGGACGGTGCGCAGGAAGTCGCCCGAGAAGTAGTCGATGTCGAAGTTCACGACCCATCCGCCCTCGGAGGCGAGGAAGCCGTGTCTCATGGCGGCGCCGTAGTCGGGATCGGGCAGCGAGATCACTCGCACGGGCGGGTCTGTCGAGAGCCCACCGGCGGTTTCGGCTGTCCCATCGGTCGATCCGTTCTCCACGATCAGGATCTCGGCATCGGGAGCCGCGGCCAGGGCCTGCTCCACCAGCTGGGGGAGGGCTGTGGGGATGAACGCTGCCTCGTTGAACACAGGGACGACGATGGAGACTGATCTGCTCAAGAGCAGGCGATATTAGGTGGGGCCTCCGGGGCATACACTCGCCCCCGTGAAACCCGACCTCGTCTTCAAGGCGTACGACATCAGAGGTCGGACGGACAACGGCGAACTCGACGCGGACCTGTATCGCCTCGTCGGGTCGGGGTTGGTGGACCTCCTCGGGTGTCCCACCGTGGCCATCGGGCGTGATTGCCGCCCGACGTCCGCCGGCTTCTTCCGGGCAATGGCGGAGGGGGTGACGGCAGCCGGGGCCCAGGTGATCGACCTGGGGGAAGTCCCCACCGATGCCGTCTACTACTACTCGGGCGCTGAAGACGTTCCGGGAGCCGTCATCACCGCTTCCCACAACCCTCCCGTGTACAACGGCATCAAGCTCTGCAAGGCGGGAGCGGCTCCGATCGGGGTGGACACCGGTCTCGCCGCCATCAAGGCGCATGTAGAGGCGGGGAAACCGCTGACGGCCGACCGTCCCGGCGCGATTCGGGAGGTGAACGTGGTCGTCCCCTACGTCGACCATCTCTTCTCGATCGTGGACCCGGCGAGGATCGGCCCCCTGCGGGTGGCCGTGGACGGCGGAAACGGCATGGCGGGAGTGGCCATCGAGAAGGTGTTCGACCGCATCGCGGCGCAGCTCACCGGGCTCTATCTCGATCCGGACGGCACGTTCCCCAATCATCCCGCGGACCCGTTGGTGCCGGAGAACCTCGCCGACCTGGAGGCGCTGATGGCCGATGGGGGCTTCGACCTCGGCGTGGCGTTCGACGGTGACGCCGACCGCGCCTTCTTCCTGGACGACCAGGGTCGCGCCCTCAGCGGCAGCACCGTGACCTCGCTCCTGGCCCGAAGCATCCTGGCCGGGAGGCCGGGGGAGAAGGTGGTCCACAACCTGATCACCTCGAAGGCCGTGCCCGAGATAGTGCGCGAGGCGGGCGGAGAGCCCATTCGCACCCGTGTGGGTCACAGCTTCATCAAGGGGGTGATGGCCGAGACCGGTGCGATCTTCGGGGGCGAGCACAGCGCCCACTACTACTTCCGCGACAACTACAGGGCCGATTCGGGGATGCTGGCGATGCTCCACCTGCTTGCGATCGTGTCGGAGTCCGACGCCCCTCTGTCCCGGCTCCGTCTCGAGGTCGAGCGGTACGCCGCCTCCGGGGAGATCAACTTCGAGGTGGCCGATGTGGTGAAAGCCATGGACCACGTGGAGTCGGAGTTCGCCGCCGCGGAGGTCGACAAGCTCGATGGCCTCACCGTCGACCTTGGGGACTCGTGGTTCAATCTTCGCCCTTCCAACACCGAGCCGCTGCTGCGTCTCAACGTCGAGGCGCCCGACCCCGAGCGCGTGACTCGACTGGTGGGGCAGGTACGTGACATCCTGGGGTCGACATGATCGACCCCCTCTTGTCCAGCATCCTCGTTTGCCCGGCCGATCACGGTGCGCTGACCGAGGAACCGGATGCCTCCCGGCTGGTGTGCTCGACTTGCGGGCGCCGATATCCGGTGCGGGATGGCGTGCCGGTGATGCTGATCGAACAAGCGGAGAGACAAGACGATGACTGACATGCTGGAACAGATCAGGTCGCTTGGGGACCAACTGCGCTGGGCAGCATCCCAGGCCACGCCGAGTCTGGGCACGCACTCCGACGTGTACTTCGCCGGCATGGGAGGGTCGGGGATCGCCGGTGACTACGCCGCCGCCGTCGCGGTGCCCTTCGGCACCCGCCTCACGGTCCACAAGGGATACGGGCCGCTGCCACCTTGGACCATCCGCCAGCGCCCGCTCGTCATCGCGGCCTCCTACTCCGGCAACACCGAGGAGACACTGGACGTCGCCGAGGCGGCGTTCGAAAAGGGCCTGCAGACCGTGGCGATCACCACGGGCGGGGCCCTCGGCGCCATGGCCCAGCGGAGGGGGTGGCCCACCGTGCTCGTCCCTGCCGGGATGCAACCCAGGGCAGCTGCGGGCTACATGATCGGCGCCACACTCCGAGTCCTCGAAGGAGCGCGGGCCGTGGACGACCAGGTGTTCCACTTCAACGAGGCGGCGCGAATCGCCGACGAAGCAACGGGAGAAGGCAGCCCCCGTTGGAACCTGGCACGAGAGATCGCCGAGCGTCTCGAAGGCCGCATAACCGTCATCTACGGCGGAGGACCGGTGTCTGCCGTGGCGGCGCAGCGGTGGAAGACCCAGATCAACGAGAACGCCAAGATGCCCGCCTGGTGGTCGGCGCTGCCGGAACTCGACCACAACGAGATCGTCGGTTGGGAGGCGCTCCCCGCGTTGACCCGGGACACCGTCGGGGTGGTGGCCCTCACCGATCGGAGCGATCATCCGCGGATACGCGCCCGACTCGACCACACTGCAGCCCTCACCACCGATGCTGTGCCGTGGGCCGGTGAGGTGGCCGCAGAAGGTGTGTCCGTGCTGGCGAGGCTGGTCTCGCTGACCGTCGTGGGGGACCTGGTGTCCTGGATGCTCGCCGACTCGGCGGGAGTCGATCCTGTCCCTGTGGGCACGATCGAGAAACTGAAGAAGCTCTTGGTGGAGGAGAAACCCGAATGAACTATGACATCGCCAATCCGGCCCTCGCCGGGGACGGAGCGCGCCGGATCGAATGGGCCGGTCGCCGGATGCCGGTGCTGGCGACCATCCGCGAGCGCTTCGCCAAGGAGAAGCCGCTGGCCGGGCACGTAGTGGCGGCGTGTCTGCACGTCACCGCGGAGACCGCCAATCTGATGCTGGCGCTGCGGGACGGCGGCGCCGAGCCGCTGCTGTGCGCATCCAACCCTCTGTCCACCCAGGACGACGTCGCAGCCGCGCTCGTCGCCGAGGGCATCCCGGTGTATGCCATCCGGGGCGAGGACTCGGACATCTACTACAAGCACATCAACGCGGTCCTCGACTACATGCCGGCGGTGACCATGGACGACGGCGCCGACCTGGCGACCCTCCTCCACACCGACCGCCGCGACATCGAGGTCATCGGCTCGACCGAGGAGACCACGACCGGCGTCATCCGGCTCAAGGCGATGGCCGCGGACGGGACCCTCCGCGTGCCCGTGGTGGCAGTCAACGACTCCGCCACCAAGCATCTGTTCGACAACCACTACGGCACCGGCCAGTCCACCCTGGACGGGATCATCCGCGCCTCCAACATCCTCCTGGCCGGGCTCAACCTGGTGGTCATCGGCTACGGCGACTGCGGTCAGGGTGTGGCCTCACGAGCCGACGGTCTGGGGGCGAAGGTCATCGTCGTCGAGGTCGATCCCGTGCGGGCGCTCTCCGCGGCGATGGAGGGCTTCAGGGTGATGACGGTCGACGAAGCCGCCGGGATCGGTGACGTTTTCATCACAGTCACGGGCAACAAGCACGTCCTCCGGCCCGAGCACTTCGAGAAGATGAAAGACGGTGCGATCCTGGCCAACTCCGGGCACTTCGACATCGAGATCGACCTGGCCGCATTGCGCGCGATGTCGGTGGCCCGCAGACCCGTGAGGGCCAACCTGGACGAGTTCGAGATGGCCGACGGCCGGCGCATCCTGGTGGCCGCCGAGGGGAGGCTCGTCAACCTCGGCGCAGCGGAGGGTCACCCGGCGGACGTGATGGACATGTCCTTCTCCAACCAGGCGCTGGCCGCGGAGTACCTGATCGTCAATCGGGACTCCCTCGAGCCCCGCATCTACACCCTCCCGCCCGAGATCGACGACGAGGTCGCCAGCATCAAGCTCGCGGCCCTCGGGGGAACCCTGGAGAAGCTCACCAAGGAGCAGATCGAGTACCTGGGCAGCTGGCAGGAAGGCACCCAGTAACCCGTCTCGCCGAGAGCTCAAAGGGGGAGGCATTAGTGCCGATGAGACCGCACGAATGGTTGAGGTCAGAGTGACGGCACGGGCCAGCGAACGTCTGGTTCGCCTGACCCTCTCGCTCGTCGTCCTCTTCGTCATCACCGTCGGTCCGGCGTGGGCGCAGGAGCCTGCCGCTCCAGAGGTAGTTCCCAGCACTGTCGAAGGGGACATCGTCGTCGGACCCGGGGCCCGTCTGCCTGCCCAATCTCCGGGGTCGGTGGACGCGTGGTCCCCGGTCAACAATCCCTTCGCCGTTGACCCATTCATCGCCTGGCGGGATGTCACGACGGTCACCGGCACCGGCGCGTGGGAGGTCTGGCGGTGCGACGGCCCGGGCTCTCCCGGGACACTCGCCGTCTCGACGATGGTCAGCCACCTGGATGCCCAGGCGGTCTCCTACTTCCAGTTCCTGTCCCGGGGCCGGTACACGCCCGACTTCGTCCCCGGTGGCTCGTTCGCTGTCGGCAGTCCGAGTGGCTGGATCGGTGACTGCCTGTACGACTCCAACACGCCGTATGGGTACGGACAACCGGCCAGCAGCGGTCACGGCTACCTCGCCATCTCCGAGGACTACGGATCGAACGGCCTCGGTGGACCTGGCTCGTGGCAGTGGAGGGGATGGGGCGGCACATGGGAGTGGGACCTCGACCCCGGCACCCGACAGGCCGCGGTGGGCGGTGCCGACGGTGCCAGCGCCCCGAGTGTCTTCGGTGAGTGGGTCACCCCGATCGTGCTCCACGAGATCGGACACGGCCTCGGATGGCCCCACGTCCCCATTCAAGGACAAGATCCTTACTCCAACCCGCTCGACATCATGTCCAACGGTCTCTTCCCGACCGTCCAGGGCACCGCGATGATCAACCTCTACGGAGCTGGATGGGTGGACCGCGCCGAAGTGGCCACCTGGAGCGGTGGCCCGGTCCAGGTCCGACTGGGAACCCTCCCGAGCAGCCGGCCGAAGATGCTGATCATCCCCACCGGGGACGCTCGCGTCTTCCACACCGTGTCGGTGCAGCCCACGACCTTCGACAGTTCCTCGCCGTGGGGCGTCGTCGTCCATTCCGTCGACCAGCGAGAAACGGGAGAAGCCGGGTATTGCCCCGGAGCCGGCACCTGCACACTCATCTCACGCAAGGTGCAACTGGTCCCGCCCAACGGCTGGGATGGCTCCTCGATCCCTCTCCTCACCCCGGGGAAGACGCTCGACGGGGAGTACTGGCGGGTGAGCATCGCCGCCACCCATGCCGACGGATACACGGTGGACCTGATCTCCACCGGCTTTGTCGACACAGTCGGCCATCTGTTCGAGAGCGAGATCGATCGCCTGGCCGCGGCTGGCATCACCCGCGGCTGCAACCCGCCGGTGAACTCCCGATTCTGTCCCGATCAGGCAGTGACCAGGGGGCAGATGGCTGCGTTTCTGGTCCGCGCTCTGGACCTGCCGGCGGGCTCCAAGGTCTTTGCGGATACGGACGGCCACCTCTTCCAAGCGGAGATCTCACGGCTCGAGGCCGCGGGGATCACCCGCGGTTGCAACCCGCCCGCCAACACGCGCTTCTGTCCGGACGAGCCTGTGACCAGGGGGCAGATGGCGGCGTTTCTGGCCCGGGCACTGAACCTCCCTCCAGGGACGAAGATCTTCTCGGATACGGACGGCCACCTCTTCCAATCGGAGATCTCACGGCTCGAGGCCGCGGGTATCACCCGCGGCTGCAACCCGCCCTCCAACACGCTCTTCTGTCCCGACCAGTCGGTGACCAGGGGCCAAATGGCGGCCTTCCTGGTGCGCGCAGGCCTGACCGACTGAGGCTCCCGGTCAGCCGACCCTCTTGACCCGGGTTCGGGTGCGACATAGGCATGGGGTGATACCTCGATGCTCTGCCTCGCCTGTCGCCGACCAACACAGGGCCAGCTCTGCACCGGTTGTCTTGGCGTACTTCGGCCCGCCCCGGAGCGCGTGGTCGCCGGTGGCATCAGGCTCGTCTCCGCCTTCGTCCACGAGGGCGCGGCCCGGGACCTGATCCACGACCTGAAGTACCGGGGGGTGCCCGGTTACGCCGACTTCGTGGCGCAGTCGCTGGCCGAAAGGCTCCCGCCCCTCCCTCTGGTCCCGATCCCGCGCGTGCTGGTGAGGCGCCTTCGGTACGGGGTCGATGCTGCACTGGAGCTGGCCCGGTCGCTGTCGGCCGTCAGCGGTGCCCCCGTGCTGAGAGCCCTGTCCGCGCCGCTGCATTCTCCCCGCCGGGCTGGTGGTGATCACAGGGCACCGGCGCCGGCCTTCCGCCTTCGGGGGCCGTGTCCGGGGCCTGTGGTCATCGTCGACGACGTCGTCACCACCGGGGGCACGATCGAGGCAGCCAGCCGCGCGCTCGGCAGGGGTCGTGTCGCCCTCGCCGTGGCGGCGAATTCGGCAAAACGAAGTGTCTAGTCCTGACTACTCCGTGCCGATAGGAGGTCAGTGCCCACCGTTCTCATCGTCGACGACGCCGAACTGTTCCGCGCCGCGTTGCGTGCCGCATTCACCCAGGAGGGATTCGAGGTGGTGGGAGCGGCCGCCGACGCCATGGCCGCCATCGACATGGCGAGGTCGCTCCGCCCCGACCTGGTCATGCTCGACCTCCTCATGCCGGGGATGTCGGGTCTCGAAGTCGTTGGCGCCATCGTCAAAGCCAGCCCCAAGTCCCGGGTGGTTCTTCTCACCAGCAGCGAGTCGGCCGAGGACCTGCTCGCTGCGGTCAAAGGCGGAGCGTCGGGCTACCTGACCAAGGACACGCCGCTGCCGAGGCTGGTCGCTGCCATGAACGATGTCCTGGAGGGGGGCGCCGCCGTCTCCCCGGCCATGGGAGGCAAGCTCTTCGGCGCCCTCCGCGACCTGCTCCGGCACAACGGAGCCCACATGGGCCGCACCCCTGAGTTGACGGGGCGCGAGCTGGAGGTGCTGGCGATGATCGCCGAGGGCATGACTTCGCGGGAGATATCGGACCACCTGTACATCTCGGAGAACACCGTTCGCAACCACGTGCGCAACATCCTCGACAAACTCGGGATGAGCTCGCGCTTCGAGGCCGTCAGTTGGGCCTACCGCGAGGGTCTGATCCCGACGCGCTGAGTCGAGAGGGGTCCTGGGTCAAGTTCGGGGCACCGGTAGAATCAGCTCTCCACATGCCCATTCTCCAAAAGGTCCTTCGCATGGGCGAAGGCAAGACGCTCAAGGAGTTCGAGGGCCTGGTTCAGGCGGTAAACGACTACGAGCCTCAGGTCCTGGATCTCTCCGACGAAGCCCTGCGGGACCGGACCAACGATTTCCGCCGTCGCCTCGCTGATGGCGCGGGCCTCGACGACGTCATCGTCGAGGCATTTGCAGTCGTGCGGGAGGCGGCCCGCCGGGTCCTCGGGGAACGCCACTACGACGTGCAGATCATCGGTGGCGCCGCCTTGCACCGCGGGATGGTGGCGGAGATGAAGACCGGTGAAGGAAAGACCTTGGTCTCGACCCTTCCCGCGTATCTGAACGCCCTCGAAGGCAAGGGCGTCCACATGGTGACCGTCAACGACTACCTCGCCGCTCGAGACGCCGACTGGATGGGTGCGGTGTTTCGCTTCCTCGGCCTCACCGTCGGCCTGATTCAGGCCGGGATGCCGACCGAGGATCGTCACGCCGCCTATCGGTCGGACATCACATACGGCACGAACAACGAATTCGGCTTCGACTACCTGCGGGACAGCATGGCGATGACCGCCGAGCAGCGCGTGCAGAGAGGCCACCACTACGCCATCGTGGACGAAGTCGACTCGATCCTCATCGACGAGGCGAGGACGCCTCTGATCATCTCGGGCGCGGTGTCGGACAGTGCGCGCTGGTATCGCGACTTCGCGAAGATCGCCAAGCGTCTCAAGCCCGACCTCCACTACGAGGTCGATGAGAAGAAGCGACAGATCATGACCACCGAAGAGGGCGTCGCCCGGGTCGAGGCCACCCTCGGCATCGAGAACCTCTACGACCATGCCGCGGTCGACTTCGTTCACCACCTCGAGACCGCCCTCAAGGCCGAGGCCCTCTACAAGAAGGACGTCGACTACCTGATCGACCACGGCGAGGTGAAGATCGTCGACGAGTTCACCGGCCGTGTGCTCGAAGGCAGGCGCTACTCGGAAGGGCTCCACCAGGCGATCGAGGCCAAGGAGGGGGTGGCGATCAAGCAAGAGAACCAGACCCTCGCCACCATCACCCTGCAGAACTACTTCCGCATGTACGAGAAGCTCGCCGGAATGACCGGTACCGCGGAGACCGAGGCGGCCGAGCTCGCCCAGATCTACGGCCTCCAGGTCCAGGCGATCCCCACCAACCGCCCGGTGGCGCGCTTGGACCAGGGCGACCTGGTCTACAAGACCGAGGAAGCCAAGTTCGCGGCAGTCGTCGAGGACGTGAAAGAGCGACACGCCAACGGACAGCCCGTGCTGCTCGGCACGGTGTCCATCGAGAAGTCCGAGGTGCTCTCCCGCCTGCTGGCGAAGAACGGAGTTCCCCACGAGGTCCTCAACGCCAAGCATCACGCCCGGGAGGCCGACATCATCGCCCAGGCGGGTCGTCCCGGCGCGGTGACGGTCGCTACCAACATGGCGGGTCGAGGCGTGGACATCAAGCTCGGCGGCAGCCCCGAAGGCATGGCCCGCACCGAGCTCAAGAAACGCGGTGTCACTCCCCAAGATCCGAGCTACTCGGAGTTGGAGAAGAAGCTCACGGAGGAGTTCGCCACCCAGATCAAGCCCGACAGGGAGAAGGTGTTGTCCGCAGGTGGCCTCTACGTGGTGGGAACCGAGCGACACGAATCCCGGCGCATCGACAACCAGCTGCGTGGCCGGTCGGGTCGTCAGGGGGACCCCGGAGAGAGCCGCTTCTACCTATCGCTCCAGGACGATCTGATGCGCCGCTTCCAGGGCGAGTGGGTCAGTTCGGTCATGGACCGCCTGCGCCTCCCCGACGACCAGCCCATCGAGGCCAAGATGGTCTCCAAGTCGATAGAGCGGGCACAGCGCCAGGTCGAATCGCAGAACTTCGAGATTCGGAAGAACGTCCTGAAATACGACGAGGTGATGAACTCCCAGCGCGAGAGCATCTACCGCTGGCGCGGGGCGATCCTCGAGGGCAACGCCGACGAGGACCTGATTCCCGATTGGATCACGGACGTCATCTCCGAGACCGTCGAGAACGCGGTCCCGGACGGCACCTCCAGCGCCTCTTGGGATTGGGACGCGATCACTCAGGAGCTGGCGGTCTACTACCCGACGAAGCTCACCTCGGCCGACTTCGAGGTCAGGTCCACGGTGGACGACCTCGTCGACCAGGCGGTGGACGAGGCCCTCGCCTACTACGAGGCTCGGGAGAAGGAGCTGGGCCCCGACCTGATGCGGGAGGTGGAACGCTCCGTGGTCCTCTCGGTGATCGACAACAAGTGGCGGGAGCACCTCTCCGAGATGGACTACCTCCGATCAGGCATCGGCCTGCGAGCGATGGGTCAGCGCGACCCGTTGTCGGAGTATCAGCGTGAGGGTTACGACATGTTCACCGACATGGTGGAGACCATCAAGAGCGATGCCATCCGATACCTCTTCCACGTCGAAATGGCCCGGCCCGAGAAGCCACAGCGAGCAGAGCCCGCCCCGACCGGTGGGGGCGGCAATCAGAAGCCGGCATCCGTCGGGGACAAGGTGGGGCGCAACGACCCCTGCCCTTGCGGCTCAGGCAAGAAGTACAAGAGGTGCCATGGAGTTGCCTGAGACCGCGCAGCCGGATTTCTCCCCCGCTTCAGCGGGGGAGTGGCCCGAAGGGCCGAGGGGGCGCGGTCCGCAGGACCGCCAGATGAGATGTCACTAGAGATCTCGGATCCTCGAGAGATGATCGCGTCGCTTCGGACGCGATTGGTCGAGGCGCGCCGATTCCTCGACCTCGACGGCAAGGAAGCCGAGCTGTCCGAGTTGCGGGCCCGGGCTGCGTCCCCCGATCTCTGGAACGACCCCGACGAGGCTCGCCAGGTCAGCCAAAAGCTCGCTCGCTACGAGGGTATGTTCGAGAAAGTCGGAGGGCTCGTGTCCCGCATCGACGACGCCGAGGTCCTCCTCGAGCTCGCCGATGAGGCCGGCGACTCGTCGGCGCGGGACGAGGCTCTCGAACAGCTTTCCGAAGTGTCCGGGATCCTCGACCAGCTCGAGCTGGAGTCGTTGTTCTTCGGCGAGTACGACGACGCCGACGCCATCCTCAGCGTGCACGCCGGAGCCGGGGGAGTGGACGCCCACGATTGGGCGGAGATGCTCGCCCGCATGTACCAGCGTTACCTCGCCGACAAGGGCTTCAGCGTCACCGTCGAGGAGGTGACCGCAGGTGAGGAGGCCGGCATCAAGTCCGTGACCATGACGGTGAAGGGCGACCATGCGTACGGCACGCTGGAGTCGGAGCGGGGGGTTCACCGCCTGGTCCGGATCAGCCCGTTCGACTCCAACGCCCGTCGTCACACCAGCTTCGCCGGTGTCGACGTCATCCCTGACCTCGGCGAGGCCGCCGACGTCGAGATCGACGAGGACGACTTGAGGATCGACACCTACCGCTCTCAGGGCGCAGGTGGGCAGCACGTCAACACCTCGGACACCGCAATCCGCATCACCCACCTGCCAACCGGAATCGTCGTGCAGTGCCAGAACGAGCGCAGCCAGCTCCAGAACAAGAACCGCGCCATGGCGATGTTGAAGGCAAAGCTCGCCGAAGTGTCGCGGCAAGAGCACATGGCCCATCTCGACTCGATTCGCGGGGAGCAAGGAGAGGCCGCATGGGGCCGCCAGGTGCGCAGCTACGTCTTGCAGCCGTATCAGATGGCAAAGGATCTGCGGTCCGACTACGAGGTCGGCAACGTGAATGGTGTGCTCGACGGCGATCTCGACGGTTTCGTCGAGGCCTACCTGCGCTGGCGACGCGCCGAGCACGAAGTCGCCGGAGATTCCAGCTAGACGGGGAGTGGGAGTTACCGTTCGCCGGTCTCCCAACCCCGGGGTTCCCCAGACATGATTCGACTCGAGAACGTCACCAAGGTCTACGAAGGCGGCACCGTTGCCGTCAACGACGTGTCCCTGGACATCCAGAAGGGCGAGTTCGTGTTCCTGGTGGGCGCCTCCGGCTCGGGTAAGTCGACCCTGATCCGACTCATGCTTCGTGACGAGCCGGTGACGAGAGGTCTGATCTGGGTGGCCGGGAAGGACATCACCAAGCTGCCCAAGTGGAAGATCCCGTATCTGCGCCGCTCCGTCGGCACGGTCTTCCAGGACTACAAGCTCCTACCCAACAAGACGGTGACCGAGAACGTCGCGTTCGCCCTCGAGGTGCTGGGCCGGCCGTCGTCGGTCATCGGCCCTCAGGTCGGCCAGGTTCTCGAACTGGTGGGCCTCGCCGACAAAGCCGGCCGCTATCCCCGCCAGCTCTCGGGTGGCGAGCAGCAGCGGGTGTCCGTGGCGCGCGCCTTCGTCAACCGCCCTCCGATCATGTTGTGCGACGAGCCCACCGGAAACCTCGATCCCAAGACCTCGGTCGAGATCATGCGGCTTCTCGACCGGATCAACCGGACCGGAACCACCATCGTGATGGCCACCCACGACCACGCCATCGTCGACGCCATGCAGCGTCGCGTCGTGGCCTTGGAGAACGGGCGTGTGACCCGTGACGAGGAGATGGGCCGTTACGAGAGGACGGCTGAGGAGGAGTGAGCCGCGTCGTCTTTCTCGTTCGCGAGGCCCTGTCCAGCCTCCGTCGTAACGCTCTCATCGTCGTCGGCGCGATCCTGGCCGTATTCATCTCCCTGTCACTCGCCTTCGGGGCGTTGGTGGTCAACGAGCTTCTCCGGCTCAACATCGCCGCATGGCAGGACGGGACGCATGTGGTCGCCTTCCTCAACGACGAGGGGCAGAACAACGTCCCCACCGGCGCTCATGAGGCACTGCGCCTCGAGGTGGAGGCTTGGGACGAGGTGGAGCGGGCTCGTTATGTGAGCAAGGCCGACGCCTGGCTCGAGTTCCAGGAGATCTTCGCCAACGACCAGCAGATGCTCGACGCCATCCGCGACCCCACCGTCCTGCCGGCATCCATCCGCATCGAGTTGGTCGACATCGCCTTCCACGAGACCACGAGGTTCCGGCTCGAGCAGCACCAGCAGGTCGTGGCGAGGGTCAACACAGCCGCCGAGTCGATCGAGCAGCTGCAGAGCCTTTCGGACGTGCTCAACGTCCTCGGGCTCGGTCTGGCGATCGTCCTCGGCCTGTCCGCCGTCGTACTCATCGCCAACACGATCCGCCTCGCCATTTACGCCCGCCGCGACGAGGTGGCGATCATGAAGCTGGTGGGTGCTTCCAACTGGTACGTGCGAATACCTTTCCTGCTCGAAGGACTGATCGAGGGCCTGGTCGGGGCGGCCCTGGCCGTGTTCACCGTCTGGCTGGCGACGAACAACCTGGCCCAAGCCGGCGAGGGATTCGAACTCGTCCGCCTCGAGGTCGGCAACCAGTGGTTCTTCCGTTGGGGCGTCCTGGTGCTGCTCTTCGGTGCCATCGCCGGGGTGATCGGTTCGCTCCTCGGCCTGAGCAGGTACCTGCGCGACGCCGACGGCACCGGGCCGGACGTTCCCACGGGCTTCTGATGGCCACCGGCGACCAGGTCAAGGTGGTCACGACCAATCGGCGGGCGCGCCGCAACTACGCCGTCGTGGACACCTTCGAGGCCGGTCTGGCCCTGCTCGGCTCGGAGGTCAAGTCACTCCGGGACGGGCGGATGGAGCTCAAAGACTCCTACGCCGTCATCGAAGACGGTGAAGCCTTCCTGGTGGGAGCGCACGTCGCGCCCTACGGGTTCGCTCGGGACGGCGGTCACGACCCCGAGCGGAAGCGGAAGCTCCTCCTCCACAAGAGGGAGATCAACAAGCTCGCCGGCACGCTCGCCGAGAAGGGATTGACCCTCGTTCCGCTCCAGGTCTACTTCAAAGACGGGAAGGCGAAGATCGAGCTGGGGCTCGCTCGAGGCAAGACGTCTTACGACAAGCGCGAGACGCTCAAGGAGCGCGACGCCGAGCGCGAGATGCAGCGCCAATCCAGAAACCTTCGTCGCTGAAGGGCTTCAGCAGGATTTCTCACCCGCGGAGCGGGGGAGTACCCGGAGGGGGAGGGGGCGCGAGCGAAGCGAGCCAGGTCACACCGAGTTGGTTGATTCGCGTGCGCTCTGCTTGGTGCATCTGCAAAGTCCAGGGACCATGTCCTCGACACCAGGTACAATGGGCCTTGCCCTCTTGGGGGTGAAACGGTTTCGACGTTGAGTGTTGAGGCGTTGGAAGCGAGCCGGGGTCTCCGGGGCCCCGTCAACAAACCGGAACAACAAACAAGTGCCGAAGACAACTTCGCACTGGCTGCCTAAATAACAGCCCGTCCTGCCGATCCGCTCCCGCCGGGTCGGGCCAGGGCGCCGCAATGCGGGATGCTCCGCCCGGGAGGTCGGGACCGGGCGGCTAAGACCAATTTCGACTAGGCACGGGAAAACTCGTCGTCAGAGTTCCCGTGTCCGAAGCTCGCTGACGACTGCGCTCGGAGATGCCTTCGCCGAAGGCTCAGCGGACCGGGGTTCGACTCCCCGCACCTCCACCAGCGGGTGCTAACGAAAAAGTGGCACCTGAACTAACGAAAAAGCCCGCCCAGATCCCCTCACCGTGTGAAGGGCGGGTTGTTTCGTGTGCGGGGCCTTCGGAGTGTTAAGGGGGGGCATCAGGAGGTCGCCTGGCTTCGATCGGTAGGCTCGCCGCGATGCGCCCCGCCCAGGTCATCTTCTCGTGAAGCCTCGGATCCTCGCCACAGATGTCGCGGGCGAAGGAGATCCGCTGGTGTTCGTCCCCGGTGGCCTCACTGGATGGGTGTCGTGGATCCCATTCCAGGAGAACCTCCAGGAGACGCACCGGGCAGTGAGGGTGCAACCGATTCACAACGAGTTGGGCTCCGCAGGTATGAAGGGCGACCCTTCGTATACCTGGGAAGTGGCGGTGGAGAGTCTTCGGATGACTCTCGACAGCCTCGACATCGGGTCCGCTCACTTCGCAGCGTGGTCCGGCGGGGGAAAAGGCATCCTCGACTTCGCTCTGACTCATCCCGACAGGTTGCGCTCGATGACCCTCGTCGAGCCCGCCGCCCGATGGATCCTCGAGAGCGCCGGGATCATGGACCAGGCGTGGGCGGACGAGTCCAACTTCTTGCACTCGTTGTCCGGTCACGAGGTCACTGATGATGATCTCGCCAAGTTCCTGACCCTCGCCGGCTTTGTCAAAGATGAGGCTGAGGCGAGGACTGACCCCTTTTGGGAGCGCGCGTGGCCATATCGTCAGACGCTTTCGTGGCTATCGGAAGGAGTACTGGGCTCGGACTGGTCGCTGGACGATCTCTCCGGCATCCGTTGCCCCGTCCTTCTGACCAAGGGCACTGAATCGGCGGCGGCAGATCGGAAGATCGTCGACCTCCTGCACACCCACCTGCCCGACTCGAGGGTGATCGAGTACGACGGCACGCATGCCCATCACATCGAGAATCTCGCCAGATTCGTCTCCGACCTGAGGGACCACATGGAGCGCGCGGGCTGAAGCAGGCTCGGTCAGTCTCGCGTTGACGCGTCGACCCAGTCCCGATAAGGGTCGTGGTCCCGTGACGAGCTGCACATCGAGGCTCAGTGGTCAACCGGCTCGGCGCGTCGCTCCAACACAATCAGCGTCTCTTCTCGGCGCAACTCGAGATGATCACCGGTCAGCGTGTGGTCGTAGAGCCCAGGGGTGAACGCTTCTTCGATTGCCTCCTCCAACGTCCTCAGGTCGCCGTCGCAGCCCATCGCCGTGGAGAACCCGATGGTGACCTCTATCGAACTGTCCCTGGTCCGGTACGTCCCGGCTTTGTGATTGCAGAAGTCTCCAGACCACTCGCCCCTCTCGGAGAAGCGGATTCCGACCCATCCGTATTCGCCTGGTATCGGGATCCTCTCGCCGCCCACTTCGAGGGATATCAGGTCCCAGTCGCCCAGCAGCCGGCTCGAGTCGCTCGCGGGGTCCTGGCGAACAAGGACGCCGAATAAGGCACCGACGAGGATCACCAAGGCCACAGCTGCAACCGGCCAAGGGCCGGGGACCGGACGGCGTCTGTCCGGTTTCAAGGCGGTCTGCGCACCGGTCACGACGGCGATCCTAGG
>CAYLYQ010000020.1:0-12870 GCA_964388105.1 uncultured Acidimicrobiaceae bacterium
GCGACACACCCATCAGCCGTGTCACCAACGTGGCTGAACAGCACAACTAATCCACAGCTAGACAGCGTCTCGGTTGCGGAGGGCCCAGGTCAGCACCGCCCAGCCCAACACGACCGCCACTCCGAGTTTGACCACGCCGCCGCCGACGCCGGGAGCGACTGGCCCCAGCGCCGCCTCGGCGACCTCCTCCGGGAACGAAGGGGCGAGGTCGGCATAGATGGAGACGGCGATCCGCCAGATCGAGATCTGGGCGACACCGTCGATGAGGGCGGCAACCACCGACTCGAGGACGACCACATAGCCCAGGCCGAACAGGAGCGATCGCGGAGCGAGGTATCCGAGCGGAACGAAGAGGGCGGCGTATCCGATGGCAGCAGCCACGAAGAGGGTGATCCCGGGCCACGCGTGGGACAGGTCGATGCCACCGGCGAGTGCTCCGAGAAGGGTCAAACCCCAGGCGGCGACTCCGATGGCGATCGCGGTGGCGGCGCCCCCGCCGATGGCCGCGGCCGAGAACCGGGTGCGGGCGACGGGCTTCATGTAGATGTACGGCAGGGTCCCGGCGTCGCGTTCATCGCGCAGGGTGCTCACCGTCAGGATGAGGACGGCGATCGCGAACGTGAACCCGGCCGTCGTCACCGACAGGGGATAGGTGGCGTCGCCGCCTCCGAAGGAGTCCTGGATCCCCGAGGACAGCCACACGACCAAGCCGGCCACCGAGGAGAGGGCGATCAGGCCGATGACCCGGCCCCGAGTCATCATGCGGCGGAAGAAGTGGACGGCGAGCGTCGTCATGTCGAATGCACCAGGTAGCGGAACACGGATTCGAGCGACTCGTCGGCGGGCTGCAGCTCGATGATCCGAACGCCGTTTTCGACAGCCATTCGGGGCAGGGCGATGGCCACCTCGCGGGCATCCGAGGTCTCCACGCGAAGCCGCCCGTCCTCGATGTGCACCCCCACCACGCCGTCGGTGCGAAACAGAGCCGAAGCCAGCCGGCGCGGGTCGGAGCACTCGACATAGATCTGCCGCGGGCGATCGGTCATCGCCGCCCGGATCGTGGCGACGCTTCCGACCGCCGCGAGCCTGCCGTCGACCATGGCGACGACACGGCCCGCCATTCGCTCGACTTCGGCCAGGACGTGGGAGGACACGATCACGGTCCGGCCCGCGGCGCCGAGCTCCCGGAACAGCCGGATCAACTCGGCTCGTTGCACCGGGTCAGCCCCGTTGAGCGGCTCGTCGAGCAGCAGCACCTGAGGGTCGGTGACGAGGGCGGATGCCACTTTCGCCCGCTGGCGCATCCCTTTGGAGAAGGTGCCGAGGGCGCGGTCGGATGCTCCAGTGAGCCCGACGATCGCCAGCACCTCCTGGGCCTTGGCGACGGGGTCGTCCACGCCGGCCAGCCGGCCCATGGTCTCGATGAACCGTCGCGCGGTGTCCCGCTCGTACATCGCTTCGTCCTCCGGGACGAGCGACATCTCCCGGTAGACCCCGACGTCCTCCCGGGGGTCGCGTCCGAGGACCTTCACCTCGCCCTGAGATGGCTTCTGCAGCCCGGCGACCAGCCGCATGAGGGTGGTCTTACCCGCACCGTTGGGGCCGAGGAGCCCGGTGACACCGGGTCCGAAGCCGATCGAGACGTCGCTGACCGCCACCTTGAAGCCGAACCACTTCGAGACCTCGGTGAGCACGACCGTGTCCGTCACGCCAGCCTCCTGTATCGGGAGCGCACGAACCAGGCGGTGGCCAGCACGGCGACGGCGATCACGACCGCGGAGACCCACGGATCGAAGCCGGCCTGACTGGCGGGATAGCCGAACGGGCCGCCGAAGAGCTGGTCGCGGATGATCCTGGGGTGTTGATCGGGAGCGATGAGGGCGAACCAGCGGGCGCCTGGGAAGTCCGACATGGAAACCCGGGAGGCGATCCCGTTTCCGGCGACAACCGTTCCCAACAGGGCAGCTGAAGCCATGCCCGGTCGCTTGATGATCGAAGAGAAGAAGAAGACCAGCGCGCCGTGCATGGCGATGAACGCCGCTGCCGTGACTGGCACCTTCCAGAGGACGTCGAGGTGGTCGCCCATGTAGGCCAGGAACCCGTCCTCCGCGATCAGCCCCAGACCGAGGTGGAGGACGAGCTGGGGGACTATGTACATGGCGCCGACGACAGTGACGAAGGCCAGTGTCTTGGCGCCCAGGTAGCCGTTGACCGTCAGCGGACGGGAGAAGTACACCGAGAGCACCCCGTTGGTGCGGTCGGGGATGAGCAACTGCGGGCCGGCGTAGGCAATGAAGATCAGAGAGATCCACGAGTAGGCGTCGAACAGGTCGCCGTAGGTCGGGAGGCCCTCGGCCAGGGCACCAGCGAGGGAACCGATCGCGAAGTGGGCCCCAACGATCACGATCGCGGTGATGAGGGCGATGGCCATCATCGTCCAGGGGAAGATCTTCGCCCGGGCCTTGCGTCCGAGCCCGAAGATGCGCTTCAGGCCCTCCTTGTACACGGCGCGGCGCGCGCCGGCCGGGCCGCGTCGGGGGCCGTCGTACTTCCGATAGCCGCGGTCGAAGATGACGCCGTCGGTCACTGCTGCTCCCCGTGGACGAGAAAGAGCTGTTCGAGCGAGGCCGAGCCCCGGGTCATCCGAACCAGCCCCGTTCGCAGCCGCGCCGCCGCCCCGACGATGGCGTCTTCGAGGCCTTCCCCCGGGCCCACCACGATGCGAAGCCCGTCGACCACCGCGTCGATTCCGCGTTCCCGGAGCATGGCAGCCAGCTCGTCCGGGCGTTCCAGGACCTCGGCGAGGACCGTGGCCTCCTTCTCGAAGCCCTTGAGCGGAGCCGACCGCAGCAGGCTGCCGGCGTCCAGCATCACCACCCAGTCGCAGGTCCGCTCGATGTCGGTGAGGACGTGTGAGGACACGATGACGCTGATGTCGAACGTGCCGAGGCGCCCGATCAGGTCGAGCATCTGTTCCCGGCCCTCGGGATCGAGGCCCGACGCCGGCTCGTCGAGGAGAACGAGTTCTGGGTCGTGCACGATCGCCTGCGCCAGCTTGACCCGCTGGCGCATGCCCGTCGAGAAGTCACCGAGATATCGGAACCGCTCTTCTTCGAGCCCGACGAGAAAGAGGGTCTCCGACGAGCGCCTCTTCGCCTCGCGCGAGGGGAGTCCCGCCAGCTCGGCGGTGTAGGCGACGAAGTCGGCTGCCGTCTGATCCAGCGGCACGCTGCCGACCTCGGGCATGTACCCGACCCGGGCCCGCACCTCGAGAGGCTCGGTCTCCGGGTCGTGGCCGAGGACCTGGGTCCTCCCCGCCGTGGGATGGAGGAGGCCGAGGAGGATCCGGAGCATCGTGGTCTTCCCGGCGCCATTGGCTCCGACCAGCCCGGTGATCCCCTTCGGTATCGACAGATCGAGGTCACGCAGCGCAACGACCTCGCCGTAGTCATGGGTCAGCCCGCTGACCTCGACGACCCCGTCACCCATCAGCCGGAGACCACTTCCGAGAAACCCGGCCCCTCCGGGCGCTCCAGCTGGGACATCGTGCAGTCCTCGGCAGCCTTGTCGGGCCGCCACCGGTGAAAGCGCGTTGCGTGCCGGAAGCGGTCGCCCTCGAGTTGGTCATAGGAGACCTCCACCACCACCCCCGGCTGGATCGGCGTCCACGATTGGTCCTTGTCGCCGGTCCATCTGCTGACCGCGCCCGGGACCCTCGCTTCGGCACCGAAGCTGTGGTCGACGGCGAGCTCCTGGAACCGCCGGAAGATCTCGACACGGTCGGCGTCACCGAAACCCGAGCAGTGGCCGATGAAGTGGAGCTCCCCTTGTTCGTTGTACAGCCCGAGCAGGAGAGATCCGATCTTGCCCCCGTCCTTGTGCTCCCGGAAGCCGCCCACGACCACATCCACCGTGCGGCGATGCTTGATCTTGATCATGGCGCGCTTCCCGCTCAGGTACTTGCCCTCCGGGTCCTTGGCGACGACGCCGTCGCATCCGGCGGACTCGAACTCGTTGAACCAGCGTTTGGCGACTTCTTCGTCCTCGGTCTGCGGTGTGAGGTTCCAGGGATGAGTCAGTCCGGAGGCCAGCGAGACCAGTCGCTCACGTCGCTCGCGGAACGGAGCAGACCGGAGGTCGTCACCCTCGTGAGCGAGCAGATCGAAGGCCACCAGCTCGGCGGGGGTTGCCTTGGAGAGCATGTCCACGCGGGACTGGGCGGGGTGGATGCGCTGTTGCAGCGAGTCGAAGTCCGTTGCGCCCTCGACGACGACCACGATCTCGCCGTCGACGACGGTGCCTTCGGGGAGCTGCTCTAGGGCACTCCGCAGCTCCGGGAAGTAGCGCAACAACGGCCGTTCGTTGCGGGAGTCGAGCCGTAGCTCCGGCGCCGACCAGGACAGCGAGCGGAACCCGTCCCATTTCGGCTCGTAGAGGAAGGTCCCGGGGGGCCAGCCTTCGTAGACACGCGCCTCCATGGTGGGCACCGGAGGGGGGAAGGGGTGGCCGGGCACCGGATGAGTTTACGCCCGGATACCCTCAGGCCCGATGCCGGCCCGGATCAAGAGAGCGGCCCGAGCCGTGTACGAAGTCGGCCGGAGCGCCGCCGAGAGCTACGGACGGGACCGGGGAGGCAGGATGGCCGCGGCTCTGGCCTACCGGACGCTCTTCGCCCTCGCACCGCTCCTCCTCCTCGCCATCGGGGTGTTCGGCCTGGTGATCGGCGATGCCGAGGAAGCGAGGCGGCTCGTGGTGGACGCCATCGGAAGCCTCGTCGGACCGCAGGTCAGCGAGTCCATCGAGTCGCTGGTCGTTTCGGCCGTCAATGCCTCCGACACGACCGCCATCGTCGGCTTCGCTCTTTTCGCCTGGGCCGCGTCGTCCCTCTTCATGGACCTCCAGGTGAGCCTCCACGACGTCTTCCGGGTGCCGAGGGAGCAGACCGTCGGCTGGCGCGCGTTCCTCCGCCGCCGCGCCATCGCCATCGCATGGTCGATGAGCTTCGGCGCACTGCTCATCGCCGCTTGGCTGGCCACCGCCGCCGGGGGGTGGCTCGCCGACCTGGTCCCCCCGCGGTTCCAGCTGGCCCACACCCTGGTCGAGATCGGGACGCGGGTCGCGGCTCTCGCCGTCGTGCCTGTGGTGTTCATGCTCATGTATCGCACCCTGTCGGGTGCCCGGATCCGGCGCCAGTCGTTGTGGGTCGGTGGCCTGGTGACGGCGGTGGCGTTCCTGGCCACCGCCTACTTCGCGGGGATCTACTTCTCGTGGGATCGAGACACATCGGCCGGTCAGGTGGCTGGTTCTGCCGTCGTGCTGCTCCTCCTGGCCTACTTCCTCGCCTCTTCGATCATCATGGGGGCCGAGATCACACGAGCCCATCACGAGCGGCTGGTCGAGCAATAGTCTCGCGGTCATGCCCGTCGACCTTCCCGGCTTCGTCACCGATCTCAAGGAGCACGCCACCGAGCACGGCTTCCACGTCCACGACGAGAGGCACTTCATGGAGACCTACTCGCTGCGGCAGTCATGGGAGGTCGACGTCCACCCGGAGGCGGGGTGTGGCCGCCCCATCGATCTCCATCTGGCACTCGACGTGGACCCCCGGATCGTCCTCTCGCTGGAGGATCACCTCGACACCCTGGATGACGATGCCGCCGAGCCGGAAGGCGACTTCGACCTGGACCTCTACTTCAACTGGGCAGTGCCGCCACTGCAGACCCCGCCTGACCTGTTGATCCTGGCCACCGACGTCGCGGGGATCGGAGGCACCACTCTTCCGATCGAGGTCTCCGCGATCGACTCCTACGACGCGGTCACCGACGCCGCGGTGCGGAGGCTGACGATCATGGGCAAGGTGCGCGTGAGCCTGGTCGACGTCGTGCTGGGTCGGGAGCAACTGTGCGAGGTTCTCGACGCGGCGCGCGAAGTCTCTGAGTACCTGCTCGACCGGGTCGACGGGTGGATGGAGATCCCGGACTAGAAGATCATCTGGATCAGCGCCCACACGCCGATGAACGCCGTGGTGCCGGCCAGCGTGAGGAAGAGGGCACGGGTCAGGGGCTTCGGCGGCGGTGCCTGCCGGACGCCATCACCGGCCGGTGCGGCGGTTGCGGTCGCCGGGCGGGCCCTGGCCTCCGCATGTGCCTCCCGGACTATCCCGACAGTCCGAGCGAAGGCGTCTGGCCGGAATGGCCGGAAGGTGAGGGCGTCGTTGTCAGCGGCGATGACGAAGGTGTCGTCCCCGGATGCCTCGAGGCGATATTCGTCTCGACCCCACTCGCCGATCTCCGTCCCGTTGGACGAAAGGCGTATTCCGTCTTCTTCGACCCCAAGGATCACAGGGATCTGCTCGCCGTCGAGCTCCACTACACCGTCGAACAAAGGCACTGGCTCACCCCCGTGTCACGTACAAGTTAGGCGATCCAGCTCCGATGGGAAGGGTCGAGCTGAGTGGGTTTTCAACCCCTGTACGATTCCCGCATGGTCGAGAACGCCCGAGAGGGTCTGGTGGTCGTCGGCGACGATGGCTCTCCGGCTGCGGATGTCGTCTGGCAATGGCTCACGTCCCACCCCTGGGACGGATGGGAGATCGAGGTGGTGACCGCCGACGCGGAGAGCGCGGTATGGGGCGAGCCCGTTGCCGGGAAGCCCTGGTCGCCGTCTTGGGCCCGTGCCGCCACCCCTCCTGGTGCCATAGGAGTGAGTCATCTCAAGTACGCCTGTGATCCCCGCGTCATGCTGGCCGAGAGGTCGGACGCCGACCTCGTGGTCGTGGGACGGCATCGCGGCACCGGTCGATTCGGCTTCCTGGGGAGCACCAGCGAGTGGCTCGTCCACGACCCGCCGGCGCCCCTCGCTGTGATCGGCCAGGGGGATCGCATGACCAAGGTGCTCCTGGCGGTCGACGGCTCGGCGCACTCCGACCGTGCGTTGGAGGTCTTCGGCTCGCTGCCCGGGTCGTCGGCGGCTGCGGCTGTCGTCGTCACGGTCGACGATGGCCGGGCCGACACCGCGGCGGCCGGCGAGGCCGCATCGGCGCTGGAAGGGCGGGTGGCGTCGGTGGAGACCGAGATCTTGCCGGGTCGCCCCACCGAGACGCTGCTGCGAGCGATTGCCGATACGGGCGCTGACATGGTCGTGCTTGGCACCAAGGGTCTCACGGGCTGGCAGCGAATCCGAGTCGGGTCGACCGCCGGCGCTCTGGTCCGCAGGGCGGAATGCAACATGCTCGTGGCCGCGGCGGAGTCCGAGTGAATCTCTTTCTCCTCGTCAGCGAGAGCTCAACCCAGCGATTCGCCAGTTTCGACGTTCCCGGCTGGGTCTGGATCGCCTTCGGCGCCTTCGTCTCGGTGCTCCTCCTCATCGACGTCCTGCTGGTGCACCGCAGGCCCCACGTCATCTCGATGCGGGAGGCGGCGATCGAGTCGTCGATCTGGATCGCGATCGGCCTGGGCTTCACCGTGGTCCTGCTCGCCTGGCAGGGGGGACAGGCCGCCGGCGAGTACCTGGCGGGCTACCTGATCGAGAAGAGCCTCTCGGTGGACAACGTCTTCGTCTGGGCGGTGATTCTCAGCTACTTCGCGGTGCCCCCGCAATTCCAGTTCCGGGTGCTCTTCTGGGGCATCTTCGGCGCCCTCATCCTCCGTGCGGTGTTCATTTTCGCCGGGGTCGCCCTCATCGAGAGGTTCGACTGGATCCTCTATGTCTTCGGGGCATTCCTGATCTTCACGGCCTTCAGGATCGCCCGCCACCAGGACGTGGAGGTACATCCGGAGGAGAACCCGGTATTGAAACTGGTGCGCAAAGTCGTGCCGTCGACGACCGAGTACGACGGACAGAAGCTGTTCACCAGGGTCTCGGGCCGCCTGCTGGCGACCCCGCTGTTCGCGGTCCTGATTCTCATCGAGTCGACCGACGTCGTGTTCGCAGTGGACTCGATCCCGGCGATCCTCGCCGTCAGCCGCGAGCCGTTCATCGTGTTCTCCTCGAACGCGTTCGCCATCCTTGGCCTGCGGGCCCTCTATTTCTTGCTCGCCGGGATGGCCGGACGGTTCCGTTACCTGAACCTGGGGTTGGGGATAATCCTCGGGTTCGTCGGCGTGAAGATGATCGTCGCCGAGTGGTACCACCTGCCGATCTGGGTGAGCCTCACCTTCATCGCGCTGGTTTTGACGGTCACCATCGTGGCGTCACTCCGGGCGGAGAAGCGCGATGCCGCTTCGGCGCCGTCCGACCCTGACGTCTAGTTGAGGACCCGGCGGCAGCTCCACGCCCGCCAGTAGTACTGGCCCAGAGCCTCATAACGCGCGGCCAGCCATGCCGCCGAAGCCACATTGGCCTCCGGCTCGAACGGGCTCGCATTGGGGTAACCCGCTTTGTGAGCGGTGGTCGCCCAGGTCGAGGGTATGAACTGGAAGAGACCGGAGGCTCCCGAATACGGGTTGTAGGCTTCCGGATCACCGTTCGACTCGCATCGCATGATTGCCAGCGCCTCGTCGACGCGGTTCGAAGGGAAGAACTGGCTGACGAGACCTCGCCAGCGCTCGACCTGCGGAGGGAACGACCAGTTCTTGGGTTGTGTGGTGCTCGTGTTCGAAGGTGGCTTGGTGGTCGGCGTCGAGGGGGTCGTGGTCGTGGTGGTGCCGGAGGGAGGGGCAGTCGTCGGAGGCCGGTCCTCCTGCCGCTCGCGCTCGCTCTCACGGATTCGGGCCATGTCGACCGCTGTGAGCGCGGCGCGATAGTCGGCGTCGGCCTCTTGCTGGCTCCGCACTGCCCCCGCCACCCGGGCATCCGCTTGCTCGTACAGTGCGATCAACTCGGCGACCTCGGCGTCCATCTGCTCCTTCAGCCCGGCGAACTCGGACTCCTTCTCCAGGTACAGCTGTTGCAGCTGCTCGAGAGCGCGCCGCTTCACGAAGAGCTCGTCGGCATCGGCCCGGCCGCGACTGACGACCTGGGACACGGCGTTGGAGGCCACCATCGCCTCTTCGACGGAATCGGAGGCGACCACCGTCAGCGTCGCCGACCCCAATACGTCCATGTAGGTCTCGACCGCTCTCTGCTCGAGCTCGTCGGCGATTCCCGCAAGTTCGGAGTCGGCATGGGTCACCTGCCCGCTCAGGCTGTCCAGGCTGGCGCCGACCTCGGACAGGGATGCGGCCAGGTCCGCGGCGCGGGCGATGCTGTCGGCAAGCTTGGCTTCGATCTCGTCGCGGTTGGCGATGGCGCTGTCGACCAGGCCGGCGGCCTGTTCGGCCGCCCGGGTGGCGGCGTCGAGCTGCTCCTGGGCGTCGCCGACGTCCTGCGCCGACACGGGCGCGGTGGTGGCCGCAATGGCCATCACGACCAACGCCGCTGTGAAGGTGGGTGCTATGCGGAACCGCAAGACGCCCAAGGCTACCCAAACGTGCCGGTCGTGAGAAGTGGGAAGTGGGGGTGGAGTACCCTCGCCCGGTGGCAAGGCAGAACATCTCCTCGGGCTCGCCGTACGAGCCCAAGATCGGTTTCTCCCGCGCGGTCCGCGTCGGCGACCGGATTCTCGTCGCCGGAACGGCACCCGTCTGGCCCGACGGCTCGGTCGACCCGGACCCCGCGGTCCAAGCCCGCCGCTGTCTGGAGATCATGCTCACCGCCCTGGAAGAGGCGGGAGGCCGGCCCGAAGACGTGGTTCGGACCCGCATGTTCCTCACCGACGCCGCTCATGGGGATGTGGTGGGGGCCGTCCACGGCGAGGTGTTCTCTGCGATCAGACCGGCCGCGACGATGGTCGTGGTCAAGGAGCTCCTGGACCCGCGGTGGGTCGTCGAGATGGAATTGGAAGCCGTCGTCGGTGTTTGAGTAAGGGCAAGGAGGTCGAAATGTTCCGCCGAACCGACAAACAGACCATGCCCGCCCCTACCGCTGCGCTGCCGGGGAGATCAGAGCCCCTGGCGGTGCCGGAAACCCACTTCGTGTCGGGCCGCCCGATCAAGGGACCGTGGCCCGAGAACCTGGAAGTCGCAGTCTTCGGCATGGGCTGTTTCTGGGGAGCGGAGCGGCGCTTCTGGAGTCTCCCCGGCGTCTACAGCACCGCCGTCGGGTACTCCGGTGGTTACACGCCGAACCCCACCTACGAAGAGGTGTGCACCGGCGGCACCGGACACGCCGAGGTGGTTCTCGTGGCGTACGACCCGGCCGAGATCTCCTACGACGAGCTGCTGCGCGTTTTCTGGGAGACCCACGACCCCACCCAGGGCTACCGCCAGGGCAACGATCTGGGAACCCAGTACCGCTCCACGATCTACACGACGAACGACACCCAGCTCGACGAGGCGAAGCGGTCGCGCGACGTGTACCAGGCCGTGGTGTCGGCTGATGGCTTCGGGGACATCACCACCGAGATCGTCCCTCTGGGCGAGTTCTACTACGCCGAGGACTACCACCAGCAGTATCTGGCCAAGAACCCCAACGGGTACGACTGCCACGCCAACACCGGCCTGGCATATCCGGGGCTCGGGACTTAAGAGGCGGCGAGTACCGCGGCGACCACCTCGGCCGGCGTGCCGGTCGGGTCGATCTCGACCGCGACGTCGGGCGTGATCCCCACGCCGCCGAAGTCGTGGCCACCCGGGGTGACCCAGCGTGCGATCGTGAGCCGGAGCGCCCCGCCGTTGGAGAGGTCGAACCTCTGTTGCACGGTGTTCTTGCCAAAGGTGTTCTCGCCGTAGACCAGCGCCCGGCCCGCCTCCTGCAGCACGCCCGACACCACCTCTGACGCCGACGCGCTGGCCCGGTTCACGACCAGGTCCACCCGAACGTCTTCGGGCACGACGGGCGACCCGAGGACTTCGTAGGGGATGCGCACGCCCGGCCCTTCGGTGACGACCACTTCTCCGTCGGCCAGGAACACCGAGGCGACACCGATCGCGGTGTCGAGGAAGCCTCCGGGGTTGTCGAGGAGGTCGATCACGAGGTGGCGAACGCCTTCGGCCAGCAGGTCGAGCACTGCCTGCTCGAACTCGGCGTCGGCGCCGTCCGAGAACTGGAACAGCTTGACGTACCCGACGTCCCCGATCCTCTCGTACTCGACCGCGGGGATGTCGACCGCCGCGCGCACGATGCGCAGGTCGATCGTGGCTCCGTCCCGTTCGATTCTGAGGTCGACCGGTGTTCCCGCCGGGCCGCGTACCCGTGAAGTCACCTCGTCGAGGCTCCAGCCGAGGATCGCTTCGCCGTCCACTCCCACGATGACGTCGTCCGGCAGCAACCCGGCCTCACGAGCGGGGGCTCCCTCGAAGGTGCCCACGATGAAGATGCGGCAGGTCGCGGAGATCACCGTGCACTGCTTGTTCTCGTCGGTGATGGTGGAGTCCTCGGCGTTGACCAGCGCCCCGATCCCCTCGATCTGGCCGCTGTCCTCCTCTTCCATCCGCGCCACCGCTTCGGCGTCGAGATAGCCGGAGTGGGGGTCGAGAGCGTTGGCGATCAGCGAGTTGACGATGGCTTCGGCGGTCGCGACGTTGTCGAGGCCAAGAGTGCCAGCGGCTTCGCAGGTGGGTCGGAAGTCGGCCGCGGGAAGCGGGCACACCAGGGTCTCGTTGCTCTCGCCGGCGCCCATCGTCTCCAATCCCTCCGTGGCGGCGCGAGCTAGGGCGCTCGTGTCGACCTCGTCAACGAAGTTGTCGTCGATGAGGCTGACCACCTCGCAGACGATGGCGACGTCGGCAGGAGCCGCCGAGCAGTCGGGCATGACGATCTGTCGGTCCTCGCCGTTGGCGCCGGGGACGGTGGTCGTGACGGTGGTGGCTGGGGGGACGGTGGTCGTCGTCTCGGCAGTCACCGCCGGCGAACACGCCGCCAGGGCGAAAGCCAGGATCAGGGCTACGCGCCTCATCTTGCCGCCTCCAGGGCGGCGTCGACCAATTCGGGGATAGTCATGTCGTCCGGCAACTCCAGTTCGACGTCGGGCACCAGTCCACCGTTCCCCACGGTTGTCCCATCCGGGGTCAGCCAGCGGGCGACGACCACGTTGAGGCGGCCGCCGTTGCGCAGATCGAAGCGTATTTGTATGGCGTCTTTACCGAAGGTGGGCGTGCCGACCAGCAGGGCGCCGCGGCGGTCGCGCAGCGCACCGGCGAGGATCTCTGCGGCGGAGGCCGTTCCCTCGTTGACCAGCACGATGAGGCGGCCCCCCGTGGCGTGTCCCCCCGGGCCGAGGGATTCGGCCACTTCGGAGTCGACCGAGTAGATCTCCTGGAACAGCGTGCCATCGGGGATGAACTCACTGGCGACCGCCGTCGCCGAGCTCACCAAGCCGCCCGGATTGTCGCGGAGGTCAACAACCATCGTCGACCATGAGCCTGCCGTCTCGGCGAGGGCCTCGGTGACCAGGTCCGGAACGTCTGACTCGAAGTCGGGGATACGGAGATAGGCCGTGTCGGCCGCCGCCAGCCCGTAGGTGACACTCGGCACGACGAGCTCATCGCGGGTGATCTCGAAGTCGAGGCTCTCGCCTTCTCGATAGATGGTCAGAGTCACGGTCCCGGTCTCGTCCCCGGCGATCTGGGCGGAAGTGGCGGCGAACCCCTGGCCGTCCACCGCAACATGGTCGACCGCGACGATCACGTCTCCGACTGCCAGGCCGGCGGCCTTCCCCGGATTGTCCTCGAGGACGACGACGATCCGGAGCGGACAGGACGGGCCGAGCCGGGCGCATTTGGAGCCCGCAGCGTTGGTCGCATCGAGCAGGAGCCCGACCCCACCCACGAGACCGCTCTCCCGGAACGCCGTGACCTGGTCCGGCGACAGGTAGTAGGTGAACGGGCCGAACGCCTCCTCGATCATGGTCCCCAGGACCCGGTCCATCACCGGGCCGACGGCATGTCCCTG
>CAYLYQ010000020.1:12970-19422 GCA_964388105.1 uncultured Acidimicrobiaceae bacterium
ACAGTCGCACCACCGCAGGCAGCCAGGAGCACACAGAGCGTGGCGACGAGGCGGGTCACAGGGTCATTATCGGCACGGGTCGCAGGTACCGTCGCGATACATGAGAGCGGTCCTGAGGTCGCCCGGTGGAGAGGTCGTGCTCCGGGACGTGGTCGATGGTCGGTGGGTCGAGGCCGAAGGTCGAACTGACGACACCCTGGGTGAAGGTGCCTGGGCACTACCGGGCCTCGTCGACGCCCATTCCCACATCCCCAAAGCCGCTCTCGACATGGAGCCCACCGACGACCTGGGGGCCGAGGCCCGGGCCAGGGAAGCGCTGGCCGCCGGCGTGATGCTGTTGCTCGACAAGGGTTGGATGGACGACACGGCAGTTCGGCTCGCCGAGCGGATGGCCCCGGACGAGCGGCCCGACATCGAGGCCGCCGTTCGCCTGCTCAGCAGCGAGGGCGGGTACCTCCCGGGTGTGGCTCTCGAGCTCGACGACGCGACCCTCGATGACGTGGTGGCCGATCAGGCGAGGCGCGGCAGCGGTTGGGTGAAGCTGGTCGGTGACTGGCCACGGAAGGGAATCGGCCCGCAACCCAACTTCACGGAAGATCAGCTGCGACGGGCGGTGCGCCGGGCCGGAGCGGACGGTGCGCGGGTCGCCATCCACACCATGGCGCGCGACGTGCCTTCGATGGCGGTCAGGGCAGGGGTTCAGTCCATCGAGCACGGCCTCTTCCTGACGGGCGAGGACCTGGAGCTGCTGGCGGCGAGAGGCGGCATGTGGGTGCCCACGATCCTCCGGGTCGAGCACACCGTCGCCCAGCTCGGCGCCGAATCATCCGGTGGCCGGCTACTCCTCGAAGGCCTCGACAACGTGCGCCGCCTGCTGGGCATGGCCGTGGAGGCCGGGACCTTCGTGCTGGCGGGAACGGACCTCGTGGGCACGCCGGCTCAGGTGGCCGCCGAGGCTTCGAAGCTGGAGGAGTACGGCCTGGGCGCCAAGGAGGCGGTCGACGCGGTGTCCGTGTCCGGATTGTCGGCCACCGGTCGCCCCACCGGCTTCGAGCCGGGGAGCCCGGCCAATGCCGTCTTCTTCCCGGTCGACCCTTACGAAGAGCCCGGCGTTCTCGCGCACCCGGCGCAGGTGCTCCGGCACGGGCGCCTGGTGTGAGACTGATCCTCGCCTCCGGGTCGCCCCGCCGGGCGGAGATCCTGACCGCGCTGGGTCTGGAGTTCATCGCAGAGGCCACCGACGTCGACGAGTCGCGTCGGCCCGACGAGCCGCCGCCGGTCTACACCGAGAGGCTGGCCCGGGAGAAGGCCGCGATGCGGGCCGCCCCGGACATGCTGTCGATCGGCTGTGACACCGTCGTCGTCCACGGCGGGAAGGTGCTGGGGAAGCCGGGTCACCCCGAGGAAGCGAGGAACATGCTGCGCAGGCTCCAGGGGGATGTCCACGAAGTCGTCACCGCGCTGGCCGTGGCCGGATGGAGGGATGGGGCTCTGGTCGTCGAATCCGCGGTCGATGTCACCGAGGTGACGCTCCTCCCGATGACCGAGGTGGAGATCGCCGATTACGTCGCCAGCGGGGAGCCGATGGACAAGGCGGGTGCCTATGCACTCCAGGAATACGGGGGTGTGTTCGTGGAGTCGATTGTCGGGAGCGCCCACACCGTGGTGGGGATGCCGGTTCATCTCCTGCCCCGGCTGGTGGCCCGATTCGGACAGACCCTCGGCGCCTTCAGGGAGGCCGGTTAACTTGAGTGCCATGCGCAAATGTCTGGCAGCTGTCCTTCTGGTGGTTGCGGCCTGTGGCGGGCCCGCCACCGAGGAGTCGACCACCACCACTTCCACCACACTGGTGACCACGACCACCTCGACCACGACCTCCACCTCCACGACTTCCACTTCAACCAGCACCACCACGACCACGACGCCGGCGACGAGCACCACTTCCGGGAGTGTTTCCGGCAACTGGGCCGATGAGCCGCTGATCGTGGCCCCGTGGGGCGCCGTCGGTTGGTGGGCCGGTTCGGGATGGGTGGGATCGTTCGGTTCGCTCCCGGTGTCCGGCGGTGAGGATTACCAGGTGGTGTCAATGTTCGGATCGGGCCTGGTCACGGGCGGACCTCAGACCGAGCTCTGTGAGCCCCTGCAGTTGCTGGGTGTGGAGCTGAGCGACCCCGCCAAGCTTGGTGATTGGCCCGGGCCTTTCGGTGTTGCCATCTCGGCCCCTTGGGACATCCGACCGAACCTCTATCAAGAGTTCACCGACGACGGGACCTACGCCGGGTATGCCCGTGACCTGTTGGCCAGCCGGGGATTGGTGGTGGCCGAACCCGTCATCAAGCAGCTCATCCGGTTCGACCTCGAGGGGGATGGCGTCAACGAGATCCTCGTCGTCGCCGAGGACATGGGCCCGAACCTCATCGAAGCCGAAATCGGTGACTACTCGATCGCGTTTCTCCGCAAGGTCGTCGACGGTGAAGTCCAAACCGCCATCTTCGGGGCCTCGGTTCATGCCGTTGCCGGCGAGATGGCCAACATGTTCGGAATCGGGGGCGTCGGCGACCTCAACGGCGACGGCAAGATGGAGGTGGTGACCTCCGGCCAGTACTACGAAGGCGCGTGGATCGAGATCTGGGAATGGGTCGACGATGACATCGGCATCTCGGTCCAGTTGAGCCAGGGGTGCGGCGCCTGATGGAGAACCCGTTCCAGGATCGCCCCACCTATGTGGCGCTGACGGGGATCGAGTTGACCGAAGCCACGCCCGACCGCGCCGCGGGAAGACTGGTGATCACCGAGGACCACCATCAGCCCTACGGCGTGGTGCACGGTGGCGTCTACTGCACCCTCGCCGAGACCATCGCCTCCACCGGCGCGGCGGTGTGGGCCATGGCTCAGGGGATGGCCGGAGCGGTCGGGGTGTCCAACACCACCAACTTTCTCAGGGCGACGACCTCGGGAACGCTGCTCGCGGTGGCGACTCCCATCCACCGGGGCCGCTCCCAGCAGCTGTGGAGCGTCGAGATCACTCGGGAGGACGACGGCAAACTCGTCGCCCAGAGCCAGGTCCGTCTCCACAACGTGAAAGATCTCTCTTCGTTCTGAGCGGCGGTCAGCTGAGGCGATCCTGAAGACGTCGGAGTCGGGCATCCCAGGTGGCGCCGACCTGGCCGATCCACTGCGAGACCTCGTCGAGGGCGTCAGGGTTGGCTTGGAACCGGGTCTCCCGGCCCGTCCGCTCCCTGGTGACGAGACCGGCGCCTTCCAGCACGGCCAGGTGCTTGGCGACGGCCTGCCGGCTCACGGGAAGACGATCGGCGAGGCGAGTCGCGCTGGCCGGGCCTGCCTGGACCAGCAGGTCGAACACCGTCCGCCTCGTCGGGTCCGACAGGGCGGCGAACACCCGATCCGTCATGCCGCCAGCTGCACCTCCGGCAGCCAAGTCGACGGCTCGTCACGGGACCTGAGGAACCTGGTGTCGGTGATCGTGTACGGGATGAGGCGCTCGGTCACGGTGAGGATGGTCCCGTCGTCACCCGGCTCGATCGCGATCGTCACCTGAGACGGGTCCCGCTCCGGATGCCGCCAAGACCAGGTGATCGAACGGCCCGTTTCGACCTCTTCGACGGTGCCGATGAAGGGCGTGCCGTCCGGAGCGAAGTCGACAGCGCCGCCGGGCCGCGGGTCGATCGAGATCGGCGAGCCCATCCACTCCGAAGCGAGCGCCCCGTCGATGATGTTCTCCCACACCTCGTCCGGCGCTGCCCCCAGCGTCACCGACCTCTCGACCGTCACTTCGTCCATGGCGTTCCTATCTGCAACCCGATGGTTGCTATTAGTGTTAGCGTGGATGCAACCTAGTGGTTGCACTATACGCATGACCGAGGAGAAGTGAATGTCGACCTTGATCCCGACCGTTGTCGAGCAGTCCTCCCGGGGCGAGCGCGCCTTCGACATCTACTCCCGATTGCTCGCCCATCGCATCGTCTTCCTGGGCCGGGAGTTCGACTCGTCGCTGGCCAACGTGATCGTGGCGCAGTTGCTCCATCTGGAGAGTGAGGACCCCGAGAAGGAGATCGGCCTCTACATCAACTCGCCCGGCGGGGATGGCTCGGCGATGATGGCCATCTACGACGCCATGCAGTACGTCCGTCCGCCCGTGGCGACCACCTGCATCGGCATGGCGGCCTCTGCCGGGGCCGTGATCCTCGCCGCCGGGGAGCCGGGACGGCGGCGCGTCTTGCCCCATTCCAGGGTCTTGATCCACCAGCCGGCGATCCTCGGCGGTGGGATCAGCGGCCAGGCCTCGGACATCGAGATCCAAGCCAAGGAGATCCTGCGCCAGAAGGCAGAGATGCACGAGATCCTCGCCCGGCACACCGGGCAGCCGTTGGAGAAGATCGCCGAGGACACGGAGCGGGACCGTTGGATGACCGCGGAGGAGGCGGTCGCGTATGGGCTCGCCGACGAGATCCTGGTCAAGATCCCCGACACGGCCGCCGGTCTGGGGGCCTGAATGCAAGAGGGGGCCCCGAAGGGCCCCCTCCAATCATTGCCAGGCGGCGGATCAGCCGATGACCGGCGTGTCGAACAACGCCTGGGCGAAGTAGACCAGGAACGCAGCCGTGACGATCCACATCAGCCAGTGGAGCTCCCCAGCCTTGCCCTTGACCACCTTGATCAGTGTGTACATGACGAACCCGGCACCGATGCCGACCGTGATGCTGAAGGTGAGCGGCATCAAGATCATCGTCAGAAGAGCCGGGAAGCCTTCTTCCATGTCCTCGAAGTCGACCCCCTTGAGCAAGCCGGACATCAGGAATCCGACCAGGATCAGGGTGGGCGCCGTCGCCTGAGCCGGGATGATCCCGGCCAGCGGCGAAAGGAAGATCGCCGCCAGGAACAGGAGGCCGGTCACCACCGAGGTGAGGCCGGTTCTCCCACCTTCGGCGACACCGGCCGAGCTCTCGATGTAGCTCGTGTTGGAGCTGACGCCCGCCAGTCCGCCGGCGGCCGCTCCGACGGAGTCGACCAGCAGGATCCTTCCGACGCCGGGGACCTCTCCGTCTTCATCGACGAGATCTGCTTGTTCGGCGATCGCCGTGACGGTGCCCATGGTGTCGAAGAAGTCGGTGAGCATGAAGGCGAAGATCGTCAGCAGCGCCGCGGTCAGACCGAGCACGTCGAAGACGTTCCCCAGATCGAACATGCCCAGGGTCCCAAATGAGGGTGTGGCGCTCATGCCCTCGGGGATGCTCGCCACGTCCATCAAGAGCGCGACCACGGTGGTGGCCAGGATGCTGATGATCAGCGCCCCGGGAACCTTGCGGGCGTACAGGAGGACCGTCAGGGCCAGGCCGATCAGAGTCACCCATGCCCCCGGAGAGTCGGGGAACACGAAGTGGATGATCGGAGCGTCCCCTGCAGGGCGTGCGATCAACCCGCCGTTGACAAACCCGATGAACAGGATGAACAGGCCGATGCCGACGCCGATCGCCCGCTTGAGAACGGTCGGGATCGCTCGCATTATCGCCTCGCGGGCCCCGACCAGGACCAGAGCGGTGATGATGATGCCCTCGATGACGATGACGCCCATGGCGCCCTCGGGAGTGAGGCCCGCACCGAGCACCAGGCTGAAGGCGACTGCCGCGTTCAACCCCAGTCCGGCCGCCATGGCGATCGGGATGTTGCCGACCACGCCCATGAGGATGGTGAGCAGTCCCGCCACCAGGGCCGTGGCCGCGGCCACATCCGCGCCCGGGAAGCCGGCGGCACCCAAGATGCCCGGGTTGACGAAGATGATGTACGCCATCACCAGGAACGTCGTGAACCCGGCGCGTACCTCGGTACCTACCGATGTGCCCCGTTCACTTAGCTTGAAGTAAGAGTCGAGCCCACCGCCCGGGGACGGGGCCTTGGGTCGTTCCTGAGTGTCCGTCATTGTCTCCTCCTCTCGACGGTCGCGACAATCCGCCGATCGAGGCAACGTAGCCAGCGTCGACCGGCCGCGTCGCCCCGATCAGGGAGTTTCCAGCTATCCGACCCGGTTGGAGCCGGTCGGGGTTACACGAAGGCGCCGACGATCCAGAAAGCCGCCATGCCGATGCCCGCGGAGAGAAGGAAGTTCCGGGTCTTCCAGATGGTGGCGCCTCCGGCGACGAGCCCGGCGGCCTCCGCCAGACCGACTGCGAGCCGTCCATCGGCGTCGACCAGGAGTGACACGACGAGCGCGGCGAGAACCGCAGGGGCGACGAAGTCCAGTGCGGAGATCACCGCCGGCGGGATGCGCCGTTTGGCCAGGGCGAGGATGAAAACCGAGCGAAGCAGGTACGACCCGATGCCCACCGCCAGAACGGCCACCAGAGCGCTCATCGCCTCAGCCTCGAGGCTGCAACTCCGGCTGCGATCCCGACCACGCCGCCGATGATCAGTCCCAGCTTGTTGGGCAGGCCCGC
>CAYLYQ010000020.1:19522-26717 GCA_964388105.1 uncultured Acidimicrobiaceae bacterium
GGCAACGCCTCGCCGATCCCGCGGCGGAACATGGCCCGGTTGAGCGACATGGGTTGGGCGGTACCTACCGTTTCGTGTCGATCAGGATCGCCTCGAGGGCGATCTCGATCATCTCGTCGAAGGTCTGCTGGCGTTCCTCCGAGGTGGTGGCCTCACCGGTGCGGACGTGGTCGGAAACCGTGGCGATGGTCAGGGCGCGACCGCCCTTCTCGGCGGCGACGCCGTACAAGCCGGCAGCCTCCATCTCCACCGCGAGGACGCCCATGGCTTCCATCCGGTCGAACGCCTGGGGGTCGGGGGTGTAGAAGAGGTCGGCGGAGTGGACGTTGCCCACCTTGGCCTCGACGCCTTTGGCGCCGGCTGCCTCGACCGCAGCCTGGAGCAGCCAGTAGTCGGCGGTGGCGGCGAAGTCGAAACCCCCGTAACGGACCCGGTTGACGCCCGAGTCGGTGCACGCGCCGATGGCGATGACGACATCGCGGATCTTCACCGAGGGAAGGATTCCACCGCAGGAGCCCACCCGGATGAGCCGTTCCACGCCGTATTCCATGATCAGCTCGGCGCAGTAGATCGAAGCCGACGGGATGCCCATGCCGGTGCCCATCACGGATACCGGCACGCCCTGGTACGTCCCCGTGTAACCGAGCATGTTGCGCACCGCGGTCACCTCGCGTGCGTCGTCGAGGAAGTTCTCCGCGATATGGCGGGCGCGCAAGGGGTCGCCGGGGAGGAGTATGGAAGGGGCGAAGTCGCCCTTCTCGGCAGAGATGTGCGGTGTCGGCAAAGTGGAGGTCTCCTGGTCGGTCGGCCCCAAGTTATCGGATCCGGGGACCGAGCCGTGACGCCGTTTATCGTGGCCCGATGGCGACATCTGATCACTTTGCGGTCACGGCGGACGCACTGACCCAGGCAGGAGGCCCGATGTTCCCCGGGCACATGGGCTACGAGATCGTCGAACTGGGCCCGGGCCGCGCCTTGATGCGCGTGAGCCTGACCATGGATCACATGGCCCCGAACGGCTATCTCCATGCCGGGGCCGTGGTGGGTCTCGCCGACACGGCCGCCGGTTTCGGGTGTGTGGCCAACTTTCCCGAGGGCGCCACGGGGTTCACCACCATCGAGCTCAAGTCGAACTTCGTTTCGACACTGCGTGAGGGGGCGATGTCGGCGGAGGGACGGATGGTCCACGGTGGCCGCACCACTCAGCTCTGGGACGTCGTGGTCAGCGACGAGGCGACCAACAAGACGATGGCTCTCTTCCGGTGCACCCAACTGATCCTCTATCCCCGGACCTAACCTCGCCTCATGTCCGACTTCTACGACTTCATCCTCTCGCAGCGGGCGATTCGGGACTACGAGGGCCGGCCGGTCGAGGGTGAGCACCTCGAGGCCATCTTCGAGGCGGCCCGCTGGACCGGAAGCTCGAAGAACCGGCAGGACTGGTCGTTCATGGTGGTGACCGACCATGACCGGCTCCAGGGCCTGGCGGGATGTGGAGACTTCACCCAGCCGGTGAGGGACTCGGCCGTGACCATCGTCCTGGTGCGCGAGCCGGGCGGCAACGACTTCGACATCGGGCGCGCCGCCCAGAACATCATGCTGGCGGCGAGGACCCAAGGTGTCGCCAGCTGCCCGATCACCCTGCATCGGTCCGCCCAGGCCCGGGAGTTCCTCGGCCTCGAGAAAGATCAGGAAGCGAAATACGCGGTGGCTCTCGGCTACCCGGCGCCCGGCGCCGCTCCACGCAGATTCGGGGGCCGGAAGAAGGCCGACGAAGTCATCCGGTTCGACCAGGGCTGACGGCGGGACTCCGCCAGCCTCTCCGGGCGAGAAAACGCCCGGAGAGTTGTCACCGACGGGTAGTACCTTCTCTCGGTGGATGACTGAGAACCTCGTCGAGGCACGCGGCCTCACCAAGACATTCGGATCCTTCACCGCCGTCGACGCCATCGACTTCGACATCCACAAGGGCGAGGCCTTCGGGTTCCTCGGCCCGAACGGCGCCGGCAAGACCTCGACCATGCGGATGATCTCGACGGTCAGCCCCATCACTGAGGGCAAGCTGACAGTCTTTGGTCTCGACCCGAACACCGATGGGCGCCAGATTCGCGGGCGGATCGGGGTCGTGCCCCAGGAGGACAATCTCGACCTCGAGCTCACCGTGGCGGAAAACCTGTACGTGTACGGCCGCTACCACGACATGCGCCGTGCCGAGATCCTCCCTCGCATCGACGAGCTCCTCGACTTCGCCCAGCTCACCGACCGCCGCAAGAGCACCGTCGAATCCCTGTCGGGGGGCATGAAGAGGCGGCTCACCATCGCCCGCGCGCTGATCAACGATCCCGATCTGGTCATCCTCGACGAGCCGACCACCGGTCTCGACCCGCAGGCCCGCCATCTCCTCTGGGACCGGCTCTACCGGCTGAAGAGGAGAGGCGTGACGCTGATCATCACCACCCACTACATGGATGAGGCGGAACAACTCTGCGACCGGCTCGTGGTCATGGACCAGGGGAAGATCGCCGCCGAAGGCTCGCCGGCCGAGCTCATCCAGCGCTACTCGACCCGTGAGGTCCTCGAGCTCCGGTTCCCCGAGGGCGCCCAGGACGAAGCGGTGCTCCGCCTCGATGGTGTCGCCGACAGCTCCGAAGTGCTGGCCGACAGGGTGCTCCTCTACACGGACGACGCCGAGGCCACCCAGCGGGCATTCCACGAGCGCGGCGTCCATCCCGAGCAGGTGCTGGTGCGCCGCTCCACCCTGGAGGATGTCTTCCTGAAGCTCACCGGCCGTCGACTGATCGACTGATGTCCACCGTCCTCACCCGCGCCGGCCACAGTGTCGAAGCCGAGCTGATCGCATACCGCCGGACCTGGCGGGGGACGGTCATCTCCAGCTTCGTCAACCCGGTCTTCTTCCTTTCGGCGATGGGGCTCGGCCTCGGGTCCTTGGTGGACCGGGGCGGTGCCGGCCTGGACGTCTCCTACCTGACTTTCGTCGCCACCGGCCTGATGGCGGCGACCGCGATGCAGGCCGGTGCCGGCGATGGCGCGTTCCCGGTGATGGCGGGAATCAAATGGCGAAAGGAGTTCCACGCCATCATCACGACGCCGATGAAGCCGGCGGACATCGTCGTCGGTCGGACCGTCTGGGGGGTGATTCGCCTCACCTTCATGCTCTCGGTGTTCACGGTCATTGCCGGGCTGTTCGGGGCTCTCGACATCTCGACCGCTTTGCTCGCCATCCCGCCTGCCGTGCTGACGGGCATCGCCTTCATGACGATCGTCACGGCATTCACGGCCACCCAGGAGGACTCCACCAGCTTGACCACCCTGTTTCGGTTCGGGATCACGCCGCTCTTCCTCTTCTCGGGGACCTTCTTCCCGATCTCGAATCTCCCCGAGTTCCTGCAGTGGTTCGCCTACGCCACCCCGCTGTTCCACGGGGTGGAGCTCGTCCGCAAGATCGCCCTGCCCGGCATCGGTGACGTCACCTCGCTCCCGATCTGGGTGCACTTCGCCTACCTCGCCGTCATGGCCGTCACCGGCCTGATCCTGGCGACGCGGATCCTCGACCGAAGGCTTCGCCCGTGAGCGTCTCCGCCCCCACCCGGATCACTCCCACCGGCCGCATGTCCGACTTTCGCGCCCAGCGGATCTGGGAGCGGAACTGGCTCGTCTACCGCCGCATCTGGAAGGTCATCTTCAGCGGCTTCTTCGAGCCCGTGTTCTACCTGCTCTCGATTGGCGTCGGTATCGGGGCCATGGTCTCCGACGTCGAGGTCGGCGGGCGCTTCGTCTCCTACGCGGCCTTCATCGCTCCCGCACTCATGGCCACCTCGGCGATGAACGGGGCGGTCATGGAGACCACCTTCAACATCTTCTTCAAGCTCAAGTTCGGCAACGTCTACCAGGGGATGCTGACCACTCCGCTCCAGCCCCGCGACGTCGCGGTGGGCGAGATCGGCTGGGCTTTGTTCCGAGGGGCCATGTACACGGCGGTGTTCCTCGGCGTGATGGCCGTGATGGGTCTCACGGACACCTGGTGGTCGCTGCTCACCATCCCCGGTGCGGTGCTGATCGGTTTCGCGTTCGGGTCGGTGGGCCTGGCCGCCTGCACCTGGATGCGGTCGTGGCAGGACTTCGACCTGGTCTCGCTGGCCACCATGCCGCTGTTCCTCTTCTCGGGGACCTTCTTCCCGATCGACGTCTACCCGCCGTTCCTGCAGGTGTTGGTGCGGTTCTCGCCGCTCTATCACGGGGCCGAGCTGCTCCGCTCGCTGACGCTCGGGATCTTCGACTGGAGCATTCTCGGCCACGTCGCGTACCTGCTGGTCATGGGGCTCATCGGTGCCACGATCGCGTCCCGACGCCTCGACGGGCTCCTGCGTAAGTAGAGCGCAGCGTGGACGGTCCTGTGATCAGCATCGGGATCGAAGACCCCAACAGCGCCGGCGCCCGCCACTGCCTGACGGCCTATTACTCCGAGATCGACCAACGGTTCGAGGGTGGGTTCGACGAAGGCTCCAGCCTCGACCCGGACGCCTCCACCTTCAGCGCCCCCCAGGGGGCGTTTCTCGTGGCTCGTCGCGACGGCCAACCCATCGGATGCGCGGCCATCAAGTACGAGGCGGGCGACAGTGCCATGATCAAGAGGATGTGGGTGTCACCGGACGCCCGGGGGCTGGGCCTCGGGCGTCGGCTGCTCGCCGAACTGGAGAACCAGGCCGTGGCGAGAGGCGTCGTCACTCTGCGCCTGGAGACGAACAAGACCCTGGGGGAGGCAATCAACCTCTACCGGTCGGCCGGGTTCGTCGAAGTCGACCCTTTCAACGACGAGCCTTACGCCCACCACTGGTTCGAAAAGCGCCTCTGATCACCAAGTCTCTCGGTGCACGACGTCGCCGAGCGGCCGCCGGCTGAGGTCGATTGTCGGCTTGACGGGGCCGCGGACTCCAGGAGTTGGTCCCCGGGCTCGGGGGGCACCGGCCGCTACGCTTTCTGTAGTCGAATCACAGTGCTCCGAGCCCGAGGCCACACCGTGAGATCACCCGCCCGACCGACCGCAGATCCGAGCCGGTTCCCGGCACTGATGGGCGCGCTGGTCGTGGGGGTAGCCCTGACGCTGGGCGGATGCGCCCAGGCGGGCCCGGTCGAGAGCACCTTGGCCGAGACCCCCTCCAACTTGGCCCCGATCGCGTCCTCGACGTCGTCCCCCACCACCAACGGAACGTCGGTCCCCGCCACGACCACGACCACGACCATTCCCCCGGTCCCGGTGACCATCGAGGTGACGACGGGGTCGGTCGAGGCGACCGTCACCGTCACCCACGTGCTCGGCGAGGTCACAGGAACGACTCCCTTCGCTGAGGCCATCAGCGCCGGGCCGGTGACCGTCGCCGTCGAGGCGGAGGGATACCAGCGGGCAGTGGAGGAGCTGACGGTGGTCGGCGACACCGCCTTGCAGGTGTTGCTGGATCCTCCCGGACAGCTCGTCGACCGGCTGACCGTCATCCCGACCGGGCGTCAGCCCAAGCAGGTGGCATTCCTGCCGGACAACAGTGAGTTGTGGGTCACCACGCTTGGCGGGGTGGGAGTCGAGGTCTACGACCCGTTCTCAGGCAGACAGCTCGCCTCGATCGATCTACCCACTGCCGGTGCCGTCGAGGTCATCTTCAACCAGGAGGGAACCACTGCGTATGTCTCCCAGATGGAGACGGCCTCTGTGTACGAGATCGACGTCGCCTCCAAGGAGGTACGACGCCAGTTGGACACCGGGGGGAGCTGGACCAAGGTGATGGCGCTCTCGCCGGACGAGTCGCTGCTCTACGCCTCCAACTGGATCTCGGACGACGTCTCGGAGATCGATCTCGCCACCGGTGAGGTCCTTCGCCGCATCCCCACCGTGGACACCCCGCGGGGGTTGGTGGTCACCCCGGATGCTTCGCGGCTCTACGTCGCCGGCTTCGACAGCGGCGAGATTCAGGTGATCGACCTGCTCACCGGGTACGGAGAGGTCATCCACAGCTCCGGAGGCTCGTTGCGGCATCTGGTCCTCGATCCCTCAGGAGAGACCATCTACGCCTCCGACATGACCAAGGACCTGACGCTGACAGTGGACATCGCCACCAACCAGGTGGAGGTGCTCGCCCAGTCGGACCGCAAACCCAACACCATCGACATCTCGCCCGACGGCCGGGTGTTGTTTGTCTCCAACCGGGGTGCCAACAACCCCGAGACCTACCTCAAGCCTGGCCCAGAATGGGGTTCGGTCGTCCTGATCGACACTGCCACCGGCGACTACCTCGACGCCATCGTGGGTGGCAATCAGTGCACCGCCCTCGACGTGTCGCCCGACGGAACCTTGCTGGCCTACAGCGACTTCCTCGACGATCGGGTGACGGTCTACCGGGTGCCGAGCCACGCCGTGCTCGCCGCAGGGGACGGTGGCCGGTGGGAAGTGCATCGAGCCGAGCTGCGCAAGTAGGGGGCCGCTCAGCGACCCAGCGGATCACCAGGCCTCGCGGTGCACGACCTCGTCGAACGGCCGCCGGTTGGGGTTGACGACCGGCTTGATCGGCCGGTCGGAGGGCCGTCCGACGGACAGGAGCATGGCGCAGTAGCGGTCCTCCGGGAACCCCAGTATCTCCCGGGCCACTTCCTGGTCGATGACGGAAGCGTGTCCGGTCCCCAGGCCGAGGTCGGCCGCCATGACCATCATCGCCATCACGGCGTGTCCGAGATCGAACCAGGCGATGTTCCTCTTCCGCTCCGGCTCCGTCTCTGGGATGACGAAAGCGATCGCCGCAGGTGCTCCGGCCACGTGCCAGGCCCCTTTCCAAACGCCGGCGAGCCGCTCGAGCCGCTCGGCGTCGGTGACGACGACGAAGTCCCACGGTTGCCAGTTCTGGGACGATGGGGCGCGCCGTCCAGCCTCCAGGATCCGATCGAGATCGGCCTCCGATACGGGCTCGGACACGAACTCTCTGACGTTTCTGCGTGCTCTGATGGCGTCCCATGTCTCCATGGGAGCGACTGTATAGCGGCCGTCTACAGTCGAGCCGGTGAGCAGGATCGCGGTGGTCGGCAGCTACGGGGTTGGCCTGACCATGCGCCTCGATCGAGTCCCGGTGGCAGGCGAGACGATCGCCGGGGGAGTCTTCTCCTCGGGCCACGGCGGCAAAGGATCCAACCAGGC
>CAYLYQ010000020.1:26817-29112 GCA_964388105.1 uncultured Acidimicrobiaceae bacterium
GCTTTGCACCAGCCCTCACCGCCGCCGACGTCGCCGTGGCGCAGATGGAGATCCCGCTGCCAACAGTCCTGGCCGCTCTGCGGTTGGCGCACTCCTCGGGAACGAGAACGTTGCTGAATCCGGCACCCGCCCAGCCGCTTCCGGACGAGGCCTGGGAGACGATCGACGTCATGACGCCCAATCGCACGGAGGCGGCGATCCTCATGGGCCAAGATCCGGCCACAGCAGAGTCGCCCGACGACCTGGCGGCGGCCCTGCGGGAACGGGGAGTGGGAACCGTTGTCATCACGCTCGGTGAGGACGGCGCCCTGATCGCCGACGAAGCCGGGACGCGGAGGGTGCCGGCAGTCCCAGCCAGGGCAGTCGTCGACACGACCGGCGCGGGTGACGCTTTCACGGCCGCCCTGTCCGTCGCCCTCGCCGAAGGGCAGCCGACCGATGAGGCAGTCCGGTTCGCGGCCGCCGCCGGCGCCCACGCGGTCTCCATCGCGGAGGTGATCCCTTCCCTGGCCAGCAGAGCTGACATCGAAAGGCTGTTGTCATGACCGACTTCGCTTCGCTGAGCCCGCGCCAATTGGCCCCGTACATCCAGCACACGCTGATCGCGGTGGGGACCACCCGAGCCCAGGCCGAAGAGCACGCTCGGCAGGCAGTCGAGTACGGGTTCAACGCGGCGATGGTGGCCGGATCCTGGGTGCAGGTGACCGCCGCCATACTGGCGGGAACCGGGATCACCGTCGCCTCCGCCCTCGACTTCCCGACCGTCGGCGTGATGACCAGCGCCGGCAAGGCCGCCGAGGCGGCCGAGTTGGTCCGCCTCGGCGCCCGGGAGATCGACATCGGGGTCCAGGTCGGTTGGCTGAAGAGCGGCGACTACGACGGCTTCCGGGAGGACATCGCCGGCGTGGTCCGGGCTGCAGGGGTCCCGATAAAGGTGATGCTCGAGTTGCCGCTGCTCACCGAGGACGAGAAGGCCGCCGCCGTCGAGCTCTCCGTGGAGGCCGGGGCCGCCTACCTGAAGAACGCCAGCAGTGGCGCCATCGAGACCGCCTCTCCCGAGTCGATCCGCTACCTCGTCGCGCGCGCCCCGGAGGGCGTGCGGGTCAAAGCGTCGGGTGGGATCAAATCCCGGCAGCAGGTGGTCGAGCTCTTGACGGCGGGTGCGGCGCTGGTGGGGACCAGCGCCGGCATCGAAATCGTCACCGGGGGCGAGGCCACGGAGAGCTACTGATGACGGTCCCGTTCATCCTCGACACCGACACCGCGCAAGACGACTGCGTTGCGATCATGGTCGGCATGCTCGACCCGGAGGCCGACCTCCGGGCGATCACGATGGTCGCCGGCAACGTCGGCTTCGACCAGCAGGTCCGCAACGCCCACCTCACCCTCAACGCCCTGGGTCGGCTGGGCGAAGTCCCGATCCACCTCGGCTGCCGGGAGCCCATGGTCGTGCCGTGGGTCTCTGCCGAGAACGTGCACGGGACCGGCACCGGAGGCTTGCAGATGGACTTCTCCGGATTGGCCACTGCGGACCAGCACGCCGTCGACGCCCTCATCCGCATCACGGCCGAGGAGCCGGGGGAGATCTCGGTCGTGGCGATCGGTCCCCTCACCAACATCGCCACCGCGGCCGCCAAGGACCCGGCCTTCGTGCGCAACGTCAAGGAGCTGGTGATCATGGGCGGGTCGAACAACGGGCGGGGCAACATCACCGCCGCGGCGGAGTTCAACTTCTACGTCGACCCCCATGCCGCCAAGGCGGTCTTCGAGGCTGGCTTCGACCGAATCACCGTCATCCCTTGGGCACCTCTGACCGTGAGGGACGCGCTGTTCACGAGGGAGCGACTGGCCGGGATCGAGGCTATCGGCACGACCCTGTCCAAGTTCTTCATCCGGGTGGTCTGGGCGACGCTGGAGTTCGACGAGAGGGTGGGGATCCCGGGATCGACCCACCCCGACTCGCTGGCCGTCGCCACCTTGCTCCACCCCGAGATGGCCCTCGAGGTCGGCGACTACCACGTGGCCGTCGAGGCCGAGTCTGAACTGACTCGCGGGTATGCCGCGATGTCGTGGGGGGTGCACGGACTCGAGCCCAACGCCCGGGTGGTGGAGAGGGCCGACTCCGATGGGTTCTACGAATACGTCCGCGGGCTGGTCTCCACCCGGACCGAGCCCTCACGGCCGTTCGCCAACCTCGATTGACCGTAGGCTCCGGGCGATGATCGACCTCACCTTCCCGCTCCACGCCCCCACGGGGACTTCGCTGAACACGAAGGGGTGGCTCCAGGAGGCGGC
>CAYLYQ010000020.1:29212-31339 GCA_964388105.1 uncultured Acidimicrobiaceae bacterium
GAGCTGGAGGCGGCCGGTCTCACCATGTACGGGCAGATGACCGCCGGATCATGGATCTACATCGGCACCCAGGGGATCCTTCAGGGCACCTATCAGACCTTCCGGGCAATCGCCGAGAAGCGATTCGGCGGGTCGCTCGCCGGCACCATCACCCTCACCGCCGGGCTCGGGGGAATGGGCGGCGCCCAGCCCCTCGCTGTGACCATGAACGGCGGTGTTGCCCTTTGTGTCGAGATCGACCCTCACCGCATCCAGCGCCGGTTGGAGACGGGGTACCTCGACGAGGTCGCCGATTCTCTCGACGAGGCAATCGGCCGCGCTCTGGCCGCCAAGGCAGCCCGGGAGGCGGTCTCGATCGGTGTGGTGGGCAACGCGGCCGATGTGTTCCCCGAGCTCCTCGCCCGAGAGACGGAGATCGACATCGTCACCGATCAGACCTCCGCCCACGACCCTCTCTTCGGGTACATCCCGTCCGGCTACGACCTCGACGAGGCGGCGGCTCTACGGGAGGACAACCCGGACACCTACGTCAAGGCCGCCCGTGAGTCGATGGCGGCCCACTGCGAGGCGATGGTCGGCTTCGCCGACAAGGGGGCGGAGGTCTTCGACTACGGCAACAACCTCCGCGGTGAGGCCAGGACCGCCGGATACATGAGGGCCTTCGACTACCCGGGCTTCGTGCCCACATACATCCGGGACCTATTCGCCGAGGGATCGGGCCCGTTCCGGTGGGTTGCCCTGTCCGGCGACCCGGCCGACATCGCCGCCACCGACCGGGCGCTGCTCGAGCTGTTCCCGGAGAACGAGGCACTGCGGCGTTGGATCACCATGGCGTCGGAGAGAGTGCATTTCCAGGGTTTGCCCGCCCGCATCTGCTGGCTCGGCTACGGCGAGAGGCATCTGGCCGGTCTCCGGTTCAACGAGCTGGTCGCCTCGGGCGAGGTCTCGGCCCCCATCGTGATCGGTCGTGACCACCTCGATTCCGGTTCGGTGGCATCACCGTTCCGCGAGACCGAGGCCATGTTGGACGGTTCCGACGCCATCGCCGACTGGCCCATCCTCAACGCCATGCTCAACGTCTCCTCGGGGGCGGCTTGGGTGGCAGTCCATCACGGCGGCGGGGTGGGGATGGGCAACTCGATCCACTCCGGAGCCCAGGTGGTAGCCGACGGCACCTCCCAAGGCGCCTTTCGTGTCGAGCGCGTTCTCACCAACGACCCGGGGACCGGTGTCATGCGTCATGCGGACGCCGGGTACGAGAAGGCGATCCGGGTGGCGCGAGATCGGGGAGTGGATCTGCCGATGATCGGCTGAACGCGCCCGTGGGAAGCCCCGAAGGGCTCCCCACGGTGCGTGTCGCGATCAGATGATCAGGATTATCGCGAAGACGACCGCGGCAGCCAGTGCGAGAACCGCCACCAGGGTGGTGACGACTACGCGTGCTGTCCATGCATGGTCGACTCTGAACATCTGACGTGCGTACATACCTGCCGCCAGTGCGATCAGCACTCCGGCTCCGATGAACATGCCGAGGTACCAGGCCTCGGCGAGTCCGCCGAGGAACCAGTCAGTCGGCACGTAGTACATCCAGGCGCCGAGGGCGGCCGCCAAGACTCCCACCACGCCGAGGGTCCACTCGGAGATTCGGGTCCTGGTAGGCACCCGTGCGAGGCCTGCCGTCTGACGCTCGTGGAGAGTTGTCATGGCATCCACCTCCTTGCTGGCTCGCCCATGTCTTGGGCGGCCAGCCCAATGATCTCCATCCAGCCCGGGGCGGCATAGGGGATTTCGTCCCTTTCCGAGAGGCGCGTGGCGGCGGGCGTCGCTTCTAGCCTGCGCCCCATGTCTTGTATGGAGTTCCGTGGCGATCGTTGATCCACACTGGCCGCGTGCCGATGTTTGGCTGGCCCGGGAGGATCCGGACCCGGCTCTCACCCTCGTCGGAGTCCCCACGTCGAAGGCGTCGCTCTCGCCGTCGCGGGCCGACATGGCACCGTTGGTGATGCGGGAGCGCCTGGGGCGGTTCTCCACCTTCCACGGCGAGACCGGCGTCGACTTCGGGTCGTTGCCCGTCCGTGACGTGGGCAACTGGCCGGTGTCGGAGCTCGACATGGACGAGATGCCTGG
>CAYLYQ010000021.1:0-3146 GCA_964388105.1 uncultured Acidimicrobiaceae bacterium
GCGCGTGATCGTGTAGAGGCCCGCGGCGCGTGCCTGGGCAAGGCGCTCGGCCGGGTCGTACCACGGGTCCACGGCGCCGATCTCGTGGGCGGTGCGGACCTCGGTGTCGTAGACGACGGTGCCTCCTTCCTGCTTGGTGTCGAATACGAGGGCGTTGACCGCTGTCGCCTCGGCCAGCTCGAGGAGGCGCCCGAAGTGATCGTCACTTCCCGCAGCCGCGGCCCCCACCCGAATGCCCCGAATCACCGCAGGCTCCAGGGTCAAGTCGATCGGCGCGTCGCCCCGCGCCACATCGACTTCTGCCGGCTTCCAGCCCCTCTTGTTGGCCGTCAGGGTTCCGGGCCCGGTCGCCGTCACTTCGAACCTGCCGCCGGCACCGGTGAACGAGACGCCATCCCCCAAGGCCACTTCGACCCCCACGATGGGCCGACCCGCCGCATCGGAGACGACGCCTTCCGCGATCAACGGCGGGATGGTGGTGGTCGTCGTGGTCGAAGTCGTCGTGGTCGTCGTTGAGGTAGTGGTGGTCGTGGTCGTGGTCCCGAACAGCGTGAACGACTGACAACCCGCCAGGAGCGCGACGACCGAAACGCCGAGGAGCCTTCGGGCCAATCTCAGGATCCCAGGCGGAGGATCATGACGACGATGGCGAAGAGGACGAGGAGGGTGTCGAGCGCGCCAAAGCCGGCAAGTCGGCGGGATACGGCCCGAGCCGTTGCCTCGTCGCCCCGCTCCATCGCCTCGGCCGCCTTGAAGCCGCCGGGAGTGAAGATCGCCATGCCGAGCACGGCACCGACGACGATGACGGTGAATCCGATGCTGACGAAAGTGTCGGAGAACTGGTAGGCGTCCTCACTCGCCAGTACCAGCCCAACACCCGAGGCCAGCAGGAGCAATGCAGCTGGCATGTAGAGCCTCGAGCCGAATTTGGCTGTGACGCGCATCCAGCCGGCGTTGAAGGTACCGCCCTCGGAACGACTCAAGGCGGGGACCGCCACCTGCACGATGTTGGCACCGAGCCAGATGCCCGCCGCTGCGATGTGGAGAAACAGGAGTACTTGGGAGAGCGTCATCGATACCTCCGGTCGGGATCCGAGGATATCGCTGCTCGATCACCAGGGAATCAAGGCACCTCGCATACCATCGCCGGCGTGACCACCGACACCTCCGCACCTGGCTGCCGAGATCTCGCGGTGATCACGGGTCTCCTCCTCGCGGTCGCCATCGTTCTGGTCGCCATCGGCCTCGGCGCCATCAACCGGGACGGCTGTGCCGGTCTCTGCGAGACGGCGGGGCTCACGGCCCTGTACGCGGGCGGCCCATTATCCGCCCTATTGGGAGTCGCCTTCGGGGGTATCCATCTGGCATGGCCACTGGACCTCACCTTCTGGGTCACCGCCGGGTTCGTCGCGGCACGCTGGGCAGGCAAGCGGGAGAAGACCCCGACGAGGGTCGCTCTCGCCATCATCGGGATCGCCCTGGTCTATGGACTAGTCCTTTCGCAGCTAGTCGAATTGGACATTACGGGATGAGCACCCACCACATATGGTGACCGTCGAATGCTGAGCGTGACCGTCTCCCTAGTCCGATACACCGCCGCCGCCGTGCTCGCCGTCCTGATGTCGGCGTCCGCTTCCACAGTCGTCTGGTCCGCACCAGGCCCCGGCGACGACCTCGCCCCGGTCGGGGATGCTGCCGACTCGGTGCTCGTCACTCAGAACGGTGACCGCATCCTGTGGGTCGCAACCGAGGACAAGGTGGCGTCCATAGAGACGCTCGGTTGGGAAGTGACCGACGGCGACACCGAGCTCGCCGGGTCGCTGGTGATCGAGCTCGTCTACCGCACCACCGGCAGCCTCTCCATCGGCGAGCCGCCCAAGTCGGTCTCGTTCACGATGGAGGGCTGAGGCTCAGACCTCGAGATAAGGCTGCAGGTCGGACTCGTCGTAGGGGCCGACCGCACCGATGACCCGAACCTCCGACCCGTAGAGGTCACGGGCCACCGAACGCACCTGGACCAGGTCGACCGCGTCGAGCCGCGCCAGCCTTTCGTCAACGGAGAGGTGGGGCATCTGCGCCAGCTCGTCACGACCCAGCCGGATCATCCGCGAGTTCGGGTCCTCCATCGAGAGGGCGAGACCGCCCCGCATCGATCCCTTGGCGCGTTCCAGCTCCTCGGCGGTGATCCCTTCGTCCACGACGCGGGCGAGCTCCTCCCGAACCAGCTTGAGGCAGGTGTCGGTCTGAGAAGGCGTGGTTCCCACGTACACGCCCCACGCGCCGGTGTCCGCGTACGAAAGGCGGAACGAGTAAACGGCGTAGGCGAGACCTCTCTCCTCCCGTATCTCCCTGAAGAGGCGCGACGACATCCCTCCCCCCATGACGTGGTTGAGGAGCTCGAAGGCCCAGCGCCGCTCGTCGTACCGGTCGAGGCCGGGGCCGCCGAGGAGCACATGAGCCTGTTCGGTGTCGCGTCGAGTCACCTTGACGCGGCTCGCGAAGCGGGCGGGCGTGTGGTCGTGGTTGACGTTGCCGCCGTCCCAGTCTCCGAAACGCTCGGCGATCATCCCCACCACCTCGTCGTGATCCACGGATCCGGAAGCGGCCACAACCGTCGATCCGGCCCCGTAGCGGCGGCGCCAGTAGCCGTGGATGTCGTCCCGGGTCATGCCCCTGATCGACTCGCGCGTCCCGAGCACAGGGGCTTCGAGGCTGTGCCCCGCGAAGACGCCGGAGGTGAAGTTCTCATGGGCGACGTCGTCAGGGTCGTCGTCCGACATGTTGATCTCTTCGATGACCACCTGCCGCTCGGCGTCGATCTCGTTCTGGCGGAACGCCGGGCGCTGGACGATCTCCGCGATCACATCGAGGCCGGTGCCGAGGTCCCGATCGAGGAGCCGGGCCCAGTAACAGGTCGCTTCCTTCGAGGTGAAGGCGTTGGACTCCGCGCCGATGGCGTCGAAAGTCTCCGAGACCTCACGCGCCGACATCTTCTCCGAGCCCTTGAAGAGGAGATGCTCGAGGAAGTGGGAGACTCCCGCCTCGGCCGGGTGCTCGTCGCGCGTCCCGGTGTCGATCCAGCATCCGATGGCGACCGAGCGGACGGAGGGCATCTGCTCGGTGATCACCCGCAGTCCGTTGGGGAG
>CAYLYQ010000021.1:3246-30918 GCA_964388105.1 uncultured Acidimicrobiaceae bacterium
CGGCAGTGACCCGGCTGGCCCGAAGCCTGTCCGGCAACCGGAACCTCCGGGTCCGCCTCGGCTCCGAGCCTGCAGCCTCCGACGAGGAGATCGTCTGCGATCCGCGGATCTTCCAGGCCGCCTACCTCCGCAACGCGCCGGTCACGCCCGACGAGGTCGCCCTCGCGTCCGCCCTGCACGAGGTGATGCATCTGGTCTCCACCAACCTCGACGAGAAGCGGCCCATCCCACCCGACTGGCCGATCGCTGCCGAGGACGCGCCCGAGGGGCTCGAGGTGGACCTGCTCACTGCCCTGGAACGGACCCAGCGGCCCGTGGCGGAGGTTCTGTTCTTCAGCCTCGAAGATGCCCGCCAGGAGATCCAGGGGCTCGGCTCGTATCCGGGCGCCAGGTCGGTCCTGGCCGACCTCTACCTGTCGTCGCTGAGCCATGCCATCGGCAAGTCTGGGGCCCTGAGCCAGTACGTGCTGGGGTGTTTCCTCCTCACGGGTGGATACGTGGACCGCGAGGTCCTGGAGCGCCGTTTCGAGGCTCGGGCCGCCACGGCCCTCGACGACGCGACGGGCCTCTGTGCCGAGGCTGCCGAGACCGACGATCCCTGGGAGGTCGCTCGTCTCGCCCTCGAGTTGGAGGAGATCGCCCGTGCCAACGGGCTCATCACCGAGCTCAGCGAGACGGCCACCAACGCCCAACGCAAGGCCGCCGGCGAGAAGGACCGGAAGGATGCGGCCGACGGCGTCGACACGGTGCGGATGGTCTCCCCGATCGTTCAGGACGCCTCCTCGTATCAGGACACGAGGAGGTCGGCCAAGGACGCCGCGCAGCGCGGGCCCTCGGACATCGCTTCCGAGGAGTCGACCGAACAACTGCTCCGCGTCAGCCAGGCGCCCGAGGTGTTCCTCCCCAACGGTCAGGGCGGCCGCCTCATCGTGGCCCCCATTCCTGTGGCGTTCGCCAACTTCTCGGCCGAAGGCCATGAGGCGATCGCGGCGACGGCGCGCTCGTGGGATATCGCGCAACGCCGGGTCTCCGGCGAGCTGTTCCCGTTGTTCGCCGCCAACCAGCGCCGCGGCCTGCGCTCGGGCTTCGACCAGGGCGACGTCTCGCCCCACGCGGCGCTGTTCATCGGAGCCGGCCTGTATCAGCGCCTCTACGAGCGGCGCGCCGCCCGGACACGACGGCGGTATGCGGTGTCCCTTCTGGTCGACGCGTCGGCGTCGATGCTCAGCCCGGGCCGCAGTCCCGGCGCCGGGACCTCGTGGGCCATGTCGGCAGCCATGCTCGGGGCCTGGACCATGGCCCAGCTCTGCGACGAGCTTCAGATCGATTTCGAAGTCGCCCTCTTCAATCGGGGATTCGCCGCCCGGGTAGGCGACACCGAGGACACCTATCGGAAGGCGCGGTCCGCCGCCACCTCCGGGCTCCGCCAGACTCAAGGCACCGCTGCGGACCGGCTGATCACGACGGTCAACCACTACCTCGTCAAGCCGTTCGAGCGGCGCTGGAGGGACTCCCAGTCTGCGCTCGCCGGCCTGTTCTTCACGGCCGCCGAGCCTTCCCGAGCCGCGACGCTGGCCCGGCGTAATCCGCTCACCGCCCCACCCGTCTCCCTGTTCGAGAAGGCGGCCAACGTCGACGAGCTCAACCTCGTCCACGCTGCCGAGCGCATGGGCCGAATGGGGGCCGACGTTCGTATCCTCATGGTGCTGGCCGATGGCATGACCCGGGGGTCGGTGCAGGCGCTGGCCGAGAGCGTCGCCGATATCGAGGCCGGCGGGGCCACGGTCATCGGCGTCGGGATCGGCGACCACACCGTGGACCAGGCCTATGGCCGCCACCGCGTGGTCGACCGCCCGGATCAACTGGCCCGGGCGATGATCGACGGTACCCGACTCGCCTTGCGTCGCAGCCTGGGCCTTTCCGGGATGGGCACCTGGTGGCTGCGAGCGTCCGAGTATCCGAACATGGAGGAGAGAGTTGCCTGACACAGTCGTCTTCGAAGACCCCAGGGGGGAGGGCCCACCCGTCGAGCTGGAGAAGTTCGCGGTCGATTCCTCGCTCCCCGACCACGACCTCAGGGTTCGAAAGATCCCCGAGCCCGATCCGCACTACGTCGACCTGGGGATGCTCTACCGGTTCGCCCGCCTCGAAGCCGCCCGCAGGTCGGGCGCGGAGGGGCTGGTCCCGCTTCATGTCGCCGTCCGCGGTCACATGGGGACCGGCAAGGACCACGACATCGAGCAGTTCGCCGCGGCCATGGAGCTCCCCTACTTCCGCATCCCCCTAACGGGAGAGGTCCGCGACGTGACGCTCATCGGCTCCACCCACCTCCACGGTGACGGCAAAGGAGGGACCGAAAGCCGCTGGGAGGACGGAGAGATAACGAGGGCCATCCGGGGTCCGGCCCTGGTCAACCTCTCCGAGCTCAACGCCGCCGGGGCCGAGACGCTGTTCGCCCTCCACGGCCTGCTGGACCGGTATGCCGCCCTCGACCTGCCCACCGGCGAGACCGTCTCCTTGCGGGAGGACGTCAGGGTCTTCGGCACCATGAACCCGACCGACATCCGGGACTACGCCGGCACGCAGACCCTCAACAAGGCCTTCGCCGACCGGTGGGTCATCTGGGAGAAGAAGTTCCCCGGCGAGGACCAGGTGGCGGTGATGCTCCGCCGACGCTACCCGTCCATGGCCGACTCCTACGTCCGGGCCATCTCGCGCCTCACGGTCGAGATCAACGCCTCGTTCGAAGCTCCGGACTCAGGTGTCCGCGTCGAGACCCCGCTCTCGCTACGGGCGGTTCTCGATCGACTGCCCACCGGGCTCCTCATCCACGCCAAGGACTCCGATCCGCTCCGCCGGGCGTGGGACGAGTTCGTGCTCCCACAGGTGGACGCCTATGACCGGGACCACTACGAGACGGTATGGAACGCCGTCGTCCGCCGGGGACCCACCGAGGCCCCATACGGCGCCAGCGTCGGGATACCCTGAATTGGTGGAGCAACCTGAACTGGACCTGGACGAGCGGATCGCCAAACTCGTCGCGGAGACCTCGTCGAACGGCAACGCCGACCTCATCGAGGACATGATTCGCACCGTCCTCAAGCTCCACAGGGACGGCGCCACCCGCGGGAACCTGAAGCTGATCAACACCGCCCTCAAGGAGATGCGGTACTCGGACCTCGTCTTCTCCCGACACGACGAGCCCAAGGTCACCATCTTCGGGTCGGCGCGGACCACCGAGGACGACCCCAACTTCAAGCTGGCCGTCGAGTTCGCCGCCGACATGGCGAGCCACGGCTGGGGCGTGATCACCGGCGCCGGACCGGGAATCATGGAAGCGGGCAGCAAAGGGGCCGGCCCCGAGCACTCGTACGGAGTGAATATCCGGCTCCCCTTCGAGGACGCCGCCAACCCGTACCTGCGGCCGGAGAAGACGGTCAACTTCAAGTACTTCTTCACGAGGAAGCTGGGATTCGTCAAGGAGTCCCATGCCTTCGCGATCCTCCCCGGCGGCTGGGGCACCCTCGACGAGGCGTTCGAGCTGCTGACCCTGGTGCAGACCGGCAAGAGCGACATGCACCCGATCGTCCTCCTCGAGGCGGAAGGGACCGGGTTCTGGGAGCCGTTTCTGGAGCTCGTCCGGGACGTCCAAGCCGAGCGCGGGCTGATCTCGCCGGACGACCTCGCCCTCTTCCTGCACACGACATCGTCGAGAGAGGCGTGCAGCCACATCCGCCACTTCTACTCCAACTACCACTCCTCGCGCTACGGCGGGGGGCGGCTGATCCTCCGGGTGCGGGTCGCTCCCACGGAGGAAGAGTTGGGAGCGCTGACCGAGGAATTCGCCGACATCCTGGTCGACGGAGCCATCGAGGCCGCCGAGCCAACACCGGGCGAGATCGCCGACAACGACGCCCTGGACCTGGCTCGCTTGTCGCTTCACTTCGACCGCAGGCATTTCGGCCGCCTTCGCCAGCTCATCGACCGTCTCAACGATCTCGCCCACCTCCCCGACATGGCCCACGTGCCCGCTCCGATGACCGAGGAGATGGCCGAACGCCCCTGGTGAACAGGGTCCTCCCCTTGGAATTAGGGCATTGTGGGTGGGTAGAATCTGGGTGTGCGCGACATCCTTTCCGATCTGGTAGCCGAGCAGCAGTTCCTCGACCAGTCCCTGCAAAGGGTTCCGATAAAGGTCTGGGATCTGGTCACGCCCAACAAGCCGTGGACCGTGCGTGACACCATTTCTCACCTCGCCGATTTCGAGGAGCTCGGCGCCGACGCTCTCAACGGCGGCAAGCGCGTTCAGGAGTGGCAGAAGGCTTCCGACCTCGAGGCCCTGAAGAAGCTCGCGATCAAGAAGGGTCGCTCCATGCGGCCCCAGGACGTCATCGAATGGTGGCGGGGCGGCCGGGCCAAGGTTGTGGAGCCGCTGTCCCACATGACCTCCGAGGAGAGAGTCCCCTGGATCGCCGGCGACATGAGCGCCCGCACCTTCGCCACGTTCCGCCTCATGGAGACCTGGATGCACGGGCTCGACATCTACAAGACGCTGGGCATCGAGGTCGAGGACACCTCCCGCATCCGGCACATCTGCTGGCTGGGCTGGAAGACCCTCCCGTACGCCTTCAAGCAGGCAGGAGAGCATTACGAGCAGGTTCGCGTCGAAGTCATCGGCCCCGGCTACGCCAAATGGGTGTACGGGTCGGAGGACACCGACCAGCTGATCAAGGGCTCCGCATCCGACTGGGCCCGCCTCGTGGTGCACCGGGCCAAGCCGTCGGAGACGCGTCTCAAGGTCACCGGCGAGCACGCCGAGACCGCAGTCCGGGTCGCCAGAGCCTTTCTGTGACCGTCATCCCCCGTCTCGTGGGGATGATCCATCTCGCCCCCCTCCCCGGCTCCCCGCGTTTCGGCGGATCCATGGCATCGGTCATCGACTCCGCCGTGTCCGACGCCACAGCCCTGGCTGAGGCCGGATTCCCGTGTCTGCTGGTGGAGAACTTCGGCGACGTTCCCTTCTTCGCCGGGAGCGTGCCCCCGGAGACGGTTGCGGCGATGACTGCCGCGGTCGGCGAGGTCAGCCGGGCATCCGGTCTTCCGGTGGGGGTCAACGTTCTCCGCAACGACGCCGCCGCGGCACTTGGGATCGCTGCGGCCACTGGAGCCCCCTTCATCCGGGTCAACGTACTGGTAGGCACGATGTACACCGACCAGGGCCCCATCGTCGGCCGGGCCGCAGAAGTGGCACGCGCCCGGGCGGCGCTGTGTCCCGACACGGAGATCTGGGCTGACGTGATGGTCAAGCACGCCACTCCCCCGCCCGGCTCCGACGCCGCGTTGATCGCGGCCGACACGGTCGAGCGAGGGCTGGCCGATGCGGTGATCGTGTCCGGGCCCGCGACCGGGGTGCCTGCCGACACGTCTGCGGGCAAGATGATCAGGGCCGCCGTGCCGGAAGGAACCCGCGTCGTCATCGGCTCAGGAGCAACTCCGGACACGCTGTCAGGCCTGATGGCGTTCGCCGACACGATCATCGTCGGGTCTGCCTTGAAGACCGGCGGGGACGCCAGAAAGCCGGTCGACGCCGGCCGCGCCCGCCTCATGGTCGATGCGGCCGCCGCCTCAGGCCTCATCTGAGTCGGAAGCACCATCAAGCCCGATTGGGGCGAAGGACCCATTCAAGGTTGCGCTCCACGAGCCGAGACTCTGTCCGGTACGGGACCAAAACTATGCGAGAACTTCCCGCCGACATCTTGATTCAGGTCATGGAGGACGTCATCGAGGACCTCCACGGCCATGTTCACCGGGTATCCGACCTTGCGGTCAACCTGGGGACCGGGCTGGCGCTGCCCGAGGATGACCTCGAGCGACTCGCTCTGGCCGGTGTCCTCCACGACGTCGGCAAGATCCACCTCGACCCCGGGATTCTCGGCAAGCCCGGCCCGCTCGACGAGGAGGAGCGCGAACTGATGCGCCGCCACCCGGAGTTGGGGTTCGCCATGACCCGGAACCGGCTCGATTCAAAGGTCGCCGAGGCCATCCTCTACCACCATGAGCGTTTCGACGGCGACGGCTACCCGTTCGGCCTCTCCGGAAACGAGATCCCGATCCTCAGCCGCATCGTCCTGGTCGCCGACGCTTTCGACGCCATGACCTCGGTCCGCGCCTACCAGCCCGCGCTGCCCGTCGAGTACGCCGTCGACGAGATTCGCCGGTATGCGGGCAGCCAGTTCGATCCGGCGGTGGTCGAGGTCTTCCTCGACCTGGCCGGCCGCGATCTCCTGCCGCAAGTTCTGGCCAGTTGACATCCGGGCGGCCTTAGCGCCGCCACCCGGCTAGAAACTGCCGGATGCGCGAAGCCAAACGCCAACGCAGCGGTGCCTGGGCGCGCCTTCACTTCCGGCAGCTGACCCGCGGCTGGGTCGTCATCAACATCGCCGACGCGGCTCTGTTCCTCATGGTGGCCGCGTGGATGAAGGACATGACGGGGTCCGACGCCGCGGCCGCCGGGGTCCTCGTGATCATCGGGCTGCCGGCCCTGGTGGCACCGTTCCTGGGCCAGGTCGTCGACCGCTACTCGCGCAAGAAGGTGCTGGTGATCACCTCCGTCTTAATGGTCCCGGTCCTGATGACCCTCGGACTCGTCGACGGGATACCCAAGCTCTGGCTCGTCTACCTGGTGATGTTCATCTACGGCGCATCCGGGCACCTGGTGGCGGCGGCGCAGTCGGGGCTGCTCCGAGACATCCTGCCCGACGAGGAGCTCGCCGCCGGCAACGGCATCCTCTCCACCATCGACATGGCTCTCCGGCTCGTGTCTCCCCTGATCGGCACCGGTCTCTACGTGGTGGCCGGGCCCATGGCCGTCGTCGGGTTGACGGCCCTCGGGTTCGCTCTCGGCGCGTTCATGGTCGACAAGATCGAAGTCGAGGAGAGCGACCTCTCGAGCGAGACCAAGGGCAGCTACTGGGAGGAGCTCACGGCCGGGTTCCGGCACTTGTGGAAGCTTCCTGTCCTGCGCCGTCTCACCATCGTCCTCGCCATCGCCCTCGGTGCCGTGGGTCTCGCCAACGCCGCTGTGTTCCCCGCAATGGAGCAGGGCTTCGGGGTCGAGGCCGCCATGCTCGGGGTCTTCGTCAGCCTTCAGGGAGTCGGGTCGATCGCCGGCGGCGCCACCTCGGCACGGCTCATCGGCAGGCTGGGCGAACCGAGGACCGTCGCGGTCGGCATGGCCGCGATCGGGATCGGGCTGTTCCCCCTGGCGGGGTCGAATCTCCCGCTGGGCATCGCCGGCCTGACACTGATCGGCCTTGGGGTCCCGTGGGTCATCGTGGCGTTCACCACTGTCCGCCAGCGATTGACTCCCCCCGTCCTGCAGGGCCGGACAGCTGCCGCCACCAGCATGGCGATCAGCATTCCCCAGTCGGGGAGCACCGCGGTGGGGGCCGCACTGCTCGGCATCATCGACTACCGGCTCCTGGTGCTGGCCTCGGTGCTGGTGGTCCTGGTCTCGGCGCTCTCCCTCCGCGCCTCCCGCGGCTGAAAATCAGTCCCCCACTTCGGGTACTTTCTCACCGTGGCTCTCGATCAATTCACCCCGCCCACCCGAGCGTGGTTCCAGGCGGCCTTCGGTGAGCCCACGCCCGCCCAGGCCCGGGGGTGGCCGGCCATCGCAGCCGGTGAGCACACGCTGATCCACGCCCCCACGGGCTCCGGAAAGACCCTCGCCGCCTTCCTCTGGGCACTGGACCGGCTGCTCACCGAGCCCATGCCCGAACGGGACGAGCGGTGCCGGGTCCTCTACGTCTCCCCGCTCAAGGCTCTGGCCCACGACGTGGAGCGCAACCTCGCCGAACCGCTCTCGGGGATCCGCCTCGCCGCCGAGCGGTTGGGGGCGGAGCCACCCTCGATCTCCACCTTCATCCGCACCGGTGACACCAAGGCAGAGGATCGGCGCCGCATGGAGCGCCATCCACCCGACATCCTGATCACCACACCCGAGTCCCTCTACCTGATGCTGACATCGTCGGTCCGCTCGGTACTGCGCACCGTCCGATGGGTGATCGTCGACGAGGTCCACGCCGTGGCCGGCACCAAGAGGGGCGCCCACCTGGCCATCTCACTGGAGCGGCTCGATGATCTGGCGGACACCCCGCCCCAACGGATTGGCTTGTCCGCCACGCAGCGGCCGCTCGAGACGATCTCCAGGTTCCTCGGCGGCGGCGAAGTGATCGACGACGTCTGGACGCCGCGCCCGGTCACGGTCGTCGACGTCCCATCGGACCGGGAGCTCGACCTCCTCGTCGAGGTGCCGGCCGAAGACATGACCCAGCCGACGGAGGAACCGGACGACGCCAACTCGATGTGGACGGCGATCTACCCGAGGCTCCTCGAGCTCATCCTCGCCCACCGGAGCACCATCGTCTTCGCCAACTCCCGCCGGCTCGCCGAGAGGACGTGCGCGGCCATCAACGCACTCGCCGGCGAGGAGGTGGCCCGCGCCCATCACGGTTCTGTGGCTCGGGAGCAACGGCTCGCCATCGAGGAGGGCCTGAAGAGCGGCGAACTGCGCGCCGTCGTCGCCACCTCGTCTCTGGAACTCGGCATCGACATGGGGACGGTCGATCTCGTCATCCAGATCGAGGCCCCGACGTCCGTCGCATCCGGGCTGCAGCGGGTGGGGCGGGCAGGTCACCAGGTGGGAGGAGTGTCAACCGGCCGGATCTTCCCGAAGTACCGGGGCGACCTGCTCGCGGCGACGGTGGTGGCTTCGCTCATGTCCCGGCGCCAGGTCGAAGAGACGCGGATTCCCGCCAACCCGCTCGACGTCCTCGCCCAACAGATCGTGGCCCATGTGGTCGCCACGGGAGGCGTGGCCGCCGGCGATCTCTACGGGCTCGTCCGGAGATCAGCCCCATACGCGTCCCTCACCCGCCACGCGTTCGACGCCACCCTCGACATGCTGGCGGGCCGCTATCCATCGGACCTGTTCGCAGCCCTCCGCCCCCGGGTCGTGTGGGACCGGGAGCAAGACCTCGTGACACCCCGGGACGGCGCCCGCCACCTCGTCGTCACCAACGCGGGGACCATCCCGGACCGTGGCCTGTTCGTGGCGGCTCTTCCCGACGGGTCCAGGGTGGGCGAGCTCGACGAGGAGATGGTCTACGAGAGCAGGGTCGGAGACACCTTCCTCCTCGGAACCACCGTCTGGCGCATCAACAGCATCGGCCACGATCGGGTCGAGGTCGTCCCGGCGCCGGCCAACACGCCCGGTCGAATGCCCTTCTGGAAGGGGGACACTCTCGGCAGGCCGGCGGAGACGGGAAGGGAGATCGGCCGCTTCGTCAGGCGGATCCAGGAGCTCGGAGACGGTGCGGTGGAGACGCTGATCGCCGAGAACCACCTCGACGAGCGGGCGGCACGAAACCTCGTCTCCTACGTCGAAGAGCAGGAGGCGGTCACCTCGGCGGTTCCCAGCGACCGGACCGTGATCGTCGAGCGATTCCGCGACGAGCTCGGCGACTGGCGGGTCGTGATCCACTCCCCACTCGGCGCCAGGGTGCATGCGCCGTGGGCCTTCGCCCTTCAGCACCGCTTCCGCTCCCGGTACGGCACCGGCCTCGACATGGTCTGGTCCGACGACGGCATCTCGTTCCGCTTTCCCGACGCCGACGAGCCCCCGGACACCGAAGCCTTCGTCCTCGATCCCGAGGAGGCCCGGGAGCTCCTCATCGAGCACCTGGCCAACACCTCGATCTTCGCCGCACGGTTCCGAGAGGCGGCAGGCCGGGCTCTGCTGCTCCCCCGGCGCCGGCCCGGACAGCGGACGCCACTGTGGCTGCAGCGGCGCCGGTCGGCCGACCTCCTCGGCGTCGCCCAGCAGTTCGACTCGTTCCCGCTCGTTCTGGAGACCTATCGCGAAGTCCTCAACGACGACTTCGACCTGCCCGCCTTCATCGGCCTGATGAGCGACATCGCCGCCCGGCGAGTCACGGTGACATCGGCCGACACGACGGGACCCAGCCCGTTCGCGGTATCCCTCCTCTTCTCGTTCGTCGCCGCGTACCTCTACGAGGCGGACGCACCGGCCGCAGAGCGGCGGGCCACCGCGCTCAGCATCGATCGGAGCCTCCTGCGAGAGCTGTTGGGCGAGGGCGAGCTGCGCGAGCTCATCGACCCGGAGGTCGTCGCGGCGATCGAGCTCGAGCTCCAGCATCTCGTCGAGTCACGGCGAGCCGGCTCGGCCGACGCAGTCGCCGACCTCCTGTCCGACCTCGGTCCACTGAGCCTTCACGACATAGACGCGCGGAGCACCGGTATCGACGTCGTCACGGTCCTCCAGCAGTTGAAAGGTCGGGTGATCGAAGTCGAGATCGGCGGACAGCGCCGTTGGGCGGCCATCGAAGACGCGGGGCGCCTTGCGCATGCCCTGGGTGTGGAGATTCCCGAAAGTGTGCCGCCGGTGTTCAACGAGCCCGTCCGCGACGCCCTCGGCGATCTGGTCGGCCGCTTCGCGCGCACCCACGGCCCTTTCACGGCCGCCGACGCCGGCAAGTCCCTGGGAATCCCGGCAGGGGTCGCCGAGACGGCCCTCCGCCAGCTCGAGAGTCAGGGCCGCGTCGCCGAAGGCGCATTCCGGCCCGGCGGAGAAGGCAGGGAGTGGGTCGACAGCGAGGTGCTGAGGAGACTGAAACGCCGATCGCTCGCCGTCCTCCGAGGCGAGATCGAGCCAGTTCCGGCCACGGCGCTGGCCTCCTTCGTTCCGGCCTGGCAGGGGGTCAGCGCTGATCCGCCGTCCGGCCTGCACGCTCTCCGCCAGGCTCTCGACGGTCTGACCGGCGCCGCGGTCCCCGCATCGGTCCTCGAACTAGACATCCTGCCCGTGCGAGTGGCCGAGTCGGAGATGGGGATCGACTCTCTGATGCTGTCCGGCGAACTGATCTGGGTGGGGCGCGGGCGGCTCGGCAGCCGTGACGGGAGGATTGCCCTCTACCCGCGGCACATGCTGGGCACCCTGTGGCCCGGGCCGGAGGAGACAGCTCTCGACGGCGACGCCGCGGCCGTCCTCGACTTCCTCTCATCCCATGGAGCCAGCTTCTTCACCGAGATCTACCAGGGAACCGGAGGTGGCCCGCCCGACGAGCGCCTCGAGGCCTTGTGGGACCTCGTCTGGGCCGGCCTTGTGACCAACGACACCCTCCAGCCCGTGCGCGCCTACCTGGGACACCGGAAACGGAAGGGCACCGGCAAGCCGGGCCTGTCGTCGCGGTTCCCGGCACACTCCGGCGGCCGCTGGTCCCTGACCCCGCGGGCCGACGCCACCGACACCGAGAGGGCCACCGCGTGGGCGCAGGTACTGCTCTCCCGCCAAGGAGTCGTGGCACGGGACACCGTCGCTGCCGAGGGTCTCCCCGGTGGCTTCACTTCGGTCTACCCCGTGCTGTCGCACATGGAGGAGACCGGCAAGATCCGGCGCGGCTACTTCGTCGAGGGGCTCGGGGGGGCGCAATTCGCTCTGCCAGGCGCGGTGGACCGGCTGCGCCGGGGAGGCCCGGTGGCTCCGATTGCACTCGCGGCCACCGACCCCGCCAACGTCTACGGATCGGTTCTGCCCTGGCCTGCGGCGGGTGCGCGGCTGGCGCGAGAACCCGGCGCCTACGTCGTGCTGGCGGGTGGCGAGTTGCTCGCTTACCTAGACCGTTCGCGCTCGGGGCTGTGGGTCTTCCCGGCGGCGAAGGACCAGCCCGAGGTCATCGCTTCTGCCCTCGCGGGCATCGCCCGGCGGCACCGCCGCTTCAACCTCCAGGTCGTCAACGGGACCCCTGCCGCCGCCGCGCCTCTGGCTCCGGCCCTCACCGAATGGGGCTTCGCTCCGGCACCGAAGGGGCTCAGCTTCCGGGGCTGACGGCGGGGTCGAGGACCTCGTAAACCGTGTTGCGCAGGGCCGGGGTTCTCCCAGCGGCAGCGATGACCTCGCGGAACTCCGCTGGCGTCACCTCCTGGCCGTGTGCCGCCCCCGCCGAGCGGGTGATGATCTCGCCCATCAGCGTCCCACCCAGGTCGTTGCACCCGGCATCGAGCAGCCGCCTCCCTCCGTCGAGGCCGAGCTTCACCCACGACGCCTGGATGTTGTCGATCAGCCCGTCGAAGGCGATGCGGGAGATCGCGTGCACCAGCACGACCTCGTCCCACGTCGGTCCCGGCCTCGAAAGGCCGCGCAGGTAGATCGGCGACCCCATGTGCACGAACGGGAGCGGCACCATCTCGGTGAACCCGCCCGTCCGCCGCTGGATCTCTCGGATGACTTCGAGGTGGTTGGCCCAGGCCTCGGGGTAGTCGATGTGCCCGAACATGATCGTCGCGGTCGCACGGAGGCCCAGACGATGGGCCGTCATCATCACTTCGGCCCACTGCGAGGTCCGGATCTTGTCGGGGCAGAGATGGGTTCGGACGCGGTCGTCGAGGATCTCGGCCGCGGTGCCGGGCAGCGACCCGAGCCCGGCGTCCCGGAGCTCGGTCAGGAAACGCTCGACGCCGATCCCCAGGGTCTCGGCACCCTGCCACACCTCGAGAGGTGTGAACCCGTGGATGTGCATGCCGGGCAGTTCGGCCTTGATGGCGTCGACCACCTCGCGGTAGAAGTTGCCGGTGAAGTCGGGGTGGATCCCACCCTGAAGTGTGACCTCGCTTGCGCCGCGCTCCCACGCCTCTCTGGCGTTCGCCACGATCTCGTCCACGCCCATCAGGTAAGGGTCCCCCCGCAGGTTCAGCGACCGCGGGCCTTTGGAGAACGCGCAGAAGCCGCAACGGAAGTAGCAGAGGTTCGTGTAGTTGATGTTCCTGTTGACCACGTAGGTGACGGTGTCACCGACCGTACGCTGCCTGAGCTGGTCGGCGACCCAGGCGATGGCGTCGATCTGGTCGCCGCGCGCGGAGAACAACGCGGTGAGCTCGTCGGTGGTCGGCGGGACCCCACCGAGAGAACGGTCCAGGATCGGTGCCAAGTCGCCGGCACCGGCCATCCCGGACGGCGCGGCGCCGTCCAACCAGAGCGAGTCGATCCATTCCGCCGAGAGGCGATCGGGCGGCACTGGCGGCTCCATGTCCTTGCCGGGGGCCCACTCGTAGCGGGGCCGGGCGGCACCGGATCCGTCCGTGAGATGGAGCCAGGTGGTGAACGACGCGTCGGGAAGCGCGGTTCGCGCCTCGTCAACCGAGACTCCCAGAGGCAGGACCGTGCGCTCCACGAGGCCGATGCCCTCGAGACTGTCACGCAGTTCGCCGATCCGGTCTGTGTTCCAATCGCGAAGAACGAGGTCGGTTGCGCCCTCGGAGACTGCGGCAACGGCCTGGTCGACATCGTCCACGAAGACCGAGACCTCGGCGGCAACCGCCGGCAGAGACACCAGGTCGGCGGCCCACGCCACCTCCGAGCGCCCCACCCTGAGGTACCGCGCCTGGGTGCGAGCCAGGGCATCCAGCACCGCCTCGCGCTCCCCGATGGCGCGAACGGTCAGACGCCACGGCTGCACCCCCTTGCGGGCCAGGGCGAGCGCATCCGGCGGGGTCACCACCCAGGCGGCGGGTTCGGGCCCCTCGATTGCCGACGACGCCACCAGCACTCCCCCGGCCGCCGCCCCTGCCAGGTCGGCGGCGGTGGGTGCCTCGATCTCGACCACCGTGGTCCCCTCGCGGCGACGACTGACGGCGGTGGGTTCCAAGAGCGCCTCGGCGGGACGCGAGCGGAGGAAGGTGACTCTCATCAGCCGACCATTCTGGTACCGATCGCGGCCAGCCCGCGCGAATCGGCCGCGGCCAGCACATCGGGCAGGAGTCCCGGGTCGATCCACTCCTCGTTGAGATATGACGGATAGACGGGAAGCCGCGGATGAAGCTCGAACCCGGCGGTCGCGGTCCGGCTCTCCAGTTCGTCGAGGTGAGGCCAGGGGGCCTCGGGGTTGACCCAGTCGATGGTCAGCGGGGAGACGCCGCCCCAGTCGTTGATCCCCGCGTCGAGGTAGATCTCGTACGACTCGGTCAGGTTGGGCGGCACCTGCACGCTCGCCGACGGGCCGAGGATCCAGCGGGCCACCGCCACGACCACGGCGAACCAGCGCGGCACCGGCTCTGCGGAGCGTCGCATCGGAGTGTTCGCCTTCGCCCGGAAGTTCTGGACGATGACCTCCTGGATCGCCCCGGTCGAGTCGGCGATCTCCCGGAGGGCGAAGAGTGAGTCGACCACCTCGGCCGCGGTCTCGCCGATGCCCACCAGGATCCCCGTGGTGAAAGGCACCCGGCTCCGGCCCGCCGCCTCCAGGGTGGCGATCCTGAGCTCCGGCCGCTTGGTCGCGGCCCGGTGGTGCGGCATGCCCGGTTCGGTGAGGCGGGGGGAGATGTTCTCCAGCATCATCCCCATCGACACGTTGGTCGGGCGCAGCTTGGCAATGTCCTCGTCCGAGAGGAGGCCCGGATTGGCGTGGGGGAACACACCGGTTTCGGCGCGGACCAGGGCCGACATCTCCGCCACGTAATCGATCGTGGATTCGAGTCCCCTCCGATCGAGGAACTCGCGCGCCTGGGGCCAGCGCGTCTCGGGGCGGTCGCCCAGCGTGAAGAGTGCCTCGGTGCAGCCCGCCTCGTCGCCGGCCCGCGCGATGGCGAGCACCTCGTGGGGCTCGAGGTACACCCCACCGGCACCCGGCGGCTTGACGAAGGTGCAGTAGGAGCAATGGTCCTGACAGAGGGTGGTGAGCGGGATGAACACCTTCCGGCTGTAGGTGATGGTCCTCCCCCACCCTTCGTCCCGAAGCGACGACGCGTGCTGGAACAGAGGACCCGTGTCGGCACCGCCTTCCAGGTATGCAATCGCCAGCGCCCGATCGGGCGCCGGATGGCCCATCAGGCGATCCCCGAAGACGAGGCGCCTGACACCCCGCCGTCGATGGGCACGATTGCCCCGGTCATCCACGAAGCGGCATCCGAGGCCAGGAAGACGATGAGCCGGGCGACATCCTCCGGGTCACCCACCCTCCCCAGAGGATGAAGGCGCGCCGTCATCGCCTCGTCGGTGAGCAGCGCACCGGCGAGACGGGTGCGCACTACTGCCGGGGCCACCGCGTTCACCCTCACCTTGGGCGCCAGTTCGAGCGCCAGTTGGCGGGTGAGATGGATCAGGCCGGCCTTGGAGACGTTGTAGGCGCCCGTGAGGCCACTCGGCCTCATCCCACCCACGGACGCGACGTTGATGATCGACCCGCCGTTGGCCCTCATCCAGGCGCGGTGCGCGGCTCGGACCCAGAGGAGTGGGGCCCGCAGGTTCACTGCCCATGTCTTGTCCAACGCGCCCATGTCGACCTCCATGAGGTCTCCGGCGGACGGGTTGGTGCCGGCGTTGTTGACGAGGATGTCGAGCGACCCGAACCTTTCGATCGTCGCCCTTGCCGCCTCGTCGGCCGCGTCCTCCGAGTCGGCGCGCGCCGCCAGGGCCAGGATCTTGTCATCGGCCACTCCCGCGGCGATGAGTTCCTCACGGGCGGCTTCGATCGTCTCGGGCTTGCGGGCGGTGATGGTGACTCCGGCCGCGCCGCTCCTTGCCAGTTCCAGGGCCGTGGCCAGGCCGATGCCGCGGCTGGCACCGGTGACGACCGCCACCTTGCCGGTAACAGTTACATCCATTGAGGGAACGCTAGCTAGCCGTGGCCTGGGCGCCGGACGCCGCCGTACTTCATGCGCGTGTCCGACATCGCCGCGGGCCGCGTCTCGTCATCGTTGATTCCGGCGCCGACGACCTCGCCCACGAACAGCGTGTGGCTCCCGAGATCGTGTGCCTGGACGACGCGGCATTCCAGCCACGCAATGGCCTCTTCGAAGATCGGCACACCGGTCACCCCCAACCGGACCGGCTTCCCGTTGAGGGTGTTGCCCTGCCTGGTGGCCGGCTTGGAGAACTTCACGAACACTCTGGTGTCCTCCGATGACCACAGGTTCACCGAGAAGGCCCCTCCAGCCGTGATGAGGCGGTGGGTGACGGCGTCGTTGTCGACGGACACTCCGATGAGCACCGGCTTCATGCTGAGTTGAGACACCCAGCTGGTGGTCATCGCATTCCACTCGTCGCCGTCCGCCGATCCGACGAGCACGAGAGCGTTGGGGATCTTCCAGGTGACTCGGTTGAGCAGCTCGGGGTCCATGGAACCTTTGCGACAAGGGTGCCTCAAAACCCTAATGTCAGATCGTGCGGATCCTCGTCGCCACCACCGGGGTGCTTCCGGCTGGACCTGTTGCCGAGTTCTGCCGCATGCTCATTGGCGAGAACCCACAGGTGACGGTGATGACCGTGGTCCAGGTCCCGCGCTCGTTCCTGGAGTCGCTGGACGACACGGTCCGCAGATCCTTCCTCGACGACGACTCCGGCGATCAGACTGCTGCTGAGGAGAAAGCGGCTCGCTATCTCGAGGAGCGTGGGCGGAGGGCGGTTGACCCCGTCCGGGCCGCGCTGGCCGCTGCCGACATCGAGACCGACGTCCGCTTCGTCGAGGGTGACGACCCGGCGGAGGCGATCATCCAGACCGCGGAGATGGTCGGAGCGGAGATGGTCATCCTCGGCGCCACCCGCAGGCTGTTCACCGAGGAGGCCTGGAAGTCGGTGTCTGCCCGGGTGATGGTCAACTCGAAGCTGCCGGTGCTGCTGCTTCCCGGGACGAAGATCGAAGACACGCAGGAGATGCCCATAGTGGAGCTCTAGGCCTCGGGGATTTCTCCCCCAACCTTTTGGGGACTAATCCTCAGGTCTCGTCCCAGCTCTCCGCGGTGGTCCGCTCGGACTTCGCCGCCTCGGAGCGAGCGACGTACGCAGCTGCCTCGCTCCGCCGGCTCATCCCCATCTTGGTGAGAAGTGTGGAAACGTAGTTCTTCACCGTCTTCTCGGCCAGGAACATCTTGTCGGCGATCTGCCGGTTGGTGAGCCCGTCTGCAATGTGGCCGACGATGACCCGCTCTTGTTTCGTGAGTCGCGACAGGACTTCGTCGTCGTCGCTGCCCGTCCGGAGCCTATGGAACAAGCGCTCGGTCATGGCGGGGTCGAGAAGCGACTCCCCGGCGCCGACCCGGCGGATGTCTCCGAGCAGCTCGGTCGACTTGATCCGTTTGAGCACGTACCCCGATGCTCCAGCGAGGATCGCAGCCATCAGCGCCTCCTCATCGGCGAACGAGGTGAGCATCAGCACTTTCACCCCCGGGAAGCGCTCCCGGATGTCCCGGCAGGCTTCGACGCCGCTCCCGTCGGGAAGACGCACATCGAGGACGACCACGTCGGGGCTGTCATATCCGACTCGCCGGACCGCGTCCTCGGCGGTCCCGGCCTCGCCCACGACCTCCATGTCTTCTTGGGAGTCGATCAGGGCGCGCAGACCCGCTCTGACCACCTCGTGATCGTCGACGAGCAGGATTCGAAGGCTTGCCATGGATACCAAGCTAATCGACGTTTCCCCGTGTTTACCGACCTGACCGCTCGTTATCGTGCCTGACGTGGCACTCCACCTGACCATTGACCGCATCACGGGTCTCATCTCGAGTGCGGTCTCCGTGGCGGGAGAGGCCGATCTCGACGATCTGCTGCGGCGGCTGCTGTCGGAGGCCCGTGGAGCGACTGGAGCGCCCTACGCAGCCCTCGGCGTGCTGGGCGAGCACGGCGTCATCTCGGACTTCATCTACGAGGGCGTGGACGATGAGACCGCCCGCCTCATCGGCCACCTCCCCACCGGCCGCGGTGTCCTCGGCACGGTGATCCGGGAGCACCGCGTCCTGGTCCTCGACGAGATCTCCTCGCATCCGGACTCGTACGGGTTTCCGGCCCACCATCCCCCGATGACATCGTTTCTCGGGGTCCCCATCGCGGTCGGGAAGACGGCGTTCGGCAACCTGTATCTGACCGACAAGCCGGCTGGCTTCACCGCCGACGACGTGGAGATCGTGACCGCCCTGAGCCGGATCGCCGGAGCCGCCGTCCAGACCTCCCGTCTCCAGGGCCGCCTGCGGACCGTGGCCATCATCGAGGAGCGAAACCGGATCGCCCGCGACCTTCACGATTCGGTGATCCAGGATCTGTTCGCCGTCGGCCTCGGACTCCAAGGCATCGCGGCGAGGCTTTCGGGCACCCCTGACGCGGCGGTGCTGGACGATGCGGTGGACCGGCTCGACGACGCGGTCAACACACTGCGGGGCTACATCTTCGAGCTTCGTGCCCCCACCGACGAGCTGCCCCTCGCGGACCGCCTCCAGGAACTGGTTTCGAGGATGGGAGCCGTCTATCCATCCCGGATCCGGCTCACCATCGAAGGCATGGATCGCCGGCCGGGCCAGGACGACGACGCCATCCTGCTCATGGCAAACGAGGCGGTGAGCAACGCTCTGCGGCATGCGAGGGCAAGCAATGTCTGGGTGGAGCTGGATCTTCGAGCCGACGCCGTTCGCCTCGAGGTGGGTGACGACGGGACAGGATTCGATCAGTCGGTCCCGTCCGACGGGATGGGCCTCTCCAACCTTCGTTCGCGAGCCGCCGAGCTCGGCGGGAGCGTCGATGTCTCGAGCGGGGTCGGTGGAGGAACGAGGGTGCGGATCGAGGTGCCTAGGCGGCCGCGGTGATCGAAGCGGCGAGCCGGTCCACCCAGTTGCGGATGGTGGCATCCGCCACCCGCCCCAACAGCACCCGATCGAGAGCCCTGCCCACCGCACCCAAAGGGGGGTCGTAGGTCCCGCTCAAGGTGAGGGTCGTCCTGTCCATCCCGTCCTGGGTGAGGATGAGGTCGCCGCGCATCTCGGGGAATAGCGACTCCGCGCCCACCGCGGTCCAGCGCAGCGGGTAGACCAGGCCACGCTTCTGCAGCTGGGGCAAGCCGATGTCGATGGCGACCGACTTGGCGACGACGCTCGCCGGGCCGACCCTGGAGCGAAGCTCCTCCCCCTCCCGATATGCGATGTCGGCCAGATCGCACAGTTCGTTGCCCAAGTCGTGCATCAGACGCTCGACGGTCCCGAGGCCGAGAGGCACACTCGTCGTGTACTGGACGAACATTCAGAGACGCCCCGGCCGCGTGCGATGGCCGAAGCCGGAACCGGAGCTCATCCCTGTGACCTCCTCGATCTCCACCACGACCACGTGCGGCAGCCCGGTCAAGGGCTGCAGGCCGCCCCTGCCGAGGGGGGAACCGATTGCGTCCCGGTATTTGCTCAGCAGCTCGCTCACCACCTCGGTCCGGAGCGGCGTGTCCTCGATCTCGGAAGCCGTGCCCCTGACGATGACGCTCGCCCATTCGCCCGAAGCAGGATCGTATTTGGCCGCTTCGATACAGACGTTCGGGTTCTCTCTGAGCGCTTCGAGCCGCTTCCCGGGGATGGTGCGAAACGCGACGACATTCCCGACCACGACGAACGACATGGGCGTCACATAAGGCAGATCCTCGGAGATGACGCCGATGTGGGCGACCGGCGCCGTCGCGAGGAGCTCGATCGCCTCTTCTCGGGTCAGCTGGTTCATTGTTCCAAGCCTGCCTTGTCGCGGGGTCCCACCGTACGGCCGAAAGTCCCTTTTCGCCCGCGTCCTGGCGAATCTGTCACAGGCTCTCCGTAGCTTGGCGGTCATGAGCCATTGCGATCATCGTCCGGTCCGGGTGGGGCGCATCGACATCGCGGCATGCCCGTCGTGCGCCGTCGTGGAGTGGAGCTCCATCTCGGGGCCTGTCGATCCCGCCGAGGGCATGGCGGCGCTCTTCGGCAACTACGAGATGATCGGCCAGCTCGACGCGCTCGGGGCACCCGCACACCGGGTCATCGCCTACCGCCCGCCGAGCAGTCGGAGAAGGGCCCACCTCGACGCCTTTCCCAAGAACGTGTGGCTGTACGCCGGGCCCGACCTCTGGATGTCGCACGACGGGGCGACCCTGCTCCTCGCCCCAACCCGGCAGCTCGTCTTCGAGAACCTGACCCGACGCCAGGCTCAGTGATCAGCCGCCCTCGAGGTCGGCGAGCGGGACCGACTCGGTGGCCATGTCCTCCAGCACCTCGAGCGGCACGAAGCTGCGACCGAAGAGCTCATATCGGTACTCACCGGCGAACCAGATCAGGGTGACGCCGCTCGACGAAGTCAGCCGCCAGGTGTCACGTCCCGCCAGCTGGACGAGGGAACAGGCCTCAGTGGTCTCCTCGGCGAAGCGGGCACATGAAAAGTCGCTGTCGGGGCTGCCGATCTCACCTGCGGTCACTGGATCATGGGCCACGCGGAGGACCACCATCTGCGCTACGGAGCGAGAACGGGTGTAGGGCTCCGCAGACCAGATCCCGAAGGCAGCCGTCGGCTCCGCCGACAGGGAGCCGTTGTTCTCGATGACGAGCTGGGACGACACCCATTCGGCGCCGGCAGGGGCGACGGCGGGGAAGACGATGTCGGGGACCGCCGCCGCAATCTCGGCCCGGGATGCCTGAATGAACCTGTCACCCTCGCGTCGGGCGAACACCGCGTCGATCACCTGTTGCGGGTCGTCGAACGGCCCCGAGGCGATGTCGTCGTTGTGCCACTGCAGAGTCGTGGAGGGCACATCGACGGGCGCATCCACTTGCGGGATCGTGGTCGTCGACACCTCGGGCTCGTTGATCCACCGCGAGCTGCGGTTGCCCAGCGAGAGCAGAGGCGAGCTGCAGGCCCCCAGCACAAGGGCACCCAAGGCCAGCATCGCGGCATGGAACACGACTCTCCGCTTCGGTGTCACGCCGTTCAACTTATCCTCGCCGCCGTGCAACACGGCGACATCCGGCGGCGGATCCTGATCCTGAACGGCCCCAACCTCGGATCGTTGGGCACCAGGCAGCCAGACATCTACGGCACCGCCTCGCTCGACGACCTGATCGCGGACCTGGCTCGGTTCGGCGAGAAGCGGGGCGTCACGATCACTCACCGGCAGACCGACGACGAAGCCGAATTGATCTCGTTGGTAGCGGCTTCGGACGTCGACGGCATCGTCCTCAATGCCGGCGCGCTCGCCCACACGTCCCGTGCTCTGGGCGATGCAGTGCGGGCGTCGGGGATACCCACCGTCGAAGTGCACATCTCCAACGTCAAGGCCCGAGAGCCGTGGCGAGGCGTGTCCCTGATCGAAGAAGCATGCGTGGCGACCATCTGGGGAAGAGGCCTCACCGGTTACCGGGACGCCATCCTCCATCTGGTCAACCGCTGGGCTTCGCCGTTTCAGGTCGTTCGATACGGTCCCCACCCTCTCAACGTGGGGGAGCTGCGACCCGGGAAGGGGCTCGTCGTTCTGATCCACGGCGGCATCTGGCGCCCCCAGTACGGAAGGGACGGTGTCGAGTCGCTGGCCGTCGACCTCTCCCTCAGGGGCTTGGCGACGTGGAACATCGGCTACCGCCGAATCGGTGAAGGCGGGGGGTGGCCTGGCTCGGCGCACGACGTTCTCACCGCCCTCGACCATGCTGCCCGATTGTCGCCAGGACCGATCGTGGTCCTGGGCCACTCGGCCGGCGGCTACCTGGGCCTCTGGGCCTCGGCGCGGACTTCCACGGAGGTCGCGCTCGTGGTGGCCCTGGCCCCGATCGCAGATCTCGAGTTGGCGCGTGCGGACGGCGGCGAGATCGCACGCGAATCCGGGCTCCTCCTCGACTCTGGCGCGCCACCCCGCCCCCGGCCGGAGGGGGTGCCGGTCCTGGTGGTGCACTGCGATGATGACCGTTTGGTGCCACCCAGCCACGCAAAGGGGTTGACCCAGATGCCCGGAGTTGAGGCCGAGTTCTTCTCCGGGGGACACTTCGACCTCATCGACCCGTCCAAGCCCCATTGGGAGACGATCGCGGGCACGATCCAGCGGTCTCTCGGGGAGCTTGCCTGACCCATTCGGGGTGGCGCCCATTCCCACACGCGGGTAGGGTTTTCTGCTGGGCGCAGCCTTCCAGGCTGGGCGCGGAGTCAAACTTGATGCGATCTAGGCGTTTCTCATTCCTCGCCGGCTGGCTGGCAGTCGGCGTTCTCGCCGTGGCGGGGTTCGCTGCATTCGGCGCGTCCGGGCCGACCACCGAGGAGGTCAGGCTGGAGGCGGCCGCGGCGTCCATCGGCCACGCCGCCGGCGCCTACGCCGGGCTCGGTTTCGTCCAGTTGAGCGCCAATTCGGGGACCATCTCCGTCACCATCCCGCAAACGGAGCTCGCCGCCCAAGAAGCGGCCCCCGAGACCGCCGAGAATGCGGGCACGACTCCGACGACGGCGGGGACCGGATGGCTTTCCGAGGTGGAAGTGCGTGCGCTGGTGAGCATCTACTTCAAGCCGGCGGACGTCAACAAGGCGGTGCGCGTGGCTTGGTGTGAGTCCCGCTTCGATCCGAAGGCGCGGGACAACCGCACCGGCGGCGTGGGCCTCTTCAAGCACCTGCCCAAGTATTGGGCCGATCGGACCGCTGCTGCCGGCTTCGCCGGTGCCCAGCCGACAGACCCGGAGGCGTCGGTGGCCGCGGCGGCCTGGGCCGTCTACAACGACGGCGGCTGGGACATCTTCACCTGCCAGGGTTGAAACTCCGCAGAGTGCGGAGTTTGTACTCCGCACTCCGGACTCCGTACGCGCCAGACCTGAGAGGCAACTGCCCCAGCCCTGCAGTGCGACCGAGGTCGCGTCTGAGTGAGCGCTCACTCAGAGTATGATCCGCCGGTGACATCGACCGACCTGAAGCGGGAACGGGCCACTCCCCTGTCGCCTGACGACCGGCGCGTGGCCATCGTCGAGGCCGTGGTGCCCCTCCTCGCCGCGCAGGGACCGTCGGTCACCACCCGTCAGATCGCCGAGGCGGCAGGCGTAGCCGAAGGCACCCTGTTTCGGGTCTTCCCCGACAAGAGGGCCCTCTTGGTCGCCGTAGCCGAGCACCTGGTCGATCCGGACCGAGGGCAACAGGCCATCCTCGACGCTTTGGGGTCGGCGACCGACCTCGAGTCCAAGGTGATCGCGACTGTCGCGCACCTCCGCGACCGGATGCACAACGTCACCATGGTGATCATGGCTCTCCACCACACGGTGATGGCAGAGGGCTCCTCAGGATTTCGAGACAACCCACCCGCCTTCCTCACCGAGGCCAACCGCCGCCTCGTCGATGCCATCGCCACTCATGTCTTCGCCCCCCACGCGGACCGGCTCCGCATCACCCCAGCCCAGGCAGCCCTCGTCCTGCGCGCCCAGGTGTTCGGCATGTGGCATCCGGGAATCGCCGTCGATGCGACGATGACCGTCGAGGAGCTGGCCACCGTCCTCATCGAAGGCATGGCTCGCTGATGTTGACCCGTCTGGTCCGCAAGCACCTCGCGCCGTACCGCTGGCCACTGGTGGCGATCATCGTCTTGCAGTTCCTCAGCACGCTCGCCGCCCTCTACCTGCCGAGCCTCAACGCCGACATCATCGACAACGGGGTCGCCAAGGGCGACACCGCCTACATCATCAGGTTCGGGGGGTGGATGCTCGCCATCTCGCTGGTCCAGGTGCTGTGCTCGGTGGCTGCCGTCTACTTCGGTTCTCGCACCGCCATGGGCATCGGGCGAGACCTCCGCAGCGAGCTGTACGACCAGGTGGCCCGGTTCTCCAGCCAGGAGGTGAATCGCTTCGGGGCGCCGTCGCTCCTGACCCGCACCACCAACGACGTCCAGCAGGTGCAGATGCTGCTGATGATGGCTTTCTCGATGTTGGTGGCGGCCCCGATCATGGCGGTTGGCGGTGTCCTCATGGCGCTGCGCGAGGACAGCGGGCTGGCCTGGCTCCTCGCCGTCGCCATCCCGATCATGGCCGTGGTCGTCGTGTTCATCGTCTCCCGGATGATCCCGGGTTTCCGGGTGATGCAGGAGAAGATCGACCGCATCAACCTGATCCTGAGGGAGCAGATCACTGGCATTCGTGTGGTCCGGGCGTTCGTGCGCGAGCCCTTCGAGACGAGGCGCTTCGGCGAGGCCAACGACGACCTGACGGGGGTTGCCATCTTCACCGGCCGTTGGATGGCCGCCATGTTCCCGGTGGTCATGTTCGTCTTCAACGTCTCGATCGTGGCCGTGCTCTGGTTCGGTGGCCACCGAATCGCCGACGGTGCGATGCAGGTGGGGTCGCTGACCGCCTTCATGGCCTATCTGATGCAGATCCTGATGTCGGTGATGATGGCGACTTTCGTGCTCGCCATGGTCCCGAGGGCCGCGGTGAGCGCCAAGCGAATCACCGAGGTGCTGGACACGCCCTCGTCCGTGGCTCCTCCCCTGGAAGCGATGCAGTCGGCCGAGACCCGTGGCGAGGTCGCTTTCGAAGGTGTCAGCTTCGCCTACCCCGGCGCGGAGGAACCGGTGTTGAAGGACCTCGACCTCGTCGCCTCGCCGGGACAGGTGACCGCCATCGTCGGGTCGACCGGAGCCGGGAAGACGACGCTCGTCGGGCTCATCCCCCGCCTCTACGACGCCACCGGAGGGCGCATCCTCGTCGACGGGGTGGATGTCCGCGACCTCGCTCCTGATGACCTGTGGGACCGGATCGGGATCGTCCCTCAGCGGGCGTACCTGTTCTCGGGGACGGTGGTCTCCAACCTCCGCTTCGGCAAACCCGACGCCACCGAAGAGGAGATGTGGGCCGCTCTGGAGATCGCCCAGGGCGCCGACTTCGTCCGGGCAATGCCGGAGGGCCTCGATTCGCCGATCTCTCAGGGAGGAACCAACGTCTCCGGCGGCCAACGGCAGCGTCTGGCCATCGCCCGGGCGCTGATCAAGAAGCCGTCGATCTACCTGTTCGACGACTCTTTCTCGGCTCTCGATGTCACCACCGACGCCCGTCTGCGCAGGGCCTTGAGGCCCGAGACCGCGGACGCCACGGTCATCGTGGTCGCACAGAGGGTCACGACGATCATGGAGGCCGACCAGATCGTCGTTCTGGACGATGGTGTCATCGTCGGCAAAGGGACCCACGCCGAGCTCCTCGAGACCTGTGAGACCTACCAGGAGATCGTCTGGTCCCAGATCGGGTCGGACGCAGTGGCATGAGCGGGACCATGAAGGAGACCGAACGGGTCGTCGCCGGTCCCGGGCACGGACGCGGCCCGATGGGCGGCGGCATCGTGGGCCAGAAGCCGCTCGACTTCAAGCGCTCTGCCGGAAGGCTGATCGGCCTGATGCGGCCCTACCGCACGAAGGTCACGTTCGTCATTCTCCTCGCGGTGGCCAGTGTGGTCCTGGCGGTGCTCGGGCCCAAGATGCTCGGCTGGGCGACCGACGAGATCTTCACGGGCTTCGTCAGCTCACAACTGCCGGACGGTGTGTCGAAAGAAGCGGCGGTCGAGGCTCTCCGGGCCCAAGGCCAGGAGACGCTGGCGTCGATGATCGAGGCGATGGACATCGTGCCCGGCCAGGGAGTCGACTTCGGCGCGTTGGGCTCCATCCTTCTGCTCGTCGCGGCCGTGTATCTGGTCTCGGCACTCGCCGGATGGCTCCAGGGGTTCTGGGTCACCGATGTCGTCCAGGGAACCGTGCGGAAGCTGCGATCGGACACCGAGGCCAAGGTCAACCGCCTCCCCCTGCGGTACTTCGACCGCCAGCCCCACGGCGAGCTGCTCAGCCGGGTGACCAACGACATCGACAACATCGCCCAGTCCCTCCAGCAGACGATGAGCCAGTTGGTCACTTCGACCCTGACCGTGGTCGGCGTCCTGGTGATGATGTTCCTCATCTCCCCCCTGCTCGCCGGGATCGCGCTCGTGTCCGTGCCGGTCTCGGTGCTGGCGACGGGCCGGATCATGAAGCGCAGCCAGGGTCTCTTCGTTCAACAGTGGCGACGCACCGGGACCCTGAACGCCCACATCGAGGAGAGCTACACGGGCCACGACCTGATCAAGGTGTTCGGACGCCAGAAGGAGTCCCACGAGAGGTTCGCCGTCGAGAACGAGGAGCTGTACAAGACCTCGTTCGGCGCCCAGTTCGTCTCTGGCCTGCTGATGCCGGTAATGATGTTCGTCGGCAACCTCAACTACGTCCTGGTGGCGGTCATCGGCGGTCTTCGGGTGGCCACCGGGCAGATCAGCCTCGGCAGCGTCCAGGCATTCATCCAGTACTCGCGCCAGTTCACCCAGCCCCTGACCCAGGTCGCATCGATGGTCAACCTGCTCCAGTCCGGCGTGGCGTCCGCGGAGCGGGTCTTCGAGCTTCTCGACGCCGAGGAGGAGCCTTCCGACACCGACGCGATGCCGCCGGCGGCCGAGGCCCACGGTGAGGTCGTGTTCGACCGGATCTCCTTCCGCTACGACCCTGACACCCCTCTCATCGAGGACCTCTCGCTGACCGTCCAGCCCGGCCAAACCGTGGCCATCGTGGGCCACACCGGCGCCGGGAAGACGACCCTCGTCAATCTCCTGATGCGGTTCTACGACCTCGACGCGGGGCGGATCACCCTCGACGGTGTGGACATCGCCGCGATGAGCCGATCCGACCTGCGCAGCCAGATCGGCATGGTCCTCCAGGACGCCTGGCTTTTCGAAGGGACGATTCGGGACAACATCGCCTACGGGCGCCCGGACGCGACCCACGATGAGATCGTGGCGGCGGCGCAGGCGACCTTCGTCGACCGGTTCGTCCACACGCTCCCCGACGGGTACGACACGGTCGTCGACGAGGACGGGAGCAATGTGTCCGCCGGCGAGCGGCAGTTGATCACCATCGCCCGGGCCTTCCTCACCGATCCGGCGCTCCTGATCCTCGACGAGGCGACTTCGTCGGTGGACACACGGACCGAAGCGCTGCTCCAGCACGCCATGGCGGCGATCCGCACCGACCGGACCTCGTTCGTCATCGCCCACCGTCTATCCACCATCCGGGACGCCGATCTGATCCTGGTGATGGAGAACGGCTCCATTGTCGAGCAGGGCACTCATGACGAGCTGCTGGCAGCAGACGGCGCCTACGCCGCTCTCTATCGCTCCCAGTTCGCCTCCGGCCAGGAACCCGAAGCGGCGGCATAGGGGACTGGATTTCTCCCCCAGCTTTGCTGGGGGAGTACCGCCGAAGGCGGGGAGGGGGGCCGGTGCCATCGCGTGGGCGGCTTGCGACTGGGGAACCGGCCCCCCTACCCGCAAGCGGGTCCCTTCCCCCATCGCTTGCGCTCTGGGGGACACATCAGGAGGAGGAAACCTATCTGAAGTCGCGCGACCGCACGGTCTGGACACCCAGCGGCTCGAAGTCGTGGGCGACCAGGTTGGTGACACCGTCGTAGAACTCGAGCCGTCCGTGGATCACCAGGGCAGGGCTCTTCCTGACCACCGCACGGTGGGCCTCCCACACCTCGGGGAGCACGATCACGTTGACGAGACCGGTCTCGTCCTCCAGGTTGAGGAACCTCACCCCACGCGCCGTCCCCGGCCGCTGACGATGGGTCACCACACCCGCCACCTTGACCCGCGGTCGCGTCCTCCCTGTCGCCAGCACCTCCGCCGCGGTGAGACAGCCGGAAAGCTGGTCCCGGACGAAGCTCATCGGGTGCGCCGTCGACACGCTCGTCGACCACAGGTCGGCACGGTGCGCCTCCTCGGGGCTCATTTCGCCGATGGGCGGCGCCTCCACACCGGGTGACAGGGCGAGCCGTTGGGGATCGATCTCGGCGAGGGCGCCAGCCGC
>CAYLYQ010000022.1:0-19519 GCA_964388105.1 uncultured Acidimicrobiaceae bacterium
AGACCTACGAAGCGGAGACCTTCGAGGCGGAGACCGAGACCGCGGCCACCGAGACCGTGTTCGCCGAGACGGCCATGACCGAAGAGGCCACGTTCGAGTCGAGCGAAGAGCAGAGGGACGTCGATCCCAACGCCTCGTGGTGGACCGAGCCGGAAGAGGAACCCAAGTCCGAGGCGAGTGAGACCGAGTCGCCCTCCGAAGAGGTCGGTGAGGACACCGAGGCGTTCCTCGAGAAGGTGTTCTCGGGGCTCGACAGCAACGACACCAGCGAAGAGGGGTACGGGCTGCTGCGCCGTCGCCGCCTCGGCGCATTGCGCGACCTCTCCAACGACAGCTGAACCGGCCCGCTAGGTTGCCGGGGCCGTGATGCCAGCACTGGTCGCCGCCTTCGGCTTCGTCCTCGGGCTTGCCGCGCACGACACCGGTGTTCAGGGCCTGAAAGACGACCCCTTGCGCCCACTGGCAGGGACATGCCCGCGCTGCCGGGAGCGGCGGGGTTGGCTCCTCTTCCGTTGCCCGTCGTGCTCGCGCCGGCCCGGAGTCGAGTTCCTCATAGCCGCCGCCACCGCCGTGTTCGCCTGGTATCTGGCGACGGGGCTCGGGGCCACCTGGCTGCTCGTCGCCTACCTGGGCTTCGCCTTCCTCACCGCCGCTCTGGTCGTCACCGACTTCGCCGAGCTCCGCATCGTCGATCGGCTGAACTTCCCGGGATCCGCCCTCCTGGCCGTGCTCCTGGCCGTCATCGCCCTGGCCGGAGGTCAGGCACCGGATCTCCTGCGCGGGCTCGGCGGTGCGGCCGCGTACTTCGCCGGGACGCTCGTCATGTGGCTCATCGCGGGTGGTCGCGGCTTCGGCGCTGGAGACGTCAAGCTCTCTCCGATCCTCGGCCTCTACTGCGCCTTTCTCTCCTGGGGGACACTGGGGTGGGCCGTTTTCACGACCGCCATGGCCGGAGGGGTGGCCGGAGTGGGGGTACTGGTCTTCGGCCGCGGGGGTCGGAAGGCCGAGTTGCCCTATGGCCCCCCGATGGTTCTCGGGGCATGGGTGGCCATCGTCCTCGCCGTCACCGGCACCATCCCGACGTAGCATCCCCGCCATGCTCAGGTTTCTCACGGCGGGCGAGTCGCACGGGCCAGGCCTCGTCACCGTGGTCGAGGGACTCCCACGCGGGATCGCGGTGAGTGCGAACGACTTCGCGGCTGAGCTGGCCCGCCGCAGACGCGGTTACGGGCGCGGCGCCCGGATGGCGGTCGAGAAGGACGACCTCGAGATTTTGGGCGGCATCCGTCACGGATTCACGCTGGGGTCACCGGTCGCCGTTCTCGTGCGCAACACGGAGTGGGAGAAGTGGTCGGGGGTGATGGGCGTCGAGGCTGGAGACCCCGGAAACAAGGTCACCCGCCCCCGTCCGGGCCACGCCGACCTGCCGGGCATGATCAAGTACGAGACGGACGACGCCAGGGACATCCTGGAGAGGGCGTCGGCGCGCGAGACCGCAGCCCGCACGATCGCCGGGGTCCTTGCCCGGAAGCTGCTCTCCGCCATCGGAGTGGACGTGCTCAGTCAGGTCGTCGCCATCGGCCCGGTGGAGGTGGATTTGCCGTTGCCCCGCGATCGGGAGCTCATCGAAGCGAGCGAGGTGCGCTGTCCCGACCCGGACGCGACAGAACGGATGATGGAGGCCATCGACGCGGCGGTCGAGGCCAAGGACACCTTGGGCGGGGTGTTCGAGGTGGCGGCGTTCGACGTCCCGATCGGCCTCGGGTCACACGTCCACTACGACCGGCGGCTCGACGGGTTGCTGGCTGGCGCCGTGATGTCGATTCCCGGCATAAAGGGCGTCGAAGTGGGCACCGGGTTCGAGGTGGCCAGGCTCTACGGATCCAAGGCCCACGACGAGATCCTCGAGGGCCTGGAACGAGCGACGAACCGTGCCGGGGGAGTTGAGGGCGGGATGTCCAACGGGCAGCCCGTCCTGGTCAGGGCAGCGATGAAGCCGCTCTCGACGCTGATGCAGCCTCTCCGCACAGTCGACATGGCAACGGGCGAGCCGGCGCAGGCAGTGCGAGAACGATCCGACGTCTGCTCGGTTCCGGCGGCGGCCGTGGTCGGCGAGCAGATGGTGGCGTTCGTCCTGGCGTCCGAGGCGACGCGGAAGTTCGGGGGCGACACCGTCGATGAACTGGTGGACGCAGTGACCCGGTACCGCTCGCGCTCGCGGTGACGGGCCTCTGGCTGGTCGGGGTCATGGGGACCGGCAAGACCACCGCAGGGCGTCTGGCGGCCTCCGATCTCGGTGTGCCCTTCTGGGACACCGATGAGCTCGTCGAGGCCGAGGCCGGTGCCCTCCTGGCCGAGATCTGGGACCGGGAAGGCGAAGAGGGCTTCCGCCGTCGGGAGAAGGCGGTGATCGCCCGCCTGGCGGAGGCCGAAGGTGTCATCGCCACAGGTGGGGGCGCTGTCCTCGATCCGGCCAACCGGTCCGCCATGAGCGGAGGCGTCGTGGTCTGGCTCACCGCCACGCCGGAAACCGTCGCCGGTCGGGTGTCGGCCGAGGGCCGCCCGCTTCTCGCCGGGGCCCCGGTGGCCAGGACGATCGAGGCGCTCCTGGCGGAGCGGACCGATCTCTACGAGGAGGTGGCGGGCCATGTCGTGGAGACCGACGAACTGGATCTGCGCGAGGTGGCCGGCCGGATTGCCAGACTGTGGCCGAAGTGATCCGCTGTGGTGACACCGAGATCGAGATCGGTTCCGGCTTGCCGTCGCCGCTGCTGCCCGTGCGAGCGGCACGCCGCCGTGTCACGGTCCTGACCCAGCCGGCGGCCACCAGCCACGCCTTGGCCGTGGCTGCCCGGCTGCGTGACGAAGGGGTCTCCACAGAGGTGATCGGGCTGCCCTCCCGGGACGAGGCCAAGACGCTGGCAGTCGCCGCCTCCGTGTACGAGGCCCTCGCGGACCAGGGATTGACCGTTCACGACGCGGTGGTCGGGGTCGGGGGAGGCTCCGTCACCGACCTGGCCGGGTTCGTGGCCGGCACCTGGCTGCGCGGCATCGAGGTGGCTCACATACCGACCACCATGCTCGGGGCCATCGACGCGGCCATCGGCGGTAAGGCCGGTGTCAACGTGGCGGGCAGGAACACGGTCGGTGTGTACTGGCAGCCCAGCCGGGTAATCATCGACCTCGGCATCATCGCCGGCCTGCCGGCGGGGCTCCTGAGGGAAGGGATGGCGGAGTCCCTCAAAGCCGGCATGGTGGGGGATCCGGACCTGGCGAAGATGTTGGGCCGGTGGGGCATCGACGCGCCCATCGACGAGGTCGTGACTCGAGCCGTCGGGGTGAAAGCCCGGCTGGTCGAAGTCGACCCCCGTGACCGCGGGGTTCGTCAGCACCTCAGTTTCGGCCACACCGTCGGACGCGCGCTCGAGTACGCGTCGACCCTCACTCACGGGGAGGCCGTGGGTCTGGGCATGATCGCGGCGTCTGCCGTGTCCGAGGCCATCACCGGATTCCAGGGCACCGCGGATCTCGCCGAGGCTGTTGCCGCATTGGACCTCCCCACCCGGGCCCATGGGATCGATCGCCACCGTGTGTTCGACCTCGTGCGCATGGACAAGAAGCGCGAGGGCGACACCCTGCGGATGGTGCTCCTCGAGGAGGTCGGCCGGCCGGTGTTGACGCCCGTGGAGCGGGAGCACGTGGAGAAGGGGCTCGCCGCGATAGGCATCTGAGGCGGGTACCGTCCCGCCGTTCCACACAGGGAAGCAAATCATGATCAGCACCAACGACGTCCGACCCGGAATGGCCCTCGACCTCGATGACGGCCTGTTCACCATCGTCGAGTATCAGCACGTCAAGCCCGGGAAGGGCAAGGCCTTCGTGCGCATGCGGCTGAAGAAGGTGGACACGGGCCAGGTCCTCGACAGGACCTTCCGGGCCGACGAGGACGTCAAACAAGCGAGGATCGATCGGTCCGACCACCAGTACCTCTACGCCGACGACCTCGGGTTCCACTTCATGAACCTCGATGACTACGGGCAGGTCGTTCTCCCAGCCGAAGATGTCGGCGACGCAGCGGGCTTCCTCGTCGACGGGATGACCGTCACCATCGCCACACACCAGGGCACTGCCATCGGGATCGACCTTCCGGCCGCGGTGGAGATGGATGTCGTCTATGCCGAACCGGCCGTGAAGGGGGACACCCGCACCGGCGCCACCAAACCGGTCCGGACGCAGACGGGGATCGAAGTCCAAGTCCCGCTGTTCGTCGAGCAGGGCGACCGCATCAAGGTCGACACTCGCACCGGGGCCTACCTGACCCGGGTGTGACCGTCACCATCCCGGGCTCGGTTTCGCTGGCCCAACTCGCCGAGGCCCTGGGAGTGAGCGAGGCCGAGGTCACATCCGGGCTCGACGATCTCGGAGAGACCTCGACCGGCCCGATCTCCGGTCGCGTGGCCGTCGTGGTGGCGGCCGCATTGGGCGTCGAGGCGCGGGTCGAGCCGAGAGACGAGGCACTGGCGTACCTGTACGCCCGGGAGACGATGGGGGATCCGGAGTTGCCCGAAGGCAGAGCCGGGGAGATCGCCGCCGGTGTCCTCGACCGTCTGGACGAGATCGATGGGATGATCGAGTCCGTCTCCCAGCATTGGACCGTCTCGAGGATGCCGGTCATCGATCGAAACGTGCTCCGGATGGCCGTCTTCGAGCTCCAGTCGGACGCAGGCGTCCCGACCTCCGTGGTGATCGCAGAGGCCGTCAGGCTCGCCGCCGCCTACTCGACGGAGCGCTCGGCGCCATTCGTGAACGGGGTCCTCTCCTCGCTCGCCAAGGACTTGCGCGGCTGACCCTCTCCACCCGCTAGGGTGGGGTCGAACCTTTAAGGACGGTCCAGCGAGGCCGGGAAGGAGAACGATGGGGCATGCCCCGGCCCGGGAGTCCACCCGGGTGATGGACGGTGACGATCTGGGGAGGATCGTTCGCCGCATCGCACACGAGATCCTGGAGCGTCACCGCGGCGCCGACGACCTGATTCTGATCGGCATCCTCACCCGGGGCGCCCACCTCGCCCGCCTCCTGGCCGAAGCCATTCGCTCGTTCGAAGGGACGGAGGTCCCGGTCGCCGACCTCGATGTCACCTCGTACCGGGACGACCGGGAGCCTGGGCCTTCCCGCGGCCCGGATCTGGGTGCAGCCGTGCCGGTCGCAGACAAGAGGGTGGTGGTGGTGGACGACGTCCTGTACACGGGCCGGACCGTGCGGGCGGCGATGGACGCCATCTCCGACATGGGGCGAGCCGCCACGATCGAGCTGGCGGTCCTCGTCGACAGAGGCCACAGGGAGTTGCCGATCCGGGCGGACTACGTGGGCAAGAACCTGCCGACGGCCCGCTCGGAACGCGTGCGGGTCCGCGTCGGAGCGGTGGACGGCGAGGACGGCGTGTGGATCGAGAGGTCGGCATGAATGCCATCCTCGGGATCGAGTCGCTGGGCACAGACGGGCTCAGGCGTCTGCTCGATCGCGCCGGCTGGTACGCCGGAGCCCTCGCTGCGGGTGAGCGCCTCCACCCGACTCTCGCCGGAACCGTGGTGGGCACGCTCTTCTTCGAGCCCTCCACGCGCACCCGGATCTCCTTCGAGGTGGCGGCGCGACGACTGGGAGCCGATGTGGCTTCTTTCGACCCCGACCAATCGTCGATGAGCAAGGGTGAGACCCTCCAGGACACCGTGCTCACCGTTTCGGCCATCGGGATGGACGTTCTGGTAGTCCGTCATGGCGAAGCCGGGGTCCCGGGGCGAATCCACCGATGGACCGGACGTCCGGTGATCAACGCAGGTGACGGCACCGGCGAGCACCCGACGCAGGCTCTGGCCGACTGTCTCACCCTCACGCGCCGGTTCGGGGCGATTGCGGGGCTGCGGGTCGCGATCGTCGGTGACGTCATCCACAGCCGCGTGGCGGGGAGCCTGTTGCTCGCGCTTCCCGCGCTGGGGGCGGAAGTCGTCCTCGTCGGCCCCGGCACGCTTCTCCCGGAGTCCCGCTTCAGGTCGACCGACGACCTCGACTCGGTGCTCGACGAGGTCGATGTTGTGTACCTGCTCCGCATCCAACGTGAGCGGGGGGCTGAAGGCGGCTCCGGGTACGAGGAGATGTTCCGGCTCGACGAGCCCAGGGCGGCCAGGATGCGCCCGGAAGCGGTGGTTATGCACCCCGGGCCGATCAACCGCGGTGTCGAGATCGGCTCCGAGGTCGCCGACGGCGCCCGCTCGTTGATCCTGACACAGGTGGCGAACGGCGTGCCTGCCCGCATGGCCGCGCTCGAAGAGGTTCTCGGGGTGTTGCCGTGATCGGTCTGGTCGGGGGCTCGGTGCTCACCCGAAGCGGCCTCGAGCGGGCGGATGTCTGGATCTCGGGGGACCGGGTTGCCGGGGTCGGCCGTTCTCCGGGCGCAGCCGACTCGGTCGTCGACGTGACGGGCATGTTCGTCGGCCCCGGCCTCGTCGACATGCACACTCATCTCCGCGACCCGGGCCAGACCTGGAAGGAGGACCTCCGCAGCGGTGCCGCGGCGGCCGCCGCAGGCGGGTTCACCGCCATCGTTGCGATGCCCAACACCGATCCACCCACGGACAGCCCGGATTTGTACGAGGTCATGGTCCGCCGGGCCCCGGGGGGAGTCCTGGTGGTGCCGGCAGCCACGATGACCAAGGGGCGAAACGGATCACAGCCCGTCGACCTCTCCGCCCTCTTCCGCGCCGGTGCGAGGGTCTTCACCGACGACGGGGACTGGGTCGCCGACGAGGGAGTTTTGGAAGCGGTCATGTTGCTGGCGGTCGCCCATCCCGGCGCCTTGATCGCCCAGCACCCCGAGCATCCTGGGCTCGCGGGCGGAGGACACATGCATCCCGGGCCGGAAGCCGACGCACTCGGGGTGGGCGGGATAGCCGCCAGCGCCGAGTACGAGGCGGTGGCTCGTGACCTGTCGGTGGCTGCGCGAACCGGCGCCCCCCTGCACGTCCAGCACGTCTCGAGCGCACGCACGGTCGAGCTGGTGCGCGCCGCTCGGGAGTCGGGAGTCCGCGTGACGATGGAAGTGACGCCCCACCACCTCGATCTCGACGTGTCTTCGGTGACCGGGACGAACCACAAGATGTACCCGCCGCTCCGTGGTGCGGACGACCGCAAGGCCCTGGCCGACGCTCTCTCCTCGGGTGACATCGACGTCGTCGCCACCGACCACGCGCCTCACACGGTGGAGGAGAAGGCCGTCTCCTTCGAGCTGGCTCCCCGCGGGGTGATCGGGTTGGAGACCGCCGCCTCAGTGGTCTGGGGCGTATGCAAGGACCCCGAAGTCCTCTTCACGGCGATGAGCACCACTCCCGCCCGCCTGGCCGGGCTGGTGAGGCATGGGAGGCCGGTGACTCCAGGCGAGGCCGCCAACCTGGTGGTGTTCGACCCGGACCGCAGGTGGACGCCCGCGCACTTCCTGTCCAAATCGGCCAACAGCCCCTACATCGGCCGCGAACTGGGCGGCAAGCCGGTCCTCACCATGTACGAGGGTCGAATCGTCACCTCGGAGGTCTCATGAACAACGAAGCAATCCTGGTCACGGCGGATGGAGAGGTCTTCCGGGGCATCTCGGTCGGCGCCGGCGGCGTGACCACCGGCGAAGCCGTCTTCAACACCGCGATGACCGGGTACCAGGAGATCATCACCGACCCGTCCTACGCGGGCCAGGTGGTGGTGATGACCGCGCCGCACATCGGCAACTACGGAGTGACGGTTGTGGATGACCAGTCCGACGTGCCCGCCGTCGCCGGGTTTGCCATGCGGTCCATGGCGCGGCGGCACTCCAACTGGAGGTCGCAGGGCTCGCTTCATGAGTACCTGGCCGCCCACGGCGTGGTCAGCATCGCCGAGATCGACACTCGCCGCCTCACCCGGCACCTTCGCGACCGGGGAGCCATGCCGGTCGCAGTCGGCACCGACGTCGACGAGGGGGAGTTGAGGAGGCTTGCGGCCCAGGCGCCACGCATGGAGGGGCTCGACCTCGCCACAGGCGTGTCCACGCCTGTTCCATACCGGGTCGAGGCCCAGGGGGATTCGAGGGGCACCGTGGTGGCCGTCGACCTCGGCATGAAGCGGGACATCGTCTCCAACCTCACGGAGCGCGGCTACGACGTCGACGTGGTCCCTGCCTGGACGACCGCCGATGAGATCCTGGAGCGGTCACCGAGGGGCGTGTTCGTCTCCAACGGGCCGGGCGACCCCGAGCCCCTGACCTCCGCCACCGAGGCTCTCCGGGGCGTGTTGGGGAAGGTCCCCCTCTTCGGGATCTGCCTCGGGCACCAGGTGCTGGGCCTGGCCATCGGTGCCCGGACCTTCAAGCTCCCCTTCGGGCACCACGGGGGTAATCATCCGGTCCGGCGGCTCGGCGACGGACGTGTCGAGATCACCGCACAGAATCACGGCTTCGCAGTCGACCTGTGGGCTCTCGATGGTGGCCGGCCGCCGGAGCGGAGCGGGCTGGTCGGCGCAGAGCTGCTGCCGTCGGCGGTGGACACCCCGTTCGGTCCCGTGCGCCCCACCCACCAGAACCTCAACGACGGAACCCTCGAAGGGATGGAGCTGGTCGACGGAGCCGCTTTCTCGGTCCAATACCACCCTGAGTCGGCTCCCGGGCCGAGCGACGCTCGGCCGCTGTTCGATCGGTTCGCCCGCCTGATCGAGGGCGAGTCCTGATGCCCGGGCGAACGGACATCCGGTCGATCCTCCTCATCGGCTCCGGCCCGATCATCATCGGCCAGGCCTGCGAATTCGACTACTCGGGCACCCAGGCGGCGAAGGTGCTGAGGAGCCACGGCTACCGGGTGGTGCTGGTGAACTCCAATCCGGCGACCATCATGACGGACCCCGAGTTCGCCGACGCCACCTACATCGAGCCCGTGACCCCTGAGGTCGTGGCCGAGATCATCGCCAGGGAACGGCCCGACGCACTCCTTCCCACCCTCGGCGGGCAGACCGCGCTCAACGTTGCGGCGGAACTGGCGCGACGGGGGATCCTCGAGCGGTTCGGCGTCGAGATGATCGGGGCCGGTCTCGAGTCCATCGAGAAGGCCGAGGACCGCGGGCGGTTCAAGCAGACGATGGAGGCCATCGGGCTGGAAGTGCCCCGAGCCGGGTACGCAAGGTCGATCGCGGAGGCGCGAGCCATCGCCTCGGAGATCGGCTTCCCGGTGATGGTCCGCCCCTCCTTCATCCTGGGAGGCGGGGGCACCGGTATCGCCTCCGACCCCGATGAGTTCGAGAAGGTCGCCGCTCACGGCCTGGCGGAGTCACCGATGGGGGAGATCCTGGTGGAGGAGTCGGTCTTCGGGTGGAAGGAGTTCGAGCTCGAGGTGATGCGCGACCGTGTCGGCAACGCCGTCATCGTCTGTTCGATCGAGAACTTCGACCCGATGGGCGTCCACACGGGCGACTCGATCACCGTCGCGCCGATCCAGACGCTCTCCGACCGCGAGTACCAGGAGATGCGCGACGACGGCATCAAGGTCCTCGAGGCGATCGGGGTCGCCACCGGTGGTTCCAACGTCCAGTTCGCAGTCGATCCGGTGACGGGTCGCCGCCTGGTCATCGAGATGAACCCCCGCGTATCGAGATCGTCGGCTCTCGCCTCCAAGGCCACCGGCTTCCCGATCGCCAAGATCGCCGCCCTCTTGGCCGTCGGATTCACTCTCGACGAGATAGCCAACGACATCACCGGCGCCACCCCTGCCTCGTTCGAGCCAGCTCTCGATTACGTGGTGGTGAAGGTTCCCCGTTTCGACTTCGCCAAGTTCCCTTCCGCCTCGAACGTCCTGGGCACTGCGATGCACAGCGTCGGGGAGGTCATGTCCATCGGTCGGACCTTCCCGGAGGCCCTCCAGAAGGCCCTGCGCAGCCTGGAGAACGGTCGGGAGGGCCTCAACGCCGACCCGGCGGAGGCGGCGCTCCTGGCGGTCAGTGACGAGGGCCTCGCCGAGCTGGTGACCACTCCGAGGCCAGACCGGGTCTTCGCGATGGGAGAGGCGCTCCGCAGGGGCTGGTCGGTGGAGAAGGTTGCCGGCCTGAGCAGCGTCGATCCCTGGTTCGTCGACGAGATGTTGGGCCTCGTCGAGATTCGGGCCGAGATGGAGAGGGGCGACGACGACTCGCTGCTCCGCCGGGCGAAGCGAGCTGGCTTCTCCGACGCGCAGATAGGTCACCTCTGGGGGACGACCGCCGCCGACGTCAGGCTGCGGAGGCAGGCCGCGGGCATCACCACCACCTACAAGACCGTTGACACCTGCGCCGCCGAGTTCGGAGCTCTGACGCCCTACATGTACGGGACCTTCGAAGAAGAGGACGAGGTCCCTCCGGCATCGAAGCCCAGGGTCCTGGTGCTCGGCTCCGGCCCCAACCGGATCGGGCAGGGCATCGAGTTCGACTACTGCTGCGTGCACGCCTCCTATGCCCTGCGGGACGCCGGCTACGAGACCGTCATGGTCAACTGCAACCCCGAGACCGTCTCCACGGACTACGACACGTCCGACCGGCTGTACTTCGAGCCGCTCACCGTCGAGGACGTCCTCGCCGTCATCGAGGCGGAGCAGCCTGAGGCGGTCGTGGTCCAGCTCGGGGGCCAGACCCCGCTCAACCTGGCCGAGCCGCTGGAGAAGGCAGGCGTGCGAATCGCCGGCACCACCCCGCAGTCGATCGCGCTGGCCGAAGACCGCGAGCAGTTCGCCGAGATCTGTCGCAACCTCGGCGTCTTGCAGCCGCCGGCGGGTGTGGCCCACTCCGCCGCCGAAGCGGAGCAGGTGGTCGATCGCATCGGCCTCCCGGTGGTGGTCCGCCCGTCCTTCGTGCTGGGCGGGCGAAAGATGCGGGTGATCTACAGCCTGGAGGACCTGGCGGCATACGTCCGGGAGATCTACGGCGAGGGCGACCCGATTCTCACGTCCAACCCCATCCTGATCGACCGGTTCCTCGAGTCGGCCATCGAGGTCGACGTCGACGCCGTTTACGACGGCAAAGAGCTGCTGATCGGCGGGATCATGGAGCACGTCGAGGAAGCCGGAGTCCACTCCGGGGACTCAGCCTGTGTCACGCCCCCGCCGACGATTTCCGGTGATGTGATCAAGGAGATCATGCGCGTCACCGGCGAGCTGGCCGTGGCGCTCGAGGTCAGGGGATTGCTCAACATCCAGTTCGCCATCAAGGGGAACGAGGTCTTCGTCCTCGAGGCGAACCCCAGGGCGTCGCGCACCGTGCCCTTCATCTCCAAGGCGCGCGCACTCGCCCTCGCCCCGATCGCGGCGCGGGTGATGCTGGGCGAGGACATCGAGACCCTCCGTCGCCAGGGTCTCGTGCCAGAGACCCGCGAGATGGGGTTCGTCGCCGTCAAGGAGGCGGTGCTCCCGTGGAACCGCTTCCCCGGCGAGGACTCGATCCTCGGGCCGGAGATGAAGTCCACCGGCGAAGTCATGGGCATCGGGGCCGATGTGGGTGTCGCATTCGGGAAGGCGCTGCTGGCGGCCGGTCACAAGCTCCCCGACCGCGGCAGGGTGTTTCTCTCGTTCGCCGACCGGGACAAGCCGATGGGGCTGGCCGTCGCCCAAGCCTTCGCCATGCTCGGCTTCGAGTTGATCGCGACCGAGGGCACCGCAAGGTATCTGGCGCACCACGCGGTTCCGGCGGAGCCCGTGCTCAAGATCGGGGAGGGGCCCCGTGACATCGGGCAACGCATCGAGGCGGGCGACGTCCATCTCGTGGTGAACACACCGCGCGGCAGCCGCTCGCGGTCCGACGGATCGGAGATACGCCGTCACGCACGGGCCAATTCGATTCCGTGCGTCACGACCATCCAGGGAGCGCTGGCCGTCGCCCGCAGCCTGCGCTCCGGCCCAGGTGCCATCATCAGACCGAGGAGTCTCCAGGAATGGCATCGGAACGTCTGAGAGTCACGCTCGGCCCGATCGAGCTGGGCAGCCCGCTGATCGCGGCGTCGGGGACGGTGGGGACGGTGTGGGAGTGGGCCCAGGTGGCGGACACGTCGGTGTTCGGGGCGGCCGTGGCCAAGTCGGTCGCCCCCGAGCCCTGGCCCGGGCGCCCCGCTCCGCGGGTGGCGCCGCTGCCGACGGGAATGATCAACGGCATCGGGATCCAGAACCCGGGCATCGACGAGTGGGCGCATGAGAACTCGAAGAAGCTCGCCGGCGCCGGAGTCCCCGTCTGGGGCTCTGCCGTGGCCGGGGCCGCGGAGGGGTTCGCCGTGGTGGCCCGGGGCCTGGAGGCCACCGGGGTCTCCGCCATCGAGGTCAACCTGTCCTGCCCCAATCTCGACGACGGCACCATGTTCTCGTTCGATCCGGATCGCAGCGCCGGAGTGATCGACAGGGTCAAGGACGCGGTGGAGGTCCCGGTGGGTGCGAAGCTCTCGCCGAACACGCCGGATCTGGTTGCCGTGGCCAAGGCCTGCGTGGCCAGTGGCGCCGACTTCCTGGTGCTCGTGAACACGGCGTTCGGCTTCGCGGTCGATCCCGTGACCCGCCGCCCCCTGATCACCGGCGGAGTCGGCGGCTACAGCGGGCCAGGCCTGAAGCCAATCGGGCTGCGTTGCGTGTACGAAGTGGCCCAGGAGCTGGCGGGCTTTCCCATCGTCGGTTGCGGCGGGGTGGCATCCGGGAGGGACGTCGTCGAGTACTTGGTCGCGGGCGCATCGGCGGTGGCGATGGGGACCGTTCTGATGGCCGACCCCAGGGCGGGCACCAGGATCGCCTCCGAGCTGACCCAGGAGCTGGACCGCCTCGGAGCGCAGTCCGCCGCGGAGCTGACCGGGACGGTGCGGCGGTGGTGACCCCGGTCCTGGTTGCTCTCGACCTTCCCGACCTCGACCGGGCCCTGGCGATGGCACGCCTCGTGTCACCCCATGTCGGTGGGTTCAAGGTGGGCCTCGAGCTCCTCATGAACGAGGGTCCGACCGCAGTAGCCAGGGTCGCCGAACTGGGGTTGCCGGTCTTCGCAGACGCCAAGCTTCACGACATCCCCAACACGGTGGCCGGCGCGGCGAAGGGCCTGGGCAGGATGGGGGCCCGTTGGGTGACCGTCCACCCGGGTGGGAGAGCCATGATCACCGCGGCGGCAGACGCACTGGCGGAGACGACCGAAGGTCACGGGGGCGTCCTCGTCGTCACGGTGCTGACGAGCCTCTCGGAGGAGGACCTCGCCGAGCTCGGGATCTCCCGTTCGGTCACCTCCCAGGTGGCTGCAATGGCGAGCCTGGCCGCCGTGGCCGGCGCCGAGGGCGCGGTCTGCGCCCCTGAGGAGGCGAGCACGGTCCGCTCGGCCGCGCCCGACCTGACGATCGTCACGCCGGGGATCCGGCCCGTCGGATCGGCGAGCGACGATCAGAAGCGTCACGCCACCCCTGCCGTGGCCCGCGCCGCGGGCGCCGACTGGTTGGTGATCGGGCGGCCGATAACTGCCGCCCCGGATCCCGCCGAAGCGGCGCGCCTCATCGCCGCCGAGATCCACGCGTGACCGCTGGGAGCCACACGGCTTGGCTATGGTCTCGCCGCGGGCAGCCTGTCCACGATCGGGAGACAACACATGGCACAGCCGCCGAAACTGACTGACGAGCAGCGCAAGCAGGCGTTGGAGAAGGCCGCCGAGGCACGCCGGGTCCGGGCCGAGGTCAAGGAGCTGCTGAAGACCGGCTCCATGCGGCTCTCCGAGCTCTTCGCTCGAGCCGAGTCGGACGACCTCGTCGCCGGGCTCAAGGTCGAGTCGCTGATCGCCGCGATGCCTGGGACCGGGAAGATCAAGGCCAAGCGCCTCATGGAGAGGCTTGGCATCGCCGAGAACCGACGCATCCGCGGGCTCGGTGACCGGCAGAAGGAGGGACTCCTCGCCGAGTTCTCCTGACCTGGTCGTCGCCATCTCAGGCCGGCCCGGCTCCGGCAAGAGTCTGGTGGCGGGACTTCTGGCTCGAACACTCTCCGTCGATCACCTGTCGGCCGGAGACTTCATGCGTGAGATGGCGTCCGAACGCGGGATGACCATCCTCGAGTTGTCGCGGGTGGCGGAGACGGACGATTCCATCGATCGCGAGATCGACGCGCGGTCGGCTCGCCTCGCCGGTTCAGGGCGAAGCTTCGTGATGGACGCCCGTTTGGGCTGGTACTTCATCCCGGACTCGGTCAAGGTGTTTCTCGACGTGCGCCTCGAGGTCGCGGCGAAACGGGTCTACGGAGCCGGTCGCCACACCGAGTCGGAGAACGTGGACCTCGATGCCACGGTCCGGGCCATCGCGCAGCGAACGGAGTCGGAACGGGAGCGCTACATCGCCTATTACGGGATCGACTACTTCGATCCGGCCCACTACGACCTCGTCATCGACACCTCCGACCTCACACCGGAGGAGGTCGTCGAGACCATCCTCTCCCACCTCAGGGCCCGAGGTCTGGTCTACGGCGCCGGCCCCGAGTAACCTGGCCTTCACCGAGAGAACTCAGGAATCAATGAAGATCGAAGACGTCGTCGACCGCATCGGTAACCGATTCGCCGCAGTGGTGGTTTCGGCCCGGCGCGCCCGGCAGATCAACAGCTACTTCCACCAGCTGGGAGTCGGATACGGCGAGTTCGTTCCGCCCCAGGTCCACTCCTTGTCCCGCAAGCCGCTCACCATTGCCATGGAAGAGATCGCCGAGGGCAAGGTGGCGGTGGAGAGCGTCGAGGAGTAGACATGCTCTCCGGCAAGCGGATCGTGCTTGCCGTCACCGGGGGAATTGCCGCCTACAAGTCCGCCTACCTGGCGCGTCGGCTGGTCGAGGCCGGGGCCGAAGTCCGAGTGGCGATGAGCGAGGCGGCTCAGTCGTTCGTCGGCGGCCAGACCTTCGCCGCCATCACGGGCACACCTCCCGTGACCGCCCTGTTCGGCCAGGACCTGGTCTCGCCTCACACGGAGCTGGCCCGCTGGGCTGACGCGGTCGTCGTCGCTCCGGCCACGGCAGCGATCATCGGCAAGCTCGCCCACGGGATCTCCGACGACCTCGTCAGCGCATTGTTGCTGGCGACCACCAAGCCCGTCCTGATCGCTCCGGCGATGCACACGGAGATGTGGGAGCACCCGGCCACCCGTCACAACATGGAGACGCTGCAGGACTACGGGTACCGCATCGTCGGCCCCGAGACGGGAGCTCTGGCGGGGGGCGACACCGGGGTGGGTCGCGTTGCCGAGCCTGACGACATCGTGATCGCCCTCGAGTCTCTTATCGCGGAGCCGACCGGCGAGCCTCTCGACATCCTGATCACTGCCGGGGGGACGCGCGAGCCGCTCGATCCCGTCCGGTACCTCGGGAACCGATCGTCCGGCAAGATGGGCCACGCCATCGCCTTCGAGGCCGCTGCGCGGGGTCACCGGGTCACCCTGGTGACCACTTCCGGTCTCGATGTCCACCCCTCGGTGAAGGTGATTCCGGTGGAGACGGCTCTCGAGATGCTCGATGCCGTGGCCGGTGTCGAGACCCAGGTCGCCATCATGACCGCGGCTGTGGCCGACTTTCGGCCGGCCGATCCGGCCGAGTCCAAGATCCCTCGTGAGGACGGCCTCGATTCGGTGCGCCTCGTGCCCAACCCCGACATCCTGGCGTCGGTGGTCGCCCGCGACCCCCGCCCGTTCGTGGTGGGCTTCGCCGCCGAGACGGGCTCGGTGGATCGGGCCGTGGCCAAGGCCAAGAAGAAGGGCGTCGACCTCATGGTGTACAACGACGTCGGCAAGCCGGGATCGGGCTTCGGCACCGACACCAACGAGGTCAAGCTGATCGACGCTGCGGGCTCGGTGGACGAGTGGCCGCAGATGTCGAAACGGGAGGTGGCCGCCCGATTGGTCGACCGCATCGTCGCCGAGCTGGCGGCACGGCGGTAACCTCGCCACCCGAATGACAACTTTCTTCACGTCCGAATCCGTCACCGAGGGACACCCCGACAAGGTGGCGGACGCCATCTCGGACGCCGTCCTCGACGCAGCCCTGACGGTCGACGAGCTCGCCCGGGTCGCCTGCGAGGTCCTGGTGACGAAGGAGCTCGCCGTGGTGGCGGGGGAGATCACCATGGACGGGACCATCGATGTCGAGCCCACCGTTCGGGAGACGATCGAGCGCATCGGGTATGACGGATTCGACCCTCGCTTCGCCGCTGCCACGGTTCACGTCAAGAACAGGATCGGCAGGCAGAGCCCGGACATCTCGATCGGCGTGGACAACAAGGGCGCCGGCGATCAGGGGATCATGTTCGGGTTCGCGGTGCGGGAGACCTCCGAGCTGATGCCGATGCCGATCTACCTGGCGCACCGGCTGGCGGAGAGGCTCGCCGAAGTTCGCCGGTCGGGGAAGCTCGACTATCTGCGGCCCGACGGGAAGACCCAGGTGATGGTGCGATACGAAGACGGCGTTCCCGTCTCGGTGGACCGGGTCCTCGTCTCGACCCATCACGCTCCCGACCAGGATCAAGCCGCGATGAAGAGCGACGTGCTCGAGCTCGTGGTCGACGAAGTCATCCCTGACGAGATGCGCTCCCCGGACCTCCGCTTCGATTTCAACCCGACCGGCAAGTTCGAGGAGGGCGGCCCGGTTGCCGACACGGGCCTCACGGGCCGGAAGATCATCGTCGACACCTACGGCGGCTACGCACGACACGGTGGTGGCGCCTTCTCGGGCAAGGACCCGACCAAGGTGGACCGCTCGGCCGCCTATGCGGCACGGCACGCCGCCAAGAACATCGTGGCCGCCGGGCTGGCCGACAAGCTCGAGATCCAGCTCGCCTACGCCATCGGCCTCTCCGACCCGTTCTCGATCCACTTCGACGCCTATGGGACGGAGCACGTCGATCCGGCGCTGATCCACCGCATCCTCGAGGACAAGAACTTCTTCGACTTCACACCACTTGGGATCATCGAGCGTCTCCAGTTGAGGGCGCCGATCTATTCGCCCACGGCGGCCTACGGCCACTTCGGGCGGCCCGCCTTCACCTGGGAGCATGTCGACCTGGCCGAGGCGATCGCCTCCGAGGCGGGTCTCTGACAGCACCGGCCGCTCGGGTCGTTCCCAACGTCGCAAGCTTCGCCGTCGACGGCGGCTTCTGGTATCGGATCCCGGACGGCTCCGCCGTCTCCGTCGGTGACCAGGTCCGTGTCCCTCTCTCTGGCCGGCGGGTGCGAGGCTGGGTCGTCGAGATCGGGGAGAGGGAGCCCGGCCGACTGAAGGAGCTCCTCGGGGTATCGGGCGAGTCGCCCGTGTTCGATGCGGACCTGCTGCGGTCACTGGAGTGGGCCGCCACCCACTACGTCGCCCCGCTCGCGGTCGTCCTGGCCAAGGCGAGCCCCCCGAACCTGCCCGGGGCCCCCGGACCGCTGCCGGCCCTGGCCGCTGCCACGCAGGAGTCCTCTCATCCACTCGGGGGGCTGGCGGTCGACTCGGCGAAGGGCTCCAGGCGCCCCACGGTGGCAGTCGTGGGCTCTTGGCGGGACCTGAGCTGGGTGCCGGCTCTGGCCCCCGTCCCGTCAGCGAACAGGAGCGTCATGATCGTCACGGCCACGGCATCGGAGGTGGCCGAGGTCGCCGCCCGAGCGCGGCCGGTGTACGGGGACCGGGTGGTGGAGGTGCCCACCGAGGGAGATCGGGAGATCACCGCGGCATGGACCGCGGCTCAAAAGGCGGGCGTGGTAGTGATCGGGCCGCCGAGGGTGGCCGCGTGGAACGTGCCGGGCCTCGCGCTGGCGGTCGTCCTCGAGGAGGGACGCCGGGCGATGAAAGACCGGCAGACCCCGACGATCCACGTCCGGGAGATGGTCCGCAACCGATCCCGGATCGAAGGCCTGAACGCCGCCTTCTTCGGGCCCACCCCGAGCGTCGAGATCCTCTCGGCCGGAGCTGCCGTGGAGCGTTCGTCGAAGCGGACTTGGGGCTCGGTGGAGATCGTCGATCGCAGAGGCGACGCCCCTGGTTCAGGGCTCCTGTCGGACCGTGTCATCGCCGCGCTCCGATCGCTGGCGCGCTCCGGATCGGAGCGGGCCTTCGTCCTGACCGGGAGGAAGATGATCGACCCGGTCGTCGACGAAGGGAACCGGCGCCTCGGGGCGGGTGCGCTCGCTGCCCATCCGGGCGGAGTGGTGGCGTCGGTCGGGTCGGAGCGCGACCTGGCGGGGCTCCCGCCGGTGCGGGTGGCCGTGGCCGTGAACATCGACCTGATGCCGGGCTCGGCCGGGTACCGCGGAGAGGAGGAATCGCTCCGGCAGCTGGCGAGGCTGGCCATCTCGGTGGCGCCAGGAGGGCGGCTCATGGCTCAGACGACCGACCCGGCTTCCCCCCTTGCCGTCACCCTCCGCCGGGGCGACCCCGTGCCTTACCTCGAGCGGGTGTTGCTCGATCGGGCACGACAGGGGATGCCTCCGGCCCGGGAGATGATCGCCGTCGAGGTGCGGGGCGGAGAGTCCGAGGATGTGGGTGCAGCCCTTGCTGTGATGAACGGGATCGAGATCTTCGGCCCGGTCCCCACGGAAGAGGGGATGCGTTGGCTGCTGGCTGGGAAGCTGGAGCGGGCCCGGCCTCAGCTGCGGAAACTGGCCGCGCTGTGGCGGGAGAGGGGATCTGCGGTCCGCATTGACGCCGACCCGATCGACTTCTGAACGGCCATTCGGCTCACCACTCCTCTTCTTCGAAATCGGTGTCGCCCATAACGGCCATCGTGGCGCGGGAAACGAGATGAGCGTGCCCGCTGTCGCCGTTCACCGTGACGAAGTCCACCCGGACGCGGCCGGGTTGGTGGGAAGCGCCGATCGCCACCACGCGCACCGGCACCGGCTCGGCGTCGCTCCCCGAGTTGAGATCGAACCAGGTGCCGGGTGCCAGGTCTCCCGCGTTCAGGTATTCGCCAGTGGGTCTCGTGTCGGCTCCGGTGTCGGACGGCCCGGACTGTAGGTCCCGCATCAAGGCCAGGCCCACTACCCTCGCCCCCTCTCAGCCTCTATGCCGATACTTCCTATTCGCACCTTCGGAGATCCGGTGCTCCGCATGCAGACCAAGCCGGTCGCCGAGATCGACGCCGCGGTCAAGACCCTGGTCAGGGACATGATCGAGACGATGTACGCGGCACCGGGCGTGGGCCTGGCGGCCAATCAGGTGGGCGTCTCCAGGCGCATCGCCGTATTCGACGCCCACGACGACCTCGGGGCCCGGGTGATGATCAACCCGGAGATCGTCGAGCTGTCCGGCGAGTTCGTGTACGACGAAGGCTGCCTCTCCGTGCCCAACCGCTATTGGGAGATCAGCCGGCCGGCTTTCGCTCGGGTGCGCGCGCTCGACCTCGACGGCAACGAGGTCGAATACGCGGGCGACGGGCTGATCGGGCGCGTGCTCCAGCACGAGATCGCCCACCTCGAAGGTGGGCTTCTGATCGACGAGCTACCCAAGCGACTGCGCAAGAGCGTCCTCCGCGAGTTGCG
>CAYLYQ010000022.1:19619-29813 GCA_964388105.1 uncultured Acidimicrobiaceae bacterium
TTGCCTCGCTGGAGGGGCGCGGCTCCGGTGGCACGCGCCCTCATGGCCGGTGACACGATGACCGGAGTCACCATCATCCGCCTCGACGAGGGCCTGGACACAGGGCCGGTGCTCACGGCCCAACTCGTCGACATCCATCCGGCTGAGGACGCGGGAACCCTCTCGGCACGGCTCGCCCATCTCGGGGCCCGGTTGCTGGTCTCCGTGATCCCCGGATACCTGTCCGGCGAGGTCGTTCCGGTGCCGCAGTCCGACGACGGCGTCACCTACGCCGAGAAGATCACGGCAGCCGACCGGCCATTGGGAGGCATCGCGGATGCTTCCGAGTTTCTGGCCCGCGTCCGCGGCCTGGCACCCGATCCGGGTGCGGTGCTCACCATCGACGGTGAGCCCCACCGGGTGCTGGCCGCCCGGATCGGAGATGGCTCACGCGGCCCCGGTCGCTGGGAGCTGCGGAACGGGATCCCTGTGGTCACCGTGGGAGGACGCGGCGTCGAGTTGCTGACGCTGCAGCCCCCCGGCAAGAGGCCGATGGCAGGCGACGCGTGGGCGCGGGGCCGTCAGCGGCGGGAAGGAACTGTCAGGTGAATTCGTACAATCGCGGTGTGAAAGTCGCTCCTTCCCTCCTCGCCGCCGATCTCGCCCGACTGGGCGAGGAGGTCGCCGCGGTGGCCGGAAACGCCGATTGGCTGCACATCGACGTCATGGACGGCCACTTCGTCCCCAACGTCTCCTTCGGCGTCCCGCTCGTGGCGTCGCTCCGTCCCATCACCGATCTCTACTTCGACTGCCACCTCATGGTCACGAACCCCGCCGACCACGTCGACTCGCTCGCGACGGCCGGGGCCGACCTGCTGACGATGCACATCGAGGCGATCCCCTCGCCCGAGCTCGCCGCCAAGCGCACCAAGGACGCCGGCCTCGACTTCGGGCTAGTGATGAACCCGGTCACGCCGTTCGCCGCGGTGGCGCCCTTCGCCGAGCTGTGCGACGTGCTGCTCATCATGAGCGTCGAGCCGGGGTTCGGCGGTCAGGAGCTCATCGAGACCGCACTCCCCAAAGTGGCGGAAGCCAGAGAATGGGTTGAGGCCCGCGGATTGCGTACCGATATTCAGGTCGACGGAGGCATCAAGACCTCGAACGTCCGCCGCGTCGTCGACGCCGGCGCGACGGTGGTGGTGGCCGGTTCGGCCATCTTCGGGGCGGATGATCCGGGACAGGCTGTGACCGATCTGAAAAGGGCAATTGATGAGTGAACGTGTCCTCGTCGCTGACGACGATCCGGACATCCTCACCGTGGTCAAGATCAACTTCGAGCTGGACGGCTTCGAGGTGGAGACTGCGGTGGATGGGGAAGACGCCCTGCAGAAAGCGACGTCGAACCCGCCGAACGCGATCGTCCTCGACATCATGATGCCCCGCATGGACGGCCTGACGGCCCTCCACCGGCTGCGGAGCCAGGCCACCACGGCGAACATCCCCATCATCCTCCTCACCGCCCGCGGCCTCCCCGAGGACCGGGTGCGCGGTCTCGAGCTGGGCGCGGACGACTACATCACCAAGCCGTTCGATATCACCGAGCTGGCGGCACGGGTGCGAGCGGTGCTGCGGAGGACCCAGGCAGCCCGTGACCTGTCCCCACTGACCGGCTTGCCCGGCAACTTCAAGATCACGGCGGAGATCGAAGCCAGGATCCGCGACCGGGCGCCATTCGCGCTGGTTCACGGCGATCTCGACAACTTCAAGGCCTTCAACGACCACTACGGGTTCATGCGTGGCGATGAGGTGATCCGCTTCTGCGCCCGCAGCTTCGCCGAGGCGGCCCAGAGCCTCGATCTGGGCGGGTCGTTCATCGGCCACATCGGCGGTGACGACTTCGTTGCCATCACCCCGCCCGAGATGGCGGAGTCCTTCTGCAAAGAGGTGATCGAGCGGTTCGACGACGGGATCCTCGACCTGTACGACACGGCAGACGCCCTCCGCGGCTACATCGAGGTGATCGACCGCCGGGGAGAGCGGTACGCCTTCCCTGTGGTGTCACTGTCGCTTGGTGTAGCGTCCACCGACGTGCGCGAGATCAGCACCCAATGGGAGGCGTCGGCGATCGCGGTGGAGATGAAGGAATTCGCCAAGAAGCAACCTGGATCCACCTACCGGATCGACCGTCGCACCAGCTGACGTGAACGAGGCGCGCCACATGGCGTGTGCCATCGAGTTGGCCTCGCAGGCCAGGACTCACCCCAATCCCCGGGTGGGCGCTGTCGTGGTCTCGACCGACGGCGACGTCGTGGGGGAGGGGTGGCACGAAGGTCCAGGGACCCCGCACGCCGAGGTGGTCGCACTCGACCTGGCCGGCGAGCGGGCGCGTGGTGCCACCGTCTACGTGACGCTCGAGCCCTGCAACCACCACGGGCGGACCCCACCGTGCGTCGATGCGCTGATTGCCGCGGGTGTGGGCACCGTGGTCGCCGGGATGATCGATCCGGACCCCCGCACCAACGGGGCCGGCGTCGAACGTCTGCGCGCCGCCGGGGTCCAGGTCGAAGTCGGATTGTCCGCGGACGAGGCCGCGGCAGTCGACCCCGCCTACTTCCACCACCGGGCGACGGGGATGCCGTTGGTGACGTGGAAGTACGCCATGACCCTGGACGGCTCGGTGGCCGCCGCCGACGGCACCTCCCGCTGGATCACCTCGGACGAGGCCCGGCGCGATGCCCACGCTCTCCGTTCCCGTGCGGACGCAATCGTCGTCGGGTCGGGAACGGTCGCGGCGGACGATCCCCGGCTCGACGTGCGGCTGGAGGGATACGAAGGTCCCCAGCCGATCCCGGTGATGGTGCTGGGAGAGGGCGACCCGCCGCCGCAGGCGCAGATCTGGCAGCGCAATCCTCTGGTGTTCACCTCCCGCGAGCGCCGGATCCCTGGAGGGGAGCTGGTTCTCGTCCCCGGTGGGGACCGTCCGGACCCCCGGGAGGTCTGCCGGTCCCTGGCCGCCATGGGCCTCCTCGACGTGATCCTGGAAGGGGGCCCGACGCTGGCGGGGGAGTGGTGGCGAGCCGGGGTCATCGACGAGGGCATGGCCTATCTGGGCGCCAGGGTCGGCGGCGGGCAGGGAATCCCTCCGCTCTCCGGGGTGTTCAGCACGATTGAAAAAGCGGGAATTGTGTCCATCCGCCAGGTGCGTAGCCTGGGGTCGGACATTCGCATCGATTGGACCAGGGATGTTCACCGGGATCGTTGAGGCCACAGGAAAGGTGACAGAGGTAGGCGACGGCTCGCTCGTCGTCGACTCGCCGCTGTTCGCCGGCACCCGGGTCGGGGACTCGATCTCGATCAACGGCGTGTGCCTCACCGCAGTGGACGTCGGCGGCGACTCGATCCGCTTCGATGTGGTGCCCGAGACGCTTTCCCGCACTGGTCTCGGGTCGCTGGGGCTCGGGGACCTCGTCAATCTGGAGCGGGCCATGCCCGCGACGGGACGTTTCGACGGTCACATCGTCCAGGGTCATGTCGATGGCACCGGAACCGTCATCTCCCTCGACGAGGGCGACGGTGGGGTGGTGCTCACCATTGCCGCCCCTCCACAGCTGATGTCTCACATCGCGGTCAAAGGCTCGATCACGGTCGACGGGGTGAGCCTGACCGTCGCCGGCATCGAATCGGACCGGTTCTGGGTGGCCCTGATCCCGCACACCTTGGAGTCGACCACTCTCGGCTCGACCGAAGCGGGCGACACCGTGAACCTCGAGACGGACGTCTTCGCCAAGTACGTGGAACGGCTCTTGGAGGCACGCGCATGAGCATCGCCCCGATCGAAGCGATCATCGCGGCCTACTCCCGCGGCGAGATGGTGATCATGGTCGATGACGAGGACCGTGAGAACGAGGGGGATCTCTTCGTCGCCGCCGACGCCGCCACACCGGAGAAGATCGGGTTCATGCTCCGCCACACGAGCGGCATCATCTGCCTCTCCATCGGCGGCGAGCGACTCGACGAGCTGCAGCTGCCGATGATGGTGGCGCGCAACACCGACGTCAGGCGAACAGCATTCACCGTCTCGATCGACGCCGCGGTCGGGACCACGACCGGGATCAGCGCTTCTGACCGCGCCCGAACCATCGAGGTGGTCCTCGACCCCAACTCGAAACCCGAAGACCTCTCCCGACCGGGGCACATGTACCCCCTGCGCTACGAGCCGGGAGGCGTGCTCAAACGCGCCGGTCACACCGAGGCGGCGGTCGACCTCGCCGTCCTGGCCGGGCGTTACCCGGCCGGCGTCCTCGCCGAGGTGATGAATGACGACGGCACGGTCGCCAGGCTCGCCGAGCTCGAGTTGTTCGCCAAGCAGCACGACATCCTCATCGGCACCATCGCCGACCTCATCGCCTACCGCCGGGACCACGAGCGTCTGGTGGAGCGGGTCGTCGAGGCCAGGCTGCCCACCGTCCACGGCACCTTCCGCGCCTACGGGTACGAGTCCCTCGTCGACGAACGGCAGCACGTCGCCCTCGTCATGGGCGACCTCGGCGACGGTGAAGGTGTCCTCACCCGTGTTCACTCGGAGTGCCTCACCGGGGACGTCTTCGGGAGCCGGCGATGCGACTGCGGCGAGCAACTCGACGCCGCTCTGGCACGGGTGGCGGAAGAGGGCAGGGGAGTGGTGCTCTACATCCGCGGTCACGAAGGCCGAGGCATCGGCCTGCTCCGCAAGCTCGCGGCCTACCAGTTGCAGGACCAAGGACTCGACACCGTGGACGCCAACGTCCACCTGGGCCTGCCCGTGGATGCCCGGGATTACGGGGTGGGGGCCCAGATCCTCTACGACCTCGGCGTCCGATCCATGCGCCTGATGACGAACAACCCGAAGAAGCGGGCCGGCATCGAGGGGTACGGCCTGTCGATCCTGGAGCAGGTCCCCCTCACCGTCGAACCGACCGACGAGAACCGGGGCTACCTCGACGCCAAGCGCACACGGATGGGGCATCTGCTGCAGCCGACCGGAGACGAGTGATCCGCACCATCGAAGGCTCTCTGGACGGTTCCTCGCTCCACGTGGGCGTCGCGGTCGCTTCCTGGAACCGTGCGATCACCGATCGCCTCCTCGACGGAGCGCAGAAGCGGTGTGAAGAGCTTGGCGTCGCCGACACCACCGTGCTCCGGGTCGCCGGGGCCCTCGAGTTGCCGGTGGCGGCTCTCGCGCTGGCCCGGTCGGGATGTGACGCGGTGGTTGCCATCGGCACGGTGATCAAAGGCGAGACCGACCACTACGACATCGTGGTCCGGGAGTGCTCTTCCGGGCTCACCACGGTGGCCATCGACACCGGGATCCCGGTGGCGCACGCGGTGCTCGCCGTGAGCGATCCCGCCCATGCCATGGAACGCTCCGGCCCCGGGGCCGACAACAAGGGCCGGGAGGCGGTCGATGCCGCCGTGACTGCCGCCAACGGCATCGCGGCCCTGGGGGATTGAGTATCCACCCGGCTCTGGTACCGTTTCGGCCGACAACAGAACGGCAAGAGCGGAAGCGCCTGCTTCCCCACCCGGCCGCCCAGGGCGAGCCGAGGTCAGCGACCACCGCCCTTCGGGGTGGGTTTCTAGGCAGCAGGTGTCACGCCCGCTGCCTTTTTCATTGAGCAAACGGAGGCGACAGCATCAGCGAATTGCGCGTTAACTCGGCCATCAGGGCGAAAGAGGTCCTGGTGGTGGCACCAGACGGACAGCAGATCGGAGTCAAGAAGCTGAACGAGGCCCTTTGGCTGGCCGAACAGCTCGACCTCGACCTGGTGGAGGTGGCTCCCAACGCCAAGCCGCCGGTATGCCGTCTCATGGACTACGGGCGTTACAAGTACGAGCAGTCCGTCAAGCAGCGAGAAGCACGCAAGAAGCAGACTCGAACCAGCATCAAGGAGCTCCGGATGAAGGTCCGGATCGGCGACCACGACTTCGACATCACGAAGAGGAAGGCGGCGTCCTTCCTGGACGACCAGGACAAGGTCAAGGTCACCATCCGGTTCCGCGGCCGGGAGAACGAGAGGCCGGCATTCGGCAAGGATCTCCTGGAGCGGCTCGCCGACGAGCTCGCCGACCACGGGGTCGTCGAGCAGGCGCCGAAGCTGGAAGGGAACTCGATGACCATGGTGTTGGCCCCCGTGAAGCGGACCAAGGCCGCCGTTGCCGATGAGAGTCAGCCCGAGGAATAGGAGGACGCCGTGCCGAAGATGAAGACGCACAGCGGCGCCAAGAAGCGAATCAAGGTGACCGGCAGCGGCAAGCTCATGCGCCGCCAGGTCGGTCGCGGCCATTACAAGCTGGCCAAGGGGAAGTCGACCTTCCGCCGCCGCAAGGGCGAAGTCGAACTGGCCCCCGGTGACGCCAAGGTCATCAAGAAGCAGATGGGGAGTTGACGTCATGGCACGTGTGAAGAGAGCGGTTCACGCCAAGAAGTCCCACAAGAAGGTCCTCGATCGGGCCAAGGGGTACAAGGGCGCCAGGAGCCGCCGTTACCGGACCGCCAACGAGCAGGTCATGCACGCCATGCAGGACTCGTACCGCGACCGCAGGGCGCGCAAAGGCGAGTTCCGCAAGCTCTGGATCGCCCGCATCAACGCCGCGGCGCGGCAGAACGGGACGACCTACAACCAGCTGATCTCCGGCCTCAAGGCCGCCGAGATCGAGGTCGACCGGAAGATGCTGGCCGAGATGGCGGTGAGCGACCCCGATGCGTTCGCCCAGCTCGTCCAGGTAGCCAAGAAGGGCTGATGTCCGACGGCGGCCGGGAGGTGCCCCGCGGGGCGCGCAACCCGGCCGTTGTCGCGTCCGCACGCCTGCACCGGGCCCGTCACCGCCAGCAGACGGGCCTGACGCTGATCGAGGGCCCCCACCTCCTCGCGGAGGCTCTCGCCGCCGGGGTCGCCGTCGAACGGGTCTTCGCCCTGGAGGACGACCTGCCCGATGCCATACCGGGTGTCGCCATCGTCCCCGTGGACCCGGCCGCGCTGGCGAGGCTCGCAGGCACCGACAGCCCGAGGGGACCGGTGGCGGTGATCAGATCGGTGGAGCCTCGGATCGACCCGGGACGGAACCTGCTCGTGGCGTACGGCGTGAGCGAGCCGGGGAACCTCGGCGCGTTAGTGCGAACCGCTGCTGCTTTCGGATGGGGGTTCGCGTGGACCCCCGGCTCGGCCGACCCGTGGTCGCCCAAGTCGCTGCGCGCCGGTGCGGGTGGGCAGTTCCGCATTCCGGTCTCCCGGATCTCCGGCACAAATGACCTCACCGGCTGGAAACTCGTGGCAACGGTCGTCAGCGGCGGCGAGGACCCCGCGTTCCTCGGGCCTGGCCATTGGGCGGTTCTGGTGGGCGAGGAGGCGGCCGGTCTGGATCCCGAAGTCGTCGCCGCGTGTGACCGCACGGTGACCATCCCAATGCCGGGCGGCACCGAGAGCCTCAACGCCGGTGTGGCGGCCGGAATCGTGGTCTACGAGCTTTCCCGTGGCTAGGTACCGGGTTCGGAGCACCCGGATCTAACCTCGCACCCTCTGATGGACCCTCGAGTAACACTGAACGAAGCGCTCGCAGCGGCGGGTACCGCTGTCGAGGCGGCTGCGACCGTGGAGGATCTCGACCGTGTCGAGTCGACGTTGTTGGGCAAGGACTCCGCCGTCGGATCGGTGCGACGGTCGATGGCCGGCATGGACGCCTCCGACCGCCCCATCGTGGGGGCGACGCTCAACGAGGTCACGGCGCAGATCCAGGACTTGATCACAAAGAAACGGGCCGTCCTTCTCGCTGCCGAGGATGCCAAGCAGCTCGCGTCCGACTCTTTCGACGTCACCCTGGAGGCGGTGAGTCTTCCAGCCGGAAGCCTGCACCTCATCCACCAGATCATCGACGAGGTGGTCGACATCTTCGTCGGGCTTGGATATCGAGTGGCGGAGGGGCCGGAGGCCGAGCTCGCCTGGTACAACTTCGACGCGCTCAACACGCCGAAGACTCACCCAGCCCGCCTCGAGTCGGACACCATGTATCTCGACTGGGGCGATCCCGATGACGAGGTGTTGCTGCGCACGCAGACCTCACCGGTGCAGGCCCGATACATGGAGAGCCACGAGCCGCCGGTCTTCATCGTCGTCCCAGGCAGGACGTATCGCACCGACACGATCGACGCAACCCACCTGCCCGTGTTCCATCAGATCGAGGGTCTCGCGGTGGATGAAGGCATCACCATCGGGGACCTGAAGGGCACACTCGCCCACTTCGCCCGGGAGTTCTTCGGAGCCGGGACCACCGTGCGACTCCGACCCTCCTTCTTCCCCTTCACCGAGCCGAGCGCCGAGTTGGACGCTTCCTGTTTCGTCTGCCAGGGGTCCGACCCCGCGTGCCGTGTCTGCGGCGGTGGGGGCTGGCTGGAGATGCTCGGGTGCGGGATGGTCGACCCCAACGTCCTCTCCGCCGCGGGCTACGACCCACAGCTGGTTTCGGGCTTCGCCTTCGGCGTCGGGGTCGAGCGGCTCGCCTTGGTCCGCCACGGTCTCGACTCGATCAAGAACTTCATCGAGAACGACGTCCGGTTCCTGGAGCAGTTCCGATGAAGCTGCCCCTGAGATGGCTGCAGGAGTACATCGACCTGCCCACTACGGATCCAACGGAGCTGGCAGCGGTTTTCACCTCACTCGGCCACGAGGTCGAGGGAGTGGAGCAGTTGTCGGCAGGCTGGAGCGGGGTCGTGGTGGGAAGAGTGCAAGAGATCGGAGCGCATCCGTCGGCCGATCGCATTCGCGTCTGCCAGGTCGACGTCGGCGACCGAACCCAACAGATCATCTGTGGGGCCTGGAACTTCGAAGCGGGAGCTTTCGTGCCCGTGGCGCTCCCAGGGGCCGTCCTGCCGGGCGACTTCGCCATCGGGGAACGAGAGATTCGGGGGGTCACCTCCCACGGGATGATCTGCTCCGAGCGGGAGCTGGGCCTCGGCGACGAGCACTCCGGGATCCTGGTCCTCGAACGGGAGGCGGAGCCGGGATCCTCCTTCGACGACCTCGTCGAGTTGCCGGATGTCGTCTTCGACCTGGCGATCGGGCCCAACCGGCCCGATGCCATGTCGATGGTGGGCATGGCCCGGGACCTGGCTGCCTACTATGGCATCGACTTCCGCGTCCCGTCCGACGAGCTCCAGCCGGTGGAGCGGGCCACCGACCTCCGAGTGAACGTTGACGACGCATCAGGCTGCCGCCGGTTCACCGCCTTCGAGATAGAGGGCGTCGAGGTCGGGCGGTCGCCGATGTGGATGCGCCATCGCCTCACCAAGGCCGGGATGCGCCCCATCTCGAACGTCGTCGACGTCACCAACTACGTGATGCTCGAGCTCGGCCATCCCCTGCACGCGTTCGACGCCGACAAGATCGACGGGGGAGTGCTCCGCATCAAGAGGGCGGAGCCCGGGGAGACCTTGGTCACGCTGGACGGGGAGGAGCGAGAGCTGACCCCGGACGATCTGATCATCTACGACGCGTCGGGCCCGACGTCGATGTCGGGAACCATGGGTGGAGAGCGAAGCGAAGTCTCCCCAGACACGCGACGGGTCATCATGGAGGCGGCGTCGTGGGACCCGCCCACCATCATGTACATGTCCCGGCGCCACGGATTGCGTTCCGAGGCCTCGCTGCGTTTCGAGCGCGGCGTCGACCCGCAGCTCGCCCTCGCGGCGAACCGCCGGGCCACCGCGTTGGTGGCCTCGCTGACCGGTGGCACGGCCCTGTCCGGGGCAGTAGACGAGGTGACCGCCGACCTGTCCCCGGTGACCGTGGAGCTCGCGGTCGCCGATGTCGACCGGCTCCTCGGCCCGGGTCTCGACGCGGCCCACATCGCCGATCTTCTGCGCCGTCTCCAACTCTCGGTCGAAGGAACCGACCCGATGCGGGTGACGGTGCCCACCTTCCGTCCCGACTTGACCCGGCCCGCCGATCTCGTAGAGGAGGTAGCCCGGATCCACGGCTACGACCGGTTCGAGGCAACCCTTCCTACCGGCCCCGCCGGTGGGCTCGAGGTCGGCCAGCGTCGACTCCGTCGCATCCATGCGTCCCTCGCCGCGGCCGGTCTCTCTCAGGCCGTGAGCCTCCCCTTCGTCGGCGAGTCGGAGATGGAGCGTCTCGGCGTCACCGGTTCGAGTCTCCTCACCGTGAAGAATCCACTCCGGGAGGA
>CAYLYQ010000023.1:0-1515 GCA_964388105.1 uncultured Acidimicrobiaceae bacterium
AGTCCAGCCGGAACCAGCAGCGCCGCGATCAGCGCTCCCGATGCCCACACGCGAGTTCGCTTCTTGATGCTCATGAGTCTCCCAACCCCTTTTGCCCACCGTGGGGCGTTGTCACTCTGGGTGTTCGATACCCAAACTAGCAGCAGGATTCCCACCCACGCCCGGGAGATCAGGCTTGGGATCCCCCGAATCCTCGGGGATCGACCATCTCCTGGTACTCGGGATGACGCCTGATGTAGGCGGCGATGAACGGGCACCTGGGCACGATGAGCAGCTCGCGGCGGACAACGTCGTCGAGTGCATATCGGGCGAGCCGGCTTCCGAGGCCGCGACCGGAGAACGCGTCAGAGATCTCGGTGTGCGTGAAGATGACACGGCCATCGGAAATCCGGTAGTCCGCCTTGCCGGCTCGGATCCCGTCGACCTCGATGACGAAGGCACCTTCTTCGAGATCGTCTCGCACCGAGATCACAGGCTCGTCGCCCTCTTCAACGCGCTGTTCCGGATCGGAGCTCGCACTCATGTCCGAGAACAGTAGGGCAGCGCACACCACGAGGGCCCCGAGGACGACGAAGATGCTCTCCCAGCCGCCGGCAAGGCCGAGCAAGAGCACAGCCGCCGCGCCGGACAATCGTGTGCGGACCAACCGGCGGTCGGTGCTGGCGGGATCGGTCTGGGACGCGTCGTGGAGGACAGCCATCGCGACGAGCGCCGTCGAAACCGAGCCGGCGAGCAGCCACCGTGAGCCGCTCGCAATGCCTCCCTCGCCTGCATTGGCGATGGCGTGCTCGAGGGCGACGCCGACCGCAACCAGTGACGCTCCCAGCGGCACGTGGGTGTAGATCCAGATGGTGGGTCTCCACGATCTCGCCACGTCCTGGCTCCGTCGGACTACCGAGCCCCGTGCATTGTCGAAGTAGAGCCACCACAGGGCTGTGGCCAGCAGGATCGCCCCCGCGGCGGTGACCACAGGCAGAAACTCCCAGCCACCATGAGCAAGGCCCCCGACGCTGGATGCGATCGCCTCCCCGAGGACGAGGATGGTGAACAGGCCGAACCGCTCGGGCAGGTGCGAGTCGTCGAGCGGCGCTCGGGCCTGCTCCTTCCGCATCACCCACGGGGTCGCCAGGTCGACGCAGAGGGCGACCGCCCACATCGCCGGGCGATACGTGTCGGGTACGAAGGCGGATCCGGTCCACAGCACTGCCGCCGCGCCGAACCCGGCCAGGTAGCCCGACACCAGGGCGCGCGTCTCCGGCACGTTCCGCCATGCCCGCCAGTACATCGCACACAACAGGACCCTGGCCGCTCCGTACCCGAGAGCGAAGGCTCGCGTGGAGCTGGGATCCCCGGGAACCAGCGACGCCGCCACCACGACCACCGCCAGCATCTGGCCTGCGGCGAGCAGCCGGTACACGGCATCGTCGGTGTCGTAGCGGTCGGCGTAGTACGTGTGGCTCACCCAGAGCCACCAGATCAGGGCGAAGTAGCCGAGGAACGAGAGAGCGCCCGTCG
>CAYLYQ010000023.1:1615-14832 GCA_964388105.1 uncultured Acidimicrobiaceae bacterium
ACCCAGAGCCACCAGATCAGGGCGAAGTAGCCGAGGAACGAGAGAGCGCCCGTCGCCGTGGGATCGGCCAGGAGCCGCCCGGCGAGAGCTGCGACCGCCACCACATAGGCGAGGTCGTAGAACAGCTCGAGCCATGAAGCGCCGCGATGACCGGCAGCCTCTGGGACCCGCAAACGGGGTGGCGACCAGCGAGTCGTGCCCACCTCGCCCCCTCGGCCGTCAGGACCTGGACATCTGGCGGGCCACCTCGACCAAGGTGCGGACGGGTGCCCCGGACGCGCCTTTCACCTGGTCGCCCGAGTTCTCACGTGAGATGGCGGGACCGGCGATGTCGAGGTGGGCCCACGGAGTCTCGCCCGCGTACTCCCGGAGGAACAACGCGGCGGTGATGGCCCCTCCGTAACGGCTGCCCGACACGTTCTTGATGTCGGCGACATTGGAGTCGATCGACTTCCGGTAGTCGTCGACGAGGGGCATCTCCCAGAACATCTCGCCTGCAGCCGACGCCGCGTCACGCAACAGCGACGAGACGGTCTCGTCCGTGGCGAAGAAGCCGGTCACCTTGTCCCCGAGGGCCACACGCATCGCTCCGGTGAGAGTCGCCACATCGATGAGAATGTCAGGTTCGTGTCGGAGGGCGACGCCCAGCCCGTCGGCGAGAATCAGACGACCCTCGGCATCCGTGTTGAGCACTTCGATCGTGGGCCCCGCCACCGGACGGAGGACATCTCCCGGCCGGGTGGCGTTCCCACCCACGGCGTTGTCGGTGATCGGGGTCACGACGGTGACCGCGATGCCGAGGCCGAGCTCCGCGATCGCTCCCGCCGCGGCGGCGACCGCGGCGGCGCCTCCCATGTCGTCCTTCATCTCCTCCATGAAAGAGGCGGACTTGATCGACAGGCCTCCGGTGTCGAAGGTGATGCCCTTGCCGACCAGACCGAGGTGCTGCTTGGCCCCCTCCGGCCGGTAGGTGCCCACTACCAGGCGCGGCGGGCGGTCGGAACCCGCAGCGACCCCGGTGAGCGCACCGAGTCCCTCCTCCGTGATCCGGGACTCGTCCCAGACCTCGACCGTGAGCCCGGCGGCAGTCAGCAGATCGGACATGTGTCCGGCGAGGTCGGCGGGCGACAGGTCCATGGCCGGCGTGTTGACCCAGTCGCGCGCCTTGATCACCGCTCTGGCCACGATCGAGGCCTCCTCCATCTCGTCGCCATCGGCCCCGAGCACCTCGACCGTGGTCACCTTCATCTTCGGTCCGTTCGTCTTGTAGGGCCTGAACTCGTAGCCGCCCAAGAGACTTCCTTCGGTGACCGCTCTGGTGGCCCCGTCGATGTCGATCTCGGCGAGCCTCGTCACCACCCGCTCGGCCTTGGCGGCCCGGACCGCGTTCCCGGAAGCCGCGCGCACACTCTCGAAGTCCGCCTCCTCGCCCAGGCCCACCAGCAGGAGGCTCTTGGCCGTCGGATGGGGGAGAGTCAGGGTCTGGTTCCCCTTGCCCTCGAAACCGGCCGCTTCGATCGACTCCTGGTCGACGGCTTCGAATTCGGCTTCGGAGCCTGGCACCGGCTGCAAGCCCTCGAGAACACCGATGACCAGGGCGGCGTCCGCGAGATCGACCTCCGGCCCTGCAGCTCTGACTTCCATTTCCTACTCCTTCAACTTGCGAAAGGGCCGGCGCCACCGACGATGGCACGCCCCAGGAACACAGCCCCCAAAGAGGTGAGGACCGCAAGATAGGACAAACCGGTGGCGGCCATGACACCGCTGTATGCGGGCCAGCGGAGCGCACCGATGACCGCGACCATGAGGCCGATCGACGTCGCGAGGAGGGCCACGAACGCGATGATGGGCCCCGAGTTGGTCAAGTCACCGATCAGGGCGAGGACCACGCCATCGGCGACCAAGCCGACGATGCCGGCGATCGCCAGACCGCGGAGCACGGAACGCGGGAGCCGAGGATCGACGAGATACCAATGCGCCAGCGCCATCTCCCCTGTCACCCCTCCGAGTGCGGCGGCCAGGCTCACCGCGGGCAGGAGAGGACCGAGGACGGCGGCATCGGCGACAAAGAGAACGCCGGCGCCGACCAAGAGCACTCCGGCGAGGAGGCGGTTTCGGGCCCATACCAGGCCGACCACCAGAACGAGCAACGCCCACCTCGACCACACGGCCCCCTCGATCGCCCAGGTGCCGAGGCCCACCAGACCAGCGAATCCGGCGGCTATCCAGGTGAAGCCCGGCCCGACGATCTGACGGAGGGAGATGACGCCGACGGCCACGGAGAGACCCCCCGCCCAACCAAGGAGTATCAGGAGGGGGTCGGCAATGTGCTGTAGCTCGGCCGCCACGAGCGGGCATCATATGGCTGCGTGAACTCAGCACCGTCGGTCTCGATCATCATCCCCGCCCACGGCTCGGCGAATTCGTTGCCGGCGGCCCTGGCGTCGGTCCGCGCGCAGGGATACCCGAGAATCATCGAAGTGGTGGTTGCAGCCGCCGACGAAGCCAGCGCCGACGCGGCACGAGCCGAAGGAGCGACGGTGGTCGACAATCCGACGGGAACAACACCTGCAGGCCTCAACCTCGCGTTGGCAGCGACCACCGGCGATGTGATCGTGCGATGCGATGCCCACGCCATTCTTCCCCCCGACTATGTGGAGAAGGCGGTGGCGATCCTGGAGACGACTGGGGCCGACAACGTCGGAGGCATGCAGGTGCCCTCCGGTGTCAGCTACATGGAGAAGGCGATCGCCGCCGCCATGGCATCGCCCTTCGGCGCCGGCGGCGCCAGATACCGGATCGGCGGTGTCGCCGGGCCAACCGAAACGGTGTACCTGGGAGTATTCCGGCGTGAGGCCGTGGAACGGCTGGGTGGCTACGACGAGTCGTTCCTGAGGACCCAGGACTATGAGCTCAACCACCGCATCATCGAGGGCGGTGGTCTCGTCTGGTTCGACCCCACGCTGCGTGTGATGTATCGGCCGAGAGCATCACTGCGAGCCCTCGCTCGCCAGTACTTCCTGTACGGAGGGGCCAAGCGCCTGTTCGCACGCAAGCACCCGGGGAAACTGAAGCTCCGTCAGCTCGCCGCTCCAGTTCTCGTCGCGGCCCTCGCCGTGGCGATCCTGGGAGCTTTGGTCCGGCCCGCACTGTTGGTCGTCCCCGGGGCCTATCTCTTGGGCCTCGTCGTCGCGGGCCTCGCCACACTCCCCTCGTCGGGCTGGAGCGCGTTCGCCGTTCCGCTCGCCCTAGCCGTCATGCACCTCTCCTGGGGCGCCGGGTTCCTGCTCGCCGGTGAGCGATCGGTACCAGTCCAAGAACTCGCCATGCGGCCAGACATACCGGGCGCGGACCGCGGCGGACCGTGACCACGCGACCTCCCGCGACTCCTCGAGGGCGCCGAGTCTGATCGCCTCCGACATCGCTTCGATGTCCCCGGGCGGGACAAGCCAGACCGAATCCCAACCTTCGACCACCCGCCTGGTCCCGGGCAGGTCGGTGGCCACCACCGACAGGCCCAGGGCCAGGTACTCGATGACCTTGGTCGGGAGCGACTCCCGGTAGTTGGGAAGGTCCCGAAGCGGGGAGATGCCGACGCTGGCCCGCGCCGCGAGTTTCAGTGCCTCGCGATTGGGCCTGCGTCCCACCAACACGGCGTTTGCGGCGGCCAACTCCTGGGCCAACTCGGGCGGGGCCGGACCCACGACGAGAAAGGACGCCCCGGCGAGTCGTGCGGCCTCCGCCGCATCGGTCAAGCCCCTGGCCCTCCGAACGTCCCCCACGTAGACAACGGAGCCATCGGCTTCGCGCGAGGCATCTGGCCAGCCCCGATAGGTCGGATAGTTGGGGAACACGGGGTGATCACCTCGAAAGAGCCTCCGGTAGCCGTCCTCGGCGAGGGTCAACCGCAGGGACTTCTCCGCGACCGAGTAGATCAGGCGGGCCAGGCCCCTGAACAACGGGCGGGCGAACCTTGGAATCCAGGCTTTGGCCACGATCTGGGCCGCCAGGTCCTCGTGAACGTCGAAGACGATCGGGCGGCGGCGCCAGAGCCTGGCCATGACGGCGGCGGGCACCAGCTCCGGATCGCAGATCACTGCCACGTCCCACCCTGTGGCGCAGAGCATCCGAAATGCCCTCCACCACCTGCGCGCCCTGCCTCCGGTCAGGGGCACCCAGTCGAGCTCGGACCGATCAGACGGGCCCGGAGCTCGGGTGGCGTAGCGGACATGGAACTCGGAGGACAATGAGGCGACGAGCCTCTCCCGCATCCTGGTGTCGTCGGCGGCGTGAACCGTCGTGACGACCAGGACCCTCACAGCGGGAAGACGTTGTCGGGGACGTCCCCGAGCTTCCGGTAGACCCCCCTGGCGTCGAACACCACTGCTGATTCCCGGGCAAGCTTCCCGTAGTCGATGCGGGAATGGTCCGTCAGCACCGCCGCCAGATCGAACTGGCCGAAGTCGTCGGTCTCGGAGACCGGCTCGAAACCCTGGGCCCGAATCCTGTCTGCTCCCACGACAGGGTCGAGAACAAACACCTCGGCACCGTCCGACTGGAGCTCCCTGAGCACGTCGAGCGCGGCCGATTCCCGGTCGTCGGCGATGTCCGGCTTGTACGCGATCCCCACGCCGAGCACGCGACTGCCCTTGACGGCGATGCCCCGGTCATTGAGCAGATCGGCGATCCGGTTCGCGTTGTAGATCGGCATCTTGATGTTCACCTGCTCGGCGGTCTCGATGAAACGGGTGGCGAAGTTCGCTTCCCTGGCCCTCCACGCGAGGTACTGCGGATCGAGGGGGATGCAGTGCCCGCCGACCCCCGGGCCCGGGTAGAACGCCTGGAAGCCGAACGGCTTGGTCTTGGCGGCGTCGATCACCTCCCAGATGTCGATGTCCAGTTCATGAGCGAGCTGGGCCATCTCGTTGACCAGGCCTATGTTGACCGCCCGATAGGTGTTCTCGAGCAGTTTCGACATCTCCGCGGCCCGCGCCGACGACACGAGATGAACTTTGGGCACCAGCCGTCCGTAGGCTGCCGCGGCCACCCGCCCGCTGAGCTCGGTGACACCTCCGACAACCTTGGGGATGTCAGCCGTCTTCATCTCGTCGCCCGGGGACACACGCTCCGACGAGAAGGCGACCCAGACGTCGTCGTCGATGCGCAATCCGCGGTTCTCGACTTGTGGCACCAGGTAGTCCTCCGTCGTCCCCGGGTACGAAGTCGACTCGAGGACGAAGAGCTGTCCCGGCCGCAGGACCTCACCCGCAGTGCGGGCAGCCGCCTCGATATACGACAGGTCGGGCTGGCGGTGCCGTCCGAGCGGACTGGGAACACACAGGAAGACGGCGTCCGCGGCTGCCAGGCGGGCAGAATCCGTCGTGAACTCGGCCCCGGCCGCGAGCACTTCCGCCAGGTCCGAATCGGAGATGTCGTCGATGTGGGAGCGGCCATTGGAGAGGGAGTCGATCCGATCCGCTGCGACGTCGAAGCCGATCGCTCCAAGGCCCGCTCGAACGGCGGTGACGAGGAGCGGCAGCCCGACATACCCGAGACCTACGACCCCCACCGTCCATCTCTCGTTGGCGAAGAAATCGACCGGATCGGCCGGGCGGCTGTCAGTCATGTGGCCGCAGACGATAACTTCCGAAGGTCCGGTAATCGTCGCAGGAACCCGTAGCGCGCGGAGGGTCCGGCGGCGAGCGGGGCCGAATTCGGGCGGTCATTGACCCCTCCCGGGCGCCACTACCCTCCCGTCGATGGTGGAAGCAGTCGCGGCCATAGCCCTCGGCCTGCTCGGCGCTGCCGGGGTGGCCAAGATGGTCGAGCCGGCCTACACCGCGGGAGCCCTGGCGGCGAGCGGGCTCCCGTCGATGATTTGGATCGTCCGGCTCCTGGGTATGGCCGAGATCATGGCGGCATTCTCCGGGCTCGTGTTCGGAGGGCTTCCGGCGCTGCCGGCTGCCGTCTTCTACGCGGGCTTCTCCCTCTTCACCATCGGTGCACTTCGCCGCGACACCCCCCTGCAGTCCTGCGGATGCTTTGGCCGAGAGGAGACGCCCCCGTCGGTGGCGCACGTCGTGTTCAACATCGTGGCCGCGGCTGCCCTCGCTGCGGTGGTGGTATCAGACCTGCGCCCGATCCCGCCCGGCCCGGCGGTGGATGTGGCCCTCTACGTGGGGATGGCTGCCCTCGGAACCTTTGCTGCCGCGCTCACCCTCACCCGGCTTCCGTCCGTGCTCGACCTGGCCAGGGCACGTTGAGCACACGACTCGTCGAGTCCGCCACCCGATTTATCGACGGGAAGGTCAGCCGGCGCGGCTTTCTTCGCAGGGCGGCGTGGGTCGGGACGGCCATCGTCGCCGCCCCGGCAACGTATCTCTTCCGCCCGGTCACCGCTCAGGCTGCCGTGCTCCCGAGCCAGTGCGGGCCCAACACGCCGTGCAACGACGGGTGGACCGACTTCTGCATCAACCTTCCGGGCCACTCGGTCAACACCTGCCCGCCCGGGTCGATGATCGCCGGGTGGTGGCGGGCCGAAGGCAACGGCCCTTACTGCAACGGTGGTGTCCGGTACTTCATGGACTGCAACGGCTCGAGCTGCAGCTGCGGATGCGGATCCTCGGGGACCTGTGATCACAGCTGCACCGAGTTCCCCTGCCAGTGCAACCTCGACTCGTGTGATCATCGGAAGGTGGGATGCACCCGGTTCCGGTACGGCCAGTGCAACAACCACGAGGCCTGCCTGGGCCCCATCGTTTGCCGCGTCGTCACCTGCATCCCGCCCTGGGAGTGGGACTCCTCCTGCACGACCACGACAGCCGTCGCCAACGCCACTTACAACCACCCGCCTGCGTCGGTGCAGCCCGACATGTCCCCCAAGCCCGCCACGCCCGCACGGATCGGCGTGGTCACCGGCAATGCGTGGCAGCTCCGCAACAGCGCCAGCGCCGGCGGGGCCGATGCCACCTTCACCTTCGGCTCGGTGGGCGACCGGCCCGTGATGGGCGACTACTCGAACGCCGGAGTCCGAACCGCCGGCATGGTGCGCAACACGAGGTTCGGAATCGCCGGAACGGAAGGCAACCTCATCTGGTACCTGAGACAGGTGGAAGGTCCGGGCAACCCGGACCTGGTGATCGAGTACGGCAGCCCGGGCGACTTCCCCGTGGTGGGAGACTGGGACCGCGACGGTGTGTCTGAGATCGGGGTCGTGCGAGGCAACCGGTGGCTCCTCCGCAACCGGAACTCCGCCGGCTCGCCGGATATCGACATCACATTCAGCGGCTGGCAGCAGGGCGACATCCCGGTAGTCGGAGACTGGGACGGCGACGGGCGCACCGGCATCGGATACGCCCGGGTCCAGGGCGGACAGGTCCGCTGGCTGCTTCGGGACACACTGAACAGCGGAGGAGCCGAGTACGACTTCACCTTCGGGTCGGGCGGCTCGGGTCATCCTGTCGCCGGTGATTGGAATGGGGACGGGATCTGGGGGGTGGGCTGGTTCTCTGGTGGGACATGGCAGATCCGAAACTCTCTCTCTCCCGGGTCCGCTGACTCCACCTTCAGTTTCGGGAACGCCAATGGAATCCCGGTCACATGGACGCGGCTGGCATGACCGCACTGGTCGTCATCGAAGGGCTCGTCATCCTCCTGCTCCTGGTGTTGATGGCAGGGCTCTTGAAGTCCCACGCGGAGATCCTGCGCGAGTTGAACCGCCTGGGGGCGAAGTTCGACGGAGAGGAAACGGGGCCCGGTGGGGTGAGGGTCACCGGATTGGGCCAGGCACCTGTCACCGAGCTCGTCGGGATCGACCCGGGAGGGAACAGCCGCACCGTGAGCCTGTCCCATGGAAGAGGAGAGACCCTGGTCGCGTTCCTGTCGACTGGCTGCGCCTCGTGCCAGATCTTCTGGAGAGCCTTGGGCGAGCGCCCCGAGATGCCGACACCGACCACCAGACCAGTGATTGTCACCAAGGGCTCCGAAGCCGAGTCGCCGGGGCAAGTGGCGAAGCTGGCACCCGAAGGAGTGCCCCTCGTGATGTCGTCCGACGCGTGGGACTCCTTCCGTGTGCCCCTGACGCCCTTCTTCATGCTGGTCGATGGCGACGGTCGCATCCTGGGCGAGGGCTCCGCCATGCACTGGGACCAACTCCTCGGTCTTCTCCATCGCTCGATGCATGACACTCCGGACGAGTCGGCCTTCAACGCTTCCGACCCCACCCTCTACGAGAACCCGGTGCAGCGATGAGTCGAGTTCGACGCGCCGGAGTCACCGTCGAAGTGCCGGCCGGTTGGGAGGCGGCGGTTGCCGGCGACAGCCTCGAGCCCAAGCCCCGACCGGACGGGTCGAAGCAGTTCCTGTCCATGCAGGTGGCATCGTTCCCGCTCCCCGCTGACATGGCCACCTTCGGCGCCAACGTGGTGGAAACCATGCGCACGGACGACGTGCTGGTGATCCTGGTCGAGTACGGGCCGGAATCGGCCGGCACACCACTGTTCGCCCACCGGGGCCTCCCCCGACTCGACGCCAGCATGTTCTCCCGCGACAACCTGCACAGGACGGTGCCCGGGCAGAGCGGCCTCCAGCACTTCTTCACGCATGGCGACCGGGCTTTCTGCCTCTACGTCGTCCTGGGGTCGCACATCGACCGCGCCGACCTGGTGGCAAAGGCCAACCTCGTCATCCAGTCGCTCGAGATCGAATGAGGAAGTACGGCATCGGCGCGCTGGTCGTGGCACTGGCGGTCACAGCGGTGTTCGCGTTCCGTCCCGCACCGGCTTCTGGGGTGGTGATAAGCGGCTATTTCACCGATGACAACGGGCGGACCCTCGAGGCGGACATAGATGCAATCGCCGAGGCCGGCATCACCAGGGGATGCAACCCACCGGCCAACACGCTGTTCTGTCCCACGCAGCGGCTGACACGAGGACAGATGGCGGCATTCCTGGTCCGTGCGCTCGAGCTGCCTTCGTCGGGGACCAACCACTTCACCGACGACAACGGCCACCTCTTCGAGGCCGAGATCAACGCACTCGCCGAAGCCGGCATCACGCGCGGCTGCAACCCGCCACAGAACACCCGCTACTGCCCCGACCGCACTCTGACTCGCGGCGAGATGGCGGCCCTGCTGGTCCGAGCCCTCGAGCTGCCTTCGTCGGGGACCAACCACTTCACCGACGACAACGGCCACCTCTTCGAGGCCGAGATCAACGCACTCGCCGCCGCCGACATCACCAGGGGGTGCAACCCGCCCCAAAACACCCGCTACTGCCCCAACGACCCGGTCACGAGAGAGCAGATGGCGGCGTTCATCAGACGGGCCCTCGACCTCCCCTACATCACCCTCCAGATGCCGATGGCCGAGGGGGCGGGCTTCCAGTGCAAGAGCACGAGCGAGTGCAGGGTCACATATGACGTGGTGGCCGGCCGGGAGTACACGATCCGCGAGGGCCACTTCCTCGTGCTGCCTGCGTCAGGTGGCGATTCCTCCGCCTTCTCCAACTCCGGCACCCGCATCGAATTGACGGTCAACGGCTCGACTCAGTCGGTCAGCGCGCTTCCGGAATGGACCGAAGGCTCATTTCGCTACCGGATGTGGAATCGGAATGTCACCTTCTCGAGCGGCAACCACACCGTCATCGTCACCTGGAGATGGAACGGTGAGATCGTCCGCCGGACGGTGGCCACCGTCCGGGCCGGCTGAATTCACGAAACCACCACCAGATCGCGGGGCGATTCGTTGAGGACGACCGGGCCGTCCTCCCCGCACAGCACTATGTCCTCGATCCGCACACCGAACTCACCAGGCAGATAGATCCCGGGCTCGATGGAGAACGCCATGCCCGGCTCGAGTCGCAGGCTGTTCCCTTCGACGAGGTAGGGATCTTCATGAACGTCGAGCCCGATGCCGTGTCCGGTCCGATGGACGAACGCCTCCCCATATCCGGCGTCGGAAATGACACGGCGGGCTGCCCTGTCCACCTCCTGGCACTCGACTCCGGGCGCCACGGCGCTCCGGCCCGCCGCCTGAGCAGCGTGGACCACTTCATGCACCTCGACCTGGCGAGGTGAAGGCGAGCCGACGGAGAAGGTTCGGGTCGTGTCGGAGCGGTAGCCCTGCCACGAGCCCCCGAAGTCGCAGACCACCAGATCGCCCGGCTCGATCACGCGGTTGGACGCGTCGTGGTGGGGCGACGCACCGTTTGGGCCCGATGCCACGATGGCGAACAACGCCTGGTCGTGTCCTTCCTCGATCAACATCTCTCTGAGGCGGGAGGAGACCGCGGCCTCGGTCGACCCGGCGAAACGCACCTCTTCGGGCACCCTCGCCGCCACCGCATCAGCTTGGGATGCAGCTGCCGCCAGAGCCTCGGCCTCGGCTTCGTCCTTGCGCATCCGCAACTCGCGGGTCAGATCCCCCGCGCGGAGCCAGCGAGCCGAACCCAGCGACTCCTGGAGAGCGAGAGTGAACATCGACCACGTCTGCTCACCCAGAGCCACGGCATCCGGCCGGCCGGCGACGTCGGCGACCAGAGCAAGCGGATCTTCGGTCTCGTCCCAAGCCCTCACCAGCATCGGGCCTTTGGGGACCTTGGGGGCCTCCAGGCGGGGCACGAAGAGGACTGCATCCGAGTCGGTGATCACGGCCATCGTGAGTCGCTCGGTGGGATGAGCCTCATAGCCGGTGAAGTACGGCAGATCGGGCCCGATGGACAGCAAGACCGCGGCGACGTCCGATCGCGCCATGTTCCCGCGCAGGCGCTCGATCCTTGTGTCGTAGTCGAAGTTCATGGGCGCAAGGTAGGCGATATCCGGCCCGGGCCGACGCTCCAACCTACGATGGCCCGGTGGACCGGCTCAAGGAGTTCTTCAGCGACCCCTGGAAGACGGCGACCGTGACCCTCTCCGCCGGCGTGATCGCCTTATTGGCATTGACACTGACCGGCGGGGACAAGGAACCCGACGACCCCAGTGCAGGGGGCACCACGACGACTACCTCCGCTCCGGCTCAGACCACCACCCCCGGCACCGCGACAACAGTGCCCGGCCCCGGCTTCCGCGGTGTCGTCGGAATCAAGATCGACAACGCGCCGGATGCTCGTCCACAGGTCGGCCTGGGATCAGCCCCACTCTTGGCCGAGTACATGGCGGAAGGCGGGATCACCAGGTTCGTCGCCGTCGTCGATGCGGGCTCGAGTGGGCACATCGGACCGGTGCGCTCCCTCCGCCCGGTCGACGCCGACATCTTCCCCCTCTTCGCCCCCTCCGTGGCATCCACAGGCGGGCAGTCTTTCGTCATTCGGGAGATCGACGCGAGCGGGACCCTCCGTGCCGAACCGGGCAGCTCACTCGCCTTCATGACCGCCGAACGACCCTCCCCTCACAACGTGTTCATCGATCTGACCTCGCTCCTCGAAGAAGTCCCGGTGTTCAACCCGGCCGACCCCGTGCTTCCCGCCGGGAACCTTCCGTCGGGGACCGGGAGCCAGTCAGCCGCGGTGTCGGAATGGGACCTGGAGTGGCGTTTCGAGAACGACCGCTACACCCGCTACCAGGGAGCCGAAGCGTTTCAGGTGGCCGACCGGATCGACGGGACCCTGGCGCCGCTCAGCCACGATGTGCTGGTATTCCTCCATGTCGGACAGCGTTCGGCGGGGTACACCGACAGCAACGGAGCCGAAGTCTTCACTTATGACGTGATCGGAGCCGGCGATATGGTTGTGCTCCACGGCGGCCAGGCAGTGATGGGCTCCTGGGTTCGCAGATCGCATGCGGAGGGGTATCGACTCATAGATGAGAACGGAAACAGCTTCGGCATTCCACAAGGGACCGTCTACATCGCCTTCCTCCCTGTCGGGGTCGATGTCGAGCATTAGCCGGCTCTCGGTCCTCTTCGCCCTTCTCGCCGCGCTGGCGGTCCTTCCGGCTGGAGTCGCAGCGGCCGACGCGTCCAACCCCGGTGGCACCTTCCTCGATGACGACGGTTCGACCTTTGAGGGAGCCATCGAGGCGATCGCAGCCGCGGGGATCACGCGGGGATGCTCGGACCGGATGGAGTACTGCCCCGACGACCGCATCACACGCGGCGAGGTCGCTGCGTTCCTCCAACGGGGTCTCCAGTTCCCGGCGGCAACCAGCGACTGGTTCGCCGACGACGCCGGGCACCGTTTCGAAACCGAGATAAACGCCCTCGCCGAAGCCGGCATCACCAAGGGCTGCAATCCACCGGACAACGATCGATTCTGCCCGGACCGGAACCTGACCCGGGGAGAGATGGCCGCACTCCTCGTCCGGGCGCTCCAGCTCCCGGACGCGACTGAGACCGACCGGTTCGCCGACGACGACGAGTCCATCTTCCAAATCGAGATCGACGCCCTCGCCGAAGCCGGAATCACCAAAGGCTGCAACCCACCCACAAACGACCTCTTCTGTCCCAATGACTACGTGACCCGGGGACAGATGGCTGCCTTCATGACCCGCGCTCTCGGGCTGGCCGAGCTCCCCCCACCACCGCGTCCCCCGGTTCACCTGGTGAGCCGGTTCACCACCTACCACTCGTGTTGCCAGGACCGCGTCCACAACATCCAGTTGTTGGCGAGGACCCTGAACCGCCACGTCATCTTGCCGGGCGAGACCTTCGACCTCAACGCGGTCGTCGGTCGTCGAACCACCGCCAAGGGCTACCGCGCGGCGCCGGTGTTAGTCGGCGGGAAGATGGCCATGGGGGTCGGCGGAGGCATCAGCCAGGTGGCCACGACCCTGTACAACACGGTCTTCTGGGGGGCTTATGAGGACATCGCCCACCGCGCCCACTCCATCTACATCGACCGCTACCCGGTGGGAATCGAAGCCACACTGGGCTACCCAACGCCCAACATCGTCTTCCGCAACGACACATGGACTCCCGTCACGATCCGGAGCTCGTACACGTCGACCTCGATCACCTTCGAGCTCTGGGGCAACAACGGTGGGAGGACCGTGGTCGGCAGTCACCGCAACGGACGCACGACCATCACCGTGACCAAGGTGGGAGGGTCGGACGCCCGCAGGGTCACCGGGACGGTGACCCCCTCGACCGTTCCGGCCGGGGGCGGGACGGTTCGAATCACTCGAACCATCACCGGCCCGGATGGGACCTCCAGCCGCACCTGGTGGCACACCTACAACTGATCTCAGTCGAGTGCGCGCCGCAAGAAGGCGGCGAGCTGGCCACG
>CAYLYQ010000023.1:14932-29750 GCA_964388105.1 uncultured Acidimicrobiaceae bacterium
TTGCCGTTGTCGTCGTCGAAGTGATCCGCAGTGGACGGCGGCAGTTGCAGTGCGCGCTCGAGGAAGACCGCCATCTCCCCGCGGGTGACCTTCGCCTCCGGGCAGTAGTCCGTGTTCTGCGGGGGGTTGCAGCCGCTGGTCAGCCCCTGGTCATAGAGCCAGGCGATGTCGTCGCGGAACACGCTGGATGCGATGTCGCCGAAGGGGTACTCCGGGAGGGCAGGCGGTGACGGCGGCGGCTCTGGCGCCGGCGGTTCGGATACCCCCCACTCGACGTAGAAGTAGGTGGACTTGAGACCGAGCTGCGAGCGCACCCAAGTCCCGGCTCGATCCACTGTCACGCTATTGCCGGACACACTTCCCGTGAACCGGACGGTCTTGGCCGTTCCCGACGGATTCCTTTCCAGCACCGTGACCCCGTCGAGCTGGTCCATCCCCACCTTCGCGGCCAGGGAGGCAGGGGCAAAGGATGCCGCCCAGGATCGGTTCGGGTTTCCCGAAGCCAGAGACCAATGATCATCCACCGACTGCAGGTACGGCAGCTGGCTGCTCCCCCACGCAGCGCTGTTCGACTCGCTCCGTCCGCCGCTCGACGAGCTGAAAAAGGCCTGAATCACGGCGCCACCGTGAGAGACCACCTTCCCTGAAGTTGATGTCGCCGCGGTTCGCCAGGTTGCGCCATAGTTGGTCTCCCCGTACCAACCGGCATAGACCTGGCTGGAGGTCGTGGACCACAGGTGACACCAGCAGGAGTCCTTGACCGCGCCAGAGAACCCGGGCTCAGCCCCGCGAGTCCTCGCCGAAGCGACGCCGAAGGACCGGGAAGCTATCGCCTGAGATTTCAAGGCCTCCATGGCGCCGGTCGTTCCCCAGGACAGGATCGTCTCGTCGATGCCGAGGACATAGTCGTCAACGCCGATCTCGACCACGGCATGCAGACCCTGGAAGGCTCCATTGGTGGACACGTCAGGACGCACCCGAAGTGTTCCGTGTGCCAGCTCGATGCCCGAACCGTCTCGGACCAGACGTTGCGGGATTCGGACACGAGCGGTGTCCGAGAGATTGCGGACGCTCCCCGTGCACGCGCCGGCCAGAGCTGATCCGCTGACGAGGCACTGCGCCCCATCCGCACCCACCATGAGGTGAAGTCCACTGGTGGGGACCGGCGTCTCGACGACACACCGGTCCGACCCGTCCCAACCCCAGAGCGCGTTCTTCGTGGCGGCACCGGCGAGGCCGTCGACCGCCAGCCCTTGGGCAGCTTGGAATGCTCTGACCGCTGCGTCCGTCTCGGTGGTGAAGACCTCGTCCACCGGCCCGGGGTCGAAACCTCGGGCCAACAGCGCTTCCTCGAGATGCTTCACGTAAGGCGAAGGGACCGATCCGTAGTTCTTCAGCGACAGCGTGCCCACCGACACCGGTTCTTGCTGGCAGAAGACGAGACCACTTCCCGTCGCCTCGACTCGGAGGCTCTGAGTGGCGCTGATCACGTGCACCCAGAGCGGTTCGGGGTCGGTGACGAGCCACGAGCCGGAGAGGACCTGGCGGTAGTCCGTGGTCGTGGTTCCCTGGTAGTAGTGACCCAGGATCTCCTCAGCGGTCCAATCCTCGAGTGCCATGGCACGCGACCCGTACTGGGACATACCGACGCCGTGCCCCCAGCCCGCACCTTCGAAAACGACCGCGTCGGTTGAGGCCGCGACGGGCACCGGGGCCCACGAGACCGCCAAAGAGGAGGCAAAGAGCGCGACGGCGACGAATGTGCGGAGCCTCACCACGCAGTCCCATCGTCATCTCTGGGAGCGGTCTGTAGCCGAACGTCAGTCGTCGATGAAGCCGTTGGCGCGCATCAGGAACGCTGCCATCTGCCCGCGGTTCACCTGTGCGTTGGGGCAGAAGTGACTGTTCGCGGGCGGGTTGCAGCCCTTGGTGATACCCGACTCCGCCAGCGCGTTGATGTCGCCTTGGAAGATCGACGCGGCGTCGTCGGTGAAGTAATCGACGGCAGCATTGGGAAGCCCTAATGCCCGGACCAGCAGCGCCGCCATCTCACCCCGGGTGATGGTCTGATCGGGACAGAAGCGCGTGTTGGCCGGCGGGTTGCATCCCCGGGTGATCTCGGCGGCCGCGAGAGCGTTGATCTCGGCCTCGAACAGATGCCCGTTGTCGTCGCTGAAGGCGTTGTTCGAGCTGCCCGGCAGATCGAGGAATCTCGTCAGGAACGCGGCCATCTGGCCCCTGGTCACACTGGACTCCGGACAGAACATGGAGTTGGTCGGCGGGTTGCATCCCTTGGTGATCCCCTCGTCGGCCAGCCACGCAATCTCCGCCGCGAACAGGTGCCCGACCACGTCGATGAACCTTCCGGTGTACGACAGGGCATCGATGTACGGAGAAGTGCGCACCGGAGCCCCGTCGCGGCGGAAGCCGTATTGGTTGAGAATCGATCGCACCTGGTAGCCGCTCCGGACTGTGCTCACATTGGCCCCGTTCTTGACTCCGGTGAAACGGATCTCGGCGGCAGGCGGAGGTGAGACGACCTCCACGCCGGTGATCAGGTCCCACCCGAGATGATTGGCCAGTGAGCCAGCTGGGACGACGACCGTCCAGGACGACAGAGGGTTCTGTGCGGCCGGGTGTGCCGACCAAGGATCGGGTTGGGCGCGCAACCAAGGCACGGAAGAGCCGCCCCAGATGTCCTCCACGTTCTCTGTCGTGCCGCCGCTGGAAGAGAAGTAGAACGTGCTGATCAGATCGAAAGGCCTGTTGGAGGAAGGATGCGTCGCCACGAGCCCGGCCGTGGCGTCGACCGCGGCTTTCCATGTGGAGTGCTCGGCCGAGAAGCCGTTGTAGACCTGGTCATCGGTGGTCGACCTGAGATGACAACCACAACTGCTCAGCGTCCCCGAGCCGTCGCTGCCCCCTCGGGTACTGGCCGTGGCCAAGGCGTAGCTTCGCCCCGTGATGGCCTGAGCCCGCAGAGCGTGGGTGCCAAACGAGACCGGCATCTCGGCGAGCCCGTACAGGTAGGTCTCGAGATCGATGCCGACGACGACGTGAAAGGCCTGACCGTTGGAGAGAGGATCGAATCGGACCACCCCGTGGGCGTACTCCTTGCCCAAGACGGAGATCCGATTGGAGGTTCCGTTGCCGGGACGCAACTGGACACCGCAGGGCGCCCAGCCGGTATTGCCCACCTGGACCTGACGAAAGCGGCACATGCCCGGTTGATCGGGGTCGACTTCATACACCCAGCTCTCACCCGGCTGCATCAGCCAGAAGCCCTCGACGCAACCCGCGCCTCCGACACATGGCAGGGGGATGGGCTCACCGACTGCCCGGACCGGGATGAGTGTGGTGTTGGCCACCAAGCCGATGAGCAGCTTCTCCGGCTGAGTGGTCCAGTGCCCGGACGGACCCGTCTCGACCTTGGCTCCGTCGTAGTAGTAGCCGATGATCTCGGCCGCGCTGTGGCCCTCTGCGGCCATGGCCCGGGCTCCGAACTGGGACATCCCCACACCGTGTCCCCATCCGCCGCCGTGGAACTCCCACTCGTCGTTCGCACCGGCTGCCGGCAGCCCCATTGACGCCACCAGGCCGACCAGCACGACGAACCAGAGCCCCCGCTTCAACCCATCATCCTCCCACCAGCCGGTATACGGCTCCGTCGAACAGGCTGGTGGCCAGGATCTCACCGTCCCCGTCCACCGAGAAGTTGACGATCCCACCAAGGCCGAGACGACCGGTCAGTTCCGTGTGCTCGACGATTCCGGAGCCCAGCCGGCGGAACCCGAACACGCGAGATGAATACACGTCGGCATAGAGGTAGAAGTCACGAAGCGAGTTGACCGTTGGACCGTCGTACACCACTCCCCCGGTGACCGCGCGTCCGACCGTGCGACCATATTCGGCGACGGGGAAGGTGAGCCCGGAGGTGGAGCAGGACGGGTCCGTGTCGTTGGGGTTGCAGAGACTCCCCTCGAAACGGGACCAGCCGAAGTCGTAACCGGCAGGCTCGATTGGGACCATGTCCACCTCTTCCCGCGCTCCCTGCCCGACGTCCCCGAGGTAAAGGTAGCCATCGTGCATGCTCCAACGCCAGGGGTTGCGCAGCCCGCTGGCCCAGATCTCGTCGAGCCCGGACCGACCGACATACGGATTGTCCGGCGGAATGCCATACGGGGTCTCATCGACGTCGATTCGGATCATCTTGCCCAGCAGGGTGTTGAGGTTCCGCGCCCGGGCACCGGGATCGTTTCCGAATCCCCCGTCGCCCAGCCCCAGGTAGAGATAGCCGTCGGGACCGAAGTCCAAGAACCCACCGTTGTGGTTGGAGGAGGGCTGGTCGACAGCGAGGATGGTCCGAGGCGACCCGGCGGTCTGGAGGTCGGCGGCGACGTCGAACTCGACGAGATAGGTGGTGTGGTCTCCCGAACCGCCCGATCTCAGGGGGCCCGAGTACCAGGCGTACATGTGACGCCGGGTCGGATAGTCGGGGTGGAAGGCAACGGCGAGCAGCCCCCTCTCTCCCCCTGCGACGACCGTCCCCGTCAGGTCGAGGAACGGCTGTGACGAGAGCGACCCGTTCTCGAAGATCCGGACGAGACCACCTTGCTGAACGATGAGGATCCTGTCCTCCCCCGGCGGGGTGATCGTCTGCACGGGTGCCGTGAGCCCCCCGACGACCAACTCCCAATCCAGGGGCGGCCGAGGCGCCGGCTGGACCGCCGTGTAGGAGAAGGTCCTGGTCAAGAAGGACGCCATCTGCTCCCGGGTCAGTGTCTGGTCGGGGCAGAACCGGGTGTTCGACGGCGGGTTGCAGCCTCGCGTGATCCCCTCCTCGGCGATGGCGTTTATGTCCTCCTCGAAGAGGTGGCCGTTGTCGTCGGTGAACCAGTCCCGCGGGGACTGTGCCAGGTCGAAGGCACGCCGAATCAGGGCGGCCAGCTGGCCGCGGGTGAGCCTGGCGTCGGGGCAGAATTGGGTGTTCGACGGCGGGTTGCACCCTCTGGTGATGCCGGCCTCGGCGAGGGCGTTGATCTCCGCCTCGAAGAGATGCCCGTTGTCGTCGGTGAACCAGTCTTGCGTGGCTGCGGGAAGTTCCATCGCCCGGACCAGGAAGGCGGCGAAGGAGCCCCGGTTCACCGAGCCCTTGGGGCAGTAGCGGTCGTTGAACGGCGGATTGCACCCGCGGGTCACGTCCTCGGCGGCGATCGCCTCGATGTCGGCCTCATGAACGCTGCCGTCGTCGTCGGTGAAGGTGCCTCCTGGCGCCAGGGCGAGCAGCACCCCCAACAAGTACGCGGGCAATGCGGTCATGGCGCCATCCTCCTCACACCTCCGCCAACTTACTAGGCCCCGGCGTACCCGGACGCACGGCCCCCGAAACGACACCCCCCTACCATCGCGGCGTGCACGTCTGCCTGGTGGCGCCCAACGACGCCCTCAACGACCCCCGCGCCCGAGTGATGCGATTCGTGCTCGAGCGGGCGGGCCACCAGGTGACCACCGTCCTCCCGGGCACCGGCTCCGGCGCCGACGGGGTTCGATACGTGGAAACACCGCCGCCTGCACCCAAGCGGCGCTGGCGGCGCTCGGTTTCCGAGGATGCCGCGTCGAGGCTCTCGGGCGCGCTGGCGGAGGAGGCGGCTCGCACACGGGCCACCCTCTTCGTCCCAACCGACCCGAGGGCGCTGGGAGCTGCGATCGATGCGGCCCGGAGGACGGGTGGCGCTGTTCTGCGCTCTCCCAAGTTGGACCGTGCAGCAGAGGTCGATTTGATCGACCTGGCCCCGGGTCGGCCGGAACTCGCCGCGCCGCCAGCCGGGATGGGCGTGGCTCACACCCCCGCTTGGGGTCGGGAGCCGTATCGACCGGAGCCGGGAGCGCACCGGGGACGCAAGGTGGTGCTCTGCTACCGAAAGAGCGAGATCAACCCGGGCCGCTATCTGGAGGACGGGCTCCATGCGGCAGGAGTCGAGGTCCGCCTCGAAACCGAGGCCATCGACCTCGGCGATGTCGACCCCGGGACAGACGCCGTGGTGTTCGTCGAGTCCCCCTATCCCGCTCTGGAGGTCAGCGGCGAGACGAGCGTGCCCACCCTGTTCTGGTTCCACCACGGCGAGCACCACCTCCACGCCAACCTGAGGCTTGCCGACCGATACCGGGCGGATGCGGTGCTGATGGCCCACTCCTGGCATCTGGCGCCGTTCGTCCACCTGCCGGTCCATCGGTTCCCGTTCGGGCTCGCCACGGATCTGCTCCGACCCGGCAAGCCGATGTCAGATCGCCGCTTCGACGTCGCCATGGTCGGGGCGAAGCTCTTCGGCGGCGGTCCTTATGGGCGAAGGCAGCAGCTCGTGGCCGAACTGAGGGCTGCGTTCCCCGTGGAGCGGCTCGGGTTCCGTGAGAACGTCTTGGCTCCGGAGATGGCCGAGCTCTACGCCGATTCCAGGATCGTCCTCAACGAGGGGGGGACCCGGCACTACCCGATCACCATGCGTGTGTTCGAGGCGGTGGGCTCTGGGGCCGTTCTCCTCTCCGACCGTCTTCCCGGCATGGAGATGCTCCTGGAGGAAGGGACCCAATACGCCCTCCTCGGGGACAGCGTCGTCGAGGACTGCGAGCGCCTCCTCGCCGACATCCCGACCCTCCAGCGGATGGCCGACTCGGCATTGGAAACGGCGCTGACCCGTCACACGTATGCCCACCGGATCGATGAGCTCTTCGCCATCGCCCGAACGACGCAGAAGCGGGGTGTCGCACCGATCCTCCAGATGGGGCCGCTGGCGGCCGCCATCGACCACGATGTGGAGGTGCAGCGTGTTGCCCACATCGGCGCGCCGGAGTTGGTCTCCGAGCTCTTGGACCGGGAGGTCATGGATGCGGAGACCCTGGCCCCCCACCGGCTCGCTCCCGGGAAGATGGAATCGATCGCAGTGCGGGCCGATGACGTCAGCGACCGACTCGACGTGATCCGGGCAGCCCGAAGATACGTGTACGTCGAGGGTGAGGGCAGAGGACTCTCCGAGTACCTCGCGGCTGAGCAGCCACAGGCGGAAGTCACTACGCGCGGGCAGGTCACCCGCGTCGACCTGAAGGCGCCGAGCTACCGGATCAATCCGTTCGAGGAGCGATCCGCATGAGGGCGGCTGTCGTGATCCCGGTCTTCAACCGGATGGGTGTCCTCGAGCGGACGCTGGCGGCGCTCGGCACGCAACAGCACCGCGACCTGGTGGTCGTGGTCGCCGACGATGGCTCGAGTGAGGACGTCAGAGGCGTCTTCGAACGCTGGCAGCCCCCTTTCGAGAAGGTCTTCGTGAGCCAGCCTCATGACGGCTTCGGAGCCGCGAGAGCGAGGAACCTCGGGGCCCGATCCGTGGAGGCGGACGTCCTGATCTTTCTCGACTCCGACGGCCTCACCATGCCCGATTACGTCGGGCGGCACTTGGCTCGACACGCAAAGAGCCCTGGCGCCGTGATCATCGGGCGGCGAGTCCATCTTCGAGGAGCGGAGATCGCCCCTGCCGACCTCGCCGCCGGCGTCGACCTGACGCGTCTGCCGCAAGACGCTCGCGGTGACTTCCGGACGGTGCTCGCCCGTCGCACCTCGAGACTGGAGCGGACTGACGAGGGATATCGCGCGTTCGTCTCGTCCAACGTCTCGATGCCGGCGCACCTGTTCGAGGCGACCGGCGGCTTCGACGAGCGATTCCGTTGGTGGGGCAGCGAGGACACCGAGTTCGGCTGGCGGCTCTGGCAGAGCGGAGCTGACTTCATCGACGACCGGGACAACGTCATCTACCACCAACTCGACGTGGATACGTCCGGAGGGGACGAGGGACGGCAACAGGCTCGTGAACTGAACCGCGGGCTCCTCGCAAGCCTGGTCCCCCACCGTTTCTACCGGAAGGGCGTCGTCGATCCGGTGCCCGAGGTCCCGAAATTCTCGGTGGTGGTGCACGACCTTCCCGACGGGGCGGCCCGAGAGATCTGGAACGGGCTCTCGGCCCAGACCGAGCCCGACTTCGAGGTCGTGTTCATCGCCGATTCGAGGGCGCACGACCCGTTCGCAGGAGCAGCCTCTGGTGAGCGCCGGGTCAGATTCGAGCCCGATCCGGACGCGGCGGTCCGCCTGACGAGCGGGGAGTTCGTCGCCTTCCTCAGTGGGCACTCCGCGCCGCGGAACTCATTGCTCCAGAACGCGAGAGTGCGGCTGGAGAGGAGGCCCTCGGTCCCGGCCCTGACCTTCGGAGTGACGACGCCGGAGGGTCCACAGGGGAGACAGATCGACGTGCAGGGGCTCACGGGCACATGGGGCTTCGAGCTCCCCGCGGCCCTGGTCGTCAGACGCCGGTCGCTGATGCGCTCGCTGCAATCGGGGAAGAGCCTGAAGGAAGTCCTCGACGGTTTCGCTGCGGACGCGATCCACACACGCCAACCGCTGGTGGCTCTCCCAGCATCCACCCGGCAGGCCAGGCCATCAGGGTTCGCCTATGCCAACACGAAGATCGAATCACGAGAACGCGCCGAGGAGAAGCCCGACCTCGAGAGCACCGGGCACGGGATTCGTTATGTCGGTTGGGTGGGGAAGGACAACCTGGGTGACGAGGCCATGCTGCAGGCGGTCGTCGGCCTCATGCCTTGGGGCGAGGTGGCCGTAAGGGGCGAGGCCACCGACCTGCTCCTGCTCGGAGGGGGCACTCTGATCAACCGCAACCAATATCTCAGCTGGCTTCAGGAGCGTGACTCCCCTCGCATCGAGCGCGCCGTGTTCGGCACCGGAGTCGCCAATCCCTCCTACTGGGGACTGACCGAGGACCCCGCCGAGTGGGCCCGCTGGCTCGACACCTGTTGCTACGTCGGGGTCCGGGGGCCCCACTCGGCCCAGACCCTGGCGGACTGGGGCTACAGGGGCGAAGTGGAGATCTGCGGCGACCCGGCGTTGGTGCTGGATGCGCCAGGAGTCGAGATCGTGGAGGGGTCGGTTCTGTTCGCCCCCGTTTGGACCGGGGGTGAGCTCTGGGGTGAGTCCGACGAGTCTGTGGTCGAGGCGGTGGCCGCCGCGGTGGGCCAACTCGTGGACGAGGGCCGCCCGGTGACGCTGATGTCGTGTCATCCGACCGACGACCGTCCGATCATCATGATCCGGGAGCTTGCCGGCCCTGGAGTCGGCTACATGTGCGGGTACCAGGACGTCGACGCGTCGCTCCGTGCCATCGCCGCTTCGTCTGTGGTCGTCGGAGAAAGGCTCCATGCCTGTGTTCTCGCGGCGGCAGTCGGACGACCGTTCGTCGGGTTGGAGTACCGGCCCAAGGTGAGGGACTTCGCGGCATCGGTGGGCATGGAGCACATGGTCATGCGAACCGACGAGCTCGAGGGGGGCCGACGCCTCCTGGAGAAGGTGTCTGAGGCCGAAACGACCGACCCGACTCCGATGCGAGACAAGGTCTCGGAGTACCGCCGCATGCTGACGACGGCGGCATCCCGAATTCACTCCGCCCTCCAGCGATGACGAGCGTTCTCCTCGTCACCAGCAACGGCACTGGCATGGGCCACCTGACGCGGCTCGCCGCCGTCGCCAAGGCGTTGGCACCCGAGCACACATCGACCCTCTTCTCCCTTTCCCTCGGGCTCCCGATGGTCCTCGGTCTCGGCCTGCGAGGCGAGTACTGCCCGAGCTACGAGGCGGGCCACATCGATCGCATGTACTGGGAGAGCTATCTCCGGGACCGCCTCGTGGCACTCGCTCGCGAGGTTCGAGCAGAGGTCGTGATCTTCGACGGGGTCGCTCCATACCTGGGTCTCGGTCGAGCTCGACAGGCGCTCCCGGATACCCATTTCGTCTGGCTGCGACGAGGCATGTGGCGCCAGGGGACCGGGGCCATGCTGCGGCGCTCGGTGTTCTTCGACCTCGTCATCGAACCCGGAGACCTCGGGGGAGACCAAGACAGCGGCCCCACCGCGAACCGCGATGATGCCTTCCGGGTCGAACCCGTCAGCTTGCTCGAAGTCCTCGATCCGCTCCCCCGAGACGAGGCGCGTCACGCCCTCGGGCTCCCCCACGACGGCGTCGTGGGCCTCATCACCCTCGGCACCGGTCGCCTGGGGGACGTCGCCGGGCCGGGTACGGTCGCCGCGGAGACCGTCACTGCATCGAGCGGCGTTCACCTGGCCGTGACCAAATGGATCGCTGCGGACCGAGCGGTCCCGATCCCGCCCGGTGTCACCGAGTTGTCAGGGGTCTATCCGCTGGCCCAATACCTGAACGCCTTCGACTTCGCAGTCAGCTCCGCCGGATACAACGCGGTGCACGAGTTGCTGCCTGCCGGTATCCCCACCCTCTTCGTGGCCAACACGGCGACGAGAACCGACGACCAAGAGGCGCGGTCGGTCCGCCTGGCCGAGCTGGGCCTCTCCCTCCACGCCCGCGATGACGACCCTTCCGGAGTCCGCGAGCAGGTGGTGCGCCTCCTCGAGCCAGGGCTGCGGTCGGAGTTGGCGGCCGCGTCTGCTGAGACGCGGAAGAGACTGGTGGGCGCCCGGCAGGTGGGCGAAATAGCGACGGCCGACCTCGCGCCTCCGGACCCGAACGCGATGGGGGAAATCGATCGGATCGGGAGGATGCACGATTTCAGGGAAGCTGTGAAGCGGGTGCTCGGAGAGCGAGGCACCAACGTGGTGAGGCGCCTCCTGGGTCGGACCCCGCGGCCGGTCGGGACCCGAACCAGGGTGCACATCGTCGACAGACCCATGCCCGATCCTGGGGGCGACTCCGTTCCGCTTGCATTCACGGACGAGCTCGCTCCTGACGACCTGCTCCTCGGCACCCCCGTCGAGCACTTCCTTCCGGGGACCGACCCGTTGTACCGCCGTCGGCGCCGGGAGTTGATCGACAAGTACTACCGCGTGCGCTGAAGGGTCGGCGATAACCTCGCCATCCGGGAGACTCAGTGTCCGATGAACCTCAACGCTCCAGAGCGGCTTTCTGGATCCTCGCGATCCTCGTACTGACCACCCTGGCGAACCTGGTCGTTGGGCAAATGGTCCCGCTGTCAGTCCGTCCTGTCACGACCAGCCCGGGAGGGTCGCTGAGTGAGCTGGTGGCGACCGGGCCCCGAGCGGTCTCTCTCCGGTACGGCTTCTACTTCGCTCTCCGCGACCTCGAAGCCGAGAGTCTCTTCGCATTCCCGGAGTCGGGCATCAGCGACGAGTTCCTCGGAGCGTTCGCCGGCGCCCCCCTGGAGGTCGTCGAGTACGACCCGACCGGGCACGTGCTTCCGGAATTGGGTGAGCCGGAAGGAACCTTGCGACTGACGACCGGGGGGGACATCTCCTACTGGATCGTCCCGGGAGAACGAGGAGACGCCTACTGGCTCGCTCAGTACATGGAGGGCTACGTCGCGGTGGCCGACTCCGTGGTCCCGTTCCCTGGAGGCCAGGGATGATGGCTGAACTCGCCGTCGCGTTGACGCTGGCGCTGGCCGGCTTCGGAATCCTCCTGGCCACCGCGCGGCGACTGTCGGCGGCCGCCCGCATCCTGATGACCTTGCCGATCGGTGCAGCTGTATACATGCTGATCGCCCTCATCTGGGTCGTGATGACCGACAGGGTCGAGCCGCTGCCGGCCTTGCTGGTCACGGGCGTCATCGGGCTCGCCGGAATGGTCGCCGCCCTCGTGAAGGGCGGTCGTGACATCTGGAAGGAAGCGCTCGTTCTCACGGCGTGCGTGGGGGCAGTGGTGCTGATCACGCGAACCATCCACCTGGCGACCCTCTCCCCCGACTCGCTCCGCTACATCCTGTTCTCCACCCACCTGACGGGCCTGGACGGCATCAACGCCGTACACCCGCCCGACCTGATGAACCGGCAGATCGGTTACCCGTCGCTGCAGACCCTCTCCGCCATCACCGATCGCCAATACCTGGCTTCGATCGGCCCTCTTTTCGGTCTCTCCGCTCTGGGATTCCTGGGCTGGATGCTGTGGACCAACACCAAGGCGCAGCCCAAGCGTCTTCTCGTCGTCCTCATCGCCTGCGCTTTCCTCCTCTCCACGAATCGATTCCCCTATTCGTGGTTCTACGTCAACACCCACATCTTCCTGGCCGCCTACCTGCTCATCGCCGTCGCAGGGATCTGGTTGGCGGTGAAGGACCACGAGGATTCATGGGCGTGGCCGGTGGGGATCTCGCTGGGGGCGATCATTCTGCTGCGGCCCGATTCCCCGCTGTTCGCCGCCGTGATGTTGGTGGTGGTGGCCGCCACGCCGCTGGGTTGGCGCTTCCGACTGCCGGCGGTGATTCCGATATCAGTGCTGACCGCGCTCTGGTACGGGCTGATCCTCTACCCGCACCCCCACTTTCAGAGCTTCATGTCGCTGACATCTCCGGTGGCGGGGAACGCCCTCGCCATCGGGGCCGGTGTCGCGGCCGTCATCCTGGCCGGCATCGCAATGCTGCGCCCGATCGCCCGACATCTGGACGCCGCCATGCTCGTCGTCATGACCCTCGGGTTCGGGTTTCTGGCCTGGCGCGATCTGGAGATGGTCGGCGACACCGCCAAGGCCACCGTGATGAATGTCGAGTTCGGAGCGTGGCTGTTCACCTGGCCCGCACTGGCCGCGCTCACTGTCGTCGCCGTGTTCCGTCACCACATCCCGCACGGGCGACTGTGGACGGTGCCGGTGCTGGCCTTCTTCCTTCTCTACTGGATCCTCCCCCTACTCCGGGAAGGGGCGTGGCGAGTCGGCACCGGTGACTCAGGAAATCGGATCCTGATCCACTTCGTCGCCGTCGTGGTGGGGTTCATCGCCCTGGCGACGGTTCAACCTCATGAAGCCGAGGCGGGTTAGTCCCCGGCGGCATTGAGCGCACGGACCATGAAGCTCGCCATCTCCGCCCGAGTCAGCGAACGCTCGGGGCAGAAGCGATCGTTGTCCGGGGGATTGCACCCCTTCGTCACGCCGTTGGCACCGATCTTGTTGATCGACTCTTCGAAGCGGTTCCCGTTGTCATCGACGAAGAAGTCCTCGCCACCCGGGTTCTCGTCGCCGAAGTCGAACGCCCGCACCAACATCTCAGCCATCTCGTCCCGCAACAGTGGGCGATCGGGACAGTAGGCGGTGTCGGAGCATCCGAAGCCGATTCCCGCCTCCATCAGGGCGGCCACGTCGCCTTCGAAGAGATGGCCGTCCATGTCGGAGAACCCGGTCGTGGTCCCCTGGGCGAGCCCGAGCGTCCGAACCAGGAAGGCGGCGATCTCACCTCGGGTGATGTCGGCCTGGGGGCAGTACCGGTCGTTGGTGGGCGGGTTGCAGCCACGCGTGATGTCCCTGGCGTAGATCGCTTCGATGTCCTCCTCGTGGATCGAACTGTCGTCGTCACGGAAGGTCCCGTTCCAGGTCTCTGCGGCCCGGAGTAGATAGGGATAGGCGTCGATTGCAACTCCGTTGCGCTGCAGTTCGAAATGCAGGTGCGACCCGGCATTCTCCGCATTGCCCGAGTCCCCCACCCAACCGATGAGCTGGCCACGCTTGACAGGGGTTCCGCGCTCTATGCCAGGGGCGATGCCCCAACCCTTCCCGTCGTCGGTGCCGGGGGTGTCGTTGTTGAGGTGGACATAAGACGTTGACCACTGATCGTCATGCTTGATGTTCAGACAGATGCCGCAGTTCGGGTTGGTGGAGCTGATCCAGCTCACCACTCCGTCAGCGACGGCGACGACCGGCACCATCTTGGCGGCCATGATGTCGACCCCTTCGTGTTTGCGGGCACAACCATCCCGACATGCCCCAAAGTTGTCGTGCATCCGGTAGTCCCCATCCACGGGGAAGACCATCGAGTTGGGATCGAAGCTCGCCGCCGCAGCGGGAAGCGGGGCAGAGACGGTCGTGGTCGTGACCGTAAGGACGGCCATGAGGCCGAAAGCCAGCGCTCTTCGCATCTGTGTCCTCTCCTTTACACACGCGCGCCTCCCCCTATCGGAAGCTCGCCACTCGACTTGAGTCCGGGATGCCGGTCTCGCCGAGTACCCGGACACCCTGGTCGCCTAAACGCGGCGGAGGCAAATCGAGAGTGCAGCCCTAGAGAGGGTCTGTGCGGCGGGTTCGCGGCGCACCCGTCGAGGCCTGGCGCGTAAGTTCACGGATCCATCCGTTCTAAGGAGAGGAGCGAGTCATGTCCCGCACCAGACGAACGACACGGTTGACAGTTGGTATCGCGGCGCTCAGTTTGGCCATGGCGATGTCGCTGACCGTCGCCGCCGGCCACCAGTTCACCGATGTGCCCGACAGCAACATCTTCCACGACGACATCACCTGGCTCGCCGACAACGACATCACCCGAGGGTGCAACCCACCGACCAACACACGGTTCTGCCCGGGAGACAATGTCACCCGCGAACAGATGGCCGCATTCATGCACCGTTTCGCCGAGACCTCTGGGGCAGTGGGCGATTTCACCGACTCATCCACACTTATCGCGGTGCCCGCATCCGGTGCGCGCGCCGAGGTGCTTTCGGTGACAGTGACTCCTGAGAGCGAAGCGGTGGTCGTACTCAGCACCAACGTGTCCTTCACCAAATCCGGGGTGGGCACCGGGACATACCAGGTCCTGGTCATGAGAGACAGTTGCACAGAGTTACAGCAACGGCTCAATGATGGCGCGGTCTGGACCTCTGCTGGCACCGACCTGGAGCGAATGACGCTGCCGGTCAATGCGATCGACACGGTTTCAGGTCCGACTACGTACAAGGTGTGCATCTCAGGCAGCAACACCAATGCCAATGTGAGCCGCTCCGCCGTCACGGCGCATTGGATGCC
>CAYLYQ010000024.1:0-16012 GCA_964388105.1 uncultured Acidimicrobiaceae bacterium
ATGATCGCCGCCAAGATGGGCATGGACGTGACGCTTCTCACGCCAAATGAGGACTTCATACTCGACGAGCGATACATGGACACTGCTCGTGGGTACGCGGCCGAGAACGGGACCGAGGTCCGGGTCACCCACGACATCACCGACGGCTACACGGGCGCCGACTTCGTCTACGCCAAGAGCTGGGGGGCTCTCCCCTACTTCGGCCGGTGGGAGGAGGAGAAGGAGATCCGCGACGACCACCGCAACTTCATCGTCGACTCCGAGAAGATGGCGCTCACCGACGGCGCTCTCGTCAGTCACTGCCTTCCCATGCGGCGCAACGTGATCATGACCGACGAGGTCTTCGACTCGGAGGCCTGCGTGGCGTACGACGAGGCCGAGAACCGCCTCCACGTGCAGAAAGCCATCATGCGGAGCCTGGTCCGATGACCTCGTCGCAGGATGTCCGTCGAATCATCGTCCAGTTGCTCTCCAACATGTCGGAGAGCCGGGAGGTGCGCACCTACCTGCGCCGCTTCTCCTCGGCCGACCAGGCCCGCTTCGCCGTGATCAAGATCGGTGGCGCGATCATCCGGGACCACCTGGAGGAGACGGCGTCCTCGCTGGCCCTCCTCCACACTGTCGGTCTGACACCGATCGTGATCCACGGCGGGGGTCCACAGTTGGACGAGCGACTGGAGCAGCTCGGCATCGAGAGCGAGAAGCGCAACGGGCTGCGGGTCACCACCCCCGAAGTCCTGGACGCGGCCCGCGACGTGTTCGCCGAGCAGAACCTCGCCCTCGTGGAGGCGATCAGGAGCCGGGGAGTCCCCGCTCACGGCGTCACCGAGGGCGCTTTCGACGCCGACTTCGTAGACCGAGAGACGTACGGGTTCGTGGGAGAGCCGACCGCGGTGCGACTCAACCGGCTTCGCAGCATCATCAGGTCCGGTGCCATCCCGATCGTGTCCTGCCTCGGAGTGGCGCCGGGAGGCCAGATCCTGAACATGAACGCCGACAGCGCCACCCGGATGCTCGTGCACGCCGTCCAGCCGATGAAGATCATCTTCTTGTCCGACACCGGCGGGTTGCTCGACGGCGAGGGACGGGTGATCGAGTGGGTCAACCTGGTCACCGACTACGACCACCTCATGTCCCAGGAGTGGGTCCATTCCGGCATGCGCCTCAAGCTGGCGGAGATCAAGCGCCTTCTGGACGATTCCCCCGAGTCGACCTCGGTGTCCATCACTACCCCCGCCGCGCTGATCAGAGAGCTGTTCACCCATGGAGGCGCCGGGACACTGATTCGGCAGGGAGAGCGCACCCTCTCCATCACCGAGCGGTCAGAGGTGGATGCCCCCCGGCTCATGGCCCTGCTCGAGGGCTCCTTCGGCCGCACACTGCGGCCCGGCTGGTGGGAAGCGCTCGACCTGGAGTCGCTCATCGTCTCCGAGAGCTACCGGGGCGCCGCTCTGGTCTCCCGCATCGACGACACCCCCTACCTGGACAAGTTCGCCGTCATGGAGAGCGCCCGAGGAGACGGAACGGCTCGCGCCGTGTGGGACGAGCTCGTCCGCCAGTACCCCGTCATCTTCTGGAGGAGCCGGAACGACAACGCGATCAACGGCTTCTACACCGAGGAGTCCGACGGGTCCGTCCGCGCGGGGAAGTGGATCATCTACTGGAAGGGCGAGACCGACTTCGACCGCATCGCCCGTGCCGTCAAGGTCATCGCGGACCTGCCCGAGTCGTTCCAGGATCGGACGTGACCTACTCCGTCGGGATCGTCGGGGCCCGCGGGCACACCGGTTCGGAGCTGTTGCGAATCCTCCGCCGTCACCCAGGGGTGGAAGTCGCCTGGGCGGGCTCCCGGGAACGGGCGGGCCAAGCCGTCGAGGACTACCCGGGCCTCGTCTTCTCCGACACCGACCCGGGATTCGTGGCAGCCAACCCCGTCGATGTCCTCTTCCTGGCGTTGCCCGATGGGGCATCCGCCGACTTCCTGGCCGTGATCCCCCCCGAAACCGTGGTCATCGACATCTCAGCCGACCATCGGTGGGACGACGACTGGGCCTACGGGCTTCCGGAGCTGTTCCGGGACAAGATCGCCGGTTCGCGGCGGATCGCCAACCCAGGCTGTTACGCCACGGTGGTGCAACTCGCCCTGGCGCCGCTCCTCGACGACGCCGACGGCGTGCCGGTGGTGTTCGGGGTCTCCGGGTACTCGGGCGCCGGCACCACCCCTGGTCCCAAGAACGACCCCGAGCGGCTGGCCGACAACCTCATGCCGTACAAACTCTCCGGCCACAACCACGAAAGGGAAGCCACCCGACACTTGGGCCGCCCGGTGCGCTTCATGCCGCATGTCCATCCGGCTTTCCGGGGGCTGCTGGTGACGGCTCAGGTGCCGCTCAGTTCCCCGATGTCAGTGGACGAGGTGCGTCGGCGGATGGAGGAGGCGTACGGCGACGAGCCTCTGATCGAGATCACCGACGAGATTCCGGAACTCGCCGACGGCACGAATCTGCTCGGTGTGCTCCTCGGGGGGTTCACGGTGTCCGACGACGGACGCAGCGTTGTGGTGGTCGGCGCCGAAGACAATCTCCTGAAAGGGGCTGCGGTGCAAGCGGTGCAGAACATGAACCTGGCGCTGGGCCTCGACGAGCTTGCTGGGCTCATGTAGCCGATCATCCACCTGGCCTAGACTCAGGTGGGACCGTGAGACCGGCATCGCGGGGCCCCTTGGCCGCATCCCTCAGGCTCGGCGCGATGTCTTCTGGCCGCATCCCGGTCAATTGCTGCAAGAGCGGCCGATGACTGTCAACCTCATCAAGGCGCCCGGCACGAGCCAACTCGGAAGACCTCTGATAGAAGCCCGCGGTCAGATAGGACCCGTCCTGTGATGGCACCACAAAGCCGGCTGTATTGATCAGGATGTAGAACTCCCGATCGTCGGCCTCGGCCGACCTCAAAAACCACCAGCTCTCCCGATCTGACAGAGCATCACGCAGATGAGCCAGAGCGCGATCCTTCTCCTGCTCCGGACCCAGATAATTCAAGAAGGCCACCGCACCATCGACAGGACCGTCGAGGCCTTCCCGTCGGCCGAACGTCTCACTGACTTTCAGGACCACCTCCGCATTGAATGCGACCTGCGCACCCAACTGGCTCGTGTAGTCCGAGACCTTCACGTCGGAAACAGTTGCGGATACGACCAGGTCGCTCGCCGCGGCCATGTCTCCGATCGATTCAAAGTATTCGGCCTCAGCCGCGCCACCGGCGAAATAATCGGTCGTCGAAGCGCAACCAGCCAAGAGAATGACTGACGAAAGAAGCCGGGCCTGCCAGATGTTCACCTTCGTGCAAAGACGAGTAGCCGCAGGGGACGTCGAGAGATAGAACCGGCTTTCGGGTCACTGAGGCTGCAAACCATGTTGCGATCATATGCCAGAGCTTGGGTCGTGAACCCTTTCCTAGCCCTGAGCATCAGCACCTCGTCAGAAATGAGGCACACAGCAGCGACCATCAGGGACGTTGGACCACCGACCCTACGATCCGACGATGACGTTCTCCGTAGTCGAACTCATCGAGGCCAAACGGGACGGCCGGACCCTGGCCCCTGACCAGATCGCCTGGCTGATCGACGCCTACACCAAGGGCGACGTCCCCGACTATCAAATGGCCTCGCTGGCGATGGCGATCGTTTGGAGAGGCCTCGACCCTGAGGAACTGGCGGCCTGGACCAAAGCCATGCTCGAGTCGGGCGACGTCCTCGACTTCAGCCACATCGCCGCAGCCAAGGTGGACAAGCACTCCACGGGCGGCGTCGGCGACAAGATCTCGATCCCCCTCGCTCCCCTCGTCGCCGCGTGCGGTGTGGCGGTACCCATGATGTCCGGACGCGCGCTAGGTCACACCGGCGGCACACTGGACAAGCTGGAATCGATCCCTGGGTTCACAACCGGACTCGACAAGGAGCGCTTCGCCAAGATCCTCACCGAGCACGGCCTGGTGCTGGCCGGGCAATCGGAGACGATCGCCCCCGCCGATCGCAAGCTCTACGCACTCCGTGATGCCACCGGCACCGTCCCCTCCATCCCGCTCATTTCGTCATCCATCATGTCCAAGAAGCTCGCCGAGGGTCTCGACGGCCTCGTGCTCGACGTGAAGACCGGCTCGGGGGCGTTCATGAAGGAGCTTGACGACTCGCGACTCCTGGCCGAAACGATGGTCGGCATCGGCAACTCGTACGGGGTGAAGACCATCGCCCTCATCACCTCGATGGAACAGCCGCTAGGCCGCGAGGTGGGGAATGCCAACGAGATCCGGGAGTCCGTCGAGGTGCTCCGAGGAGGCGGACCCGACGACGTCGTCGAGCTGACCTTCGCGCTGGGAGAGGTCATGCTTGAGCTGGCCGGCATTGACGGCGGGCAGGACCGTCTCCGGTCCGCGATCGACGACGGGTCGGCCTTCCGCAAGCTCGTCGAAGTCGCAGAAGCGCACGGCGGCGACACCTCGGTCCTCCACGACCCGTCGCTCTTGGCCAGCGCTCCTGAAGAGTCGGTGGTCACGGCCCCCTCAAACGGATACGTGACCCGCTGCGACGCCCTCACCATCGGCGCCGTCGCCACTCGCCTCGGGGCGGGCCGGGAGCGCACCGACGACACGGTCGACCCAGGCGTCGGGATCACCCTCTTGAAGAAGCTGGGCGACCCGGTGCAGGAAGGTGACGAACTCGCCCGGGTCAGGTTCTCCGAACCGGCTCGCTGGGAACGACAGAAATCCCACCTGGATTCCGCCTGGGAGATCGGTCCCGACCCGATGGAGCCACCACAGCTGGTCATCGACCGGATTTCGTGAAATCAGGGCCGGGTACCATCGGCGGTGCCCAGGACAAGGAGTTTTCACCCCGATGAGAGTCGTCGCCTGCGTAAAGCAGATCCCCGACCCCGCCACCCCGTATCAACTCGAAGAAGGCACCGGCTGGCTGATCCGGCCGTCCGACCAGGTGCTCGACGATACCGACCGCTACGGCGTCGAAATGGGCCTCCAGATCGCCCAGGCCAACGAAGGCACCCTCACACTGGTCAGCATGGGACCTTCCGGGTCGGCCCAAGGCATCCGCCAGGCGCTCGCCATGGGCGCCGACAAGGCGGTCATCGTCGACGACCCGTCACTGCGGGGCGCCGACGCCCTCACCACGGCGCGTGTGCTCGCTGCGGCCATCGGCAAGGAGGGCTTCGACCTCGTCATCACCGGCACCGAATCGACCGACGGCTATGCCGGCGTCCTCCCCCAGATGCTGGCTGAACTGCTCGGCGTGCCGTCCCTCACCTACGCCACCAAGGTGGACGCCTCGGGCGACAAGATCACCATCGACCGGCAAACCGCTGCCGGATACGACGTTGTCGGCTCGAGCCTTCCCGCAGTCGTGTCCGTGACCGCCGGGGTGGTCGAGCCCCGCTACCCCACCTTCAAGGGGATCATGGATGCCAAGAAGAAGCCGATGGACACGCTCACTCTGGCCGACCTCGGCGTGGAGGCCGATGTGACGCAGTCGGTCACCGAGGTGTCGCCCGCCCCGGAGCGAGAGGCCGGCCGCAAGATCGAAGACGACGGTTCGGCCCACCTCGCCATCGTCGAACTCCTCGAGCAGAAGAAGGTGATCTGAATGTCGGTTTGGGTCTTCGTCGAGTCGATAGACAGTGCTCCGGCTCCCGCGGGCCTGGAGCTGATGAGCTGCGCCCGGGAGCTGGGGGACGTGACCGCCGTCTACCTCGGCTCAGCCTCCGACGACGTGGCCACGGTCTTGGGCGACCATGGGGCGTCCAAGGTCCTGGTAGCCGATGCCGGTGACCGCCTGCCTGCGGCACCTGTGGCAGCCGCCCTGGCGGCCCTCGCCGAGTCGGACCAGCCCCAATTGATCCTCTTCGCCCAGACCTACGACAGTCGGGACATCGCCGGGAGGCTCTCCGCCCGCCTCGGTGTCGGTGTCCTGTCCAATGCCAATGCCGTCCGCCTCGCCGACCAAGGAGCCGAGACGGATCACGAGGTGTTTGGCGGGACGCGGATCGCCACGGCAGCCATCGCCGAGAAGCCGGCGATCGTCATCGTCCGCCCCAAGTCGTACGCCATTGAGCCAGCGGGCGGAGCCGCCGCCGCGATTGAGACGCTCGAACTGCCTGACACCGGCGCCGCGGAAGCGCAGGTCACGGAGCGCCACGTGGAGGAACGGGAAGGCCCCCAACTCGGAGACGCCAAGGTGGTCGTGTCCGGCGGGCGTGGCTTGGGCAGTGCTGAGAACTTTGAGCTCATCGAGCGGCTGGCCAAGCCCCTCAAGGCGGCCACCGGCGCCACCCGCGCCATCGTCGACTCGGGGTGGGTCCCCTACTCCAAGCAGGTGGGCCAGACCGGCAAGACGGTGAAGCCCGACGTCTACATCGCGGTCGGCATCTCCGGTGCGATGCAGCACCTGGTCGGCATGAAGGACGCGGGCACGATCATCGCCATCAACAAGGACCCGGACGCCCCCATCTTCTCCGTCGCCGACCTCGGTGTGGTCGGAGACGCGAGCCAGGTCCTCCCCAAACTGATCGAGGCTCTGGAAAACAGATAGCCGACGACAGGATTTAGCCGGACGTTTCAGGATGTGTCCCCCATCGTCAGATGGGGGAAGGTCCCTGCGCCGGAGCGCAGCGAAGGCGGAGGTAGGGGGTCGGTTCCCAACTCGAAGACCTCGCGCGCAACACCTGGCCGAATCGGCAGCCAACGGCTTCGGGAACTCAAGCTTCTATCCGGCCCCCTCCCCCTCCGGGTACTCCCCCGTTCCGCTACCGCTCCACGGGTGAGAAATCCGGATGGATCAGGGATCAGACAGCTCTTCGGTCCGCTTGAACATCTCCCCCACGGTGTAGATGCCTTCGGCCTCGTTCTCCGCTATGTATCGTCTCGCCCCATCCGGGAGACAATCCGGATCCTCTGAGCAAAAAAAAAACCCGAATCTTCAATCCATGCCACAACCGCAGGTATACGGGGATCATCGGCCGGCGCTCACGGATCCATCGGAGTCCAGGCGAGCAGTAAACCAACACCCGTGGCGAGAACCAGCCCCAAGACGATCACCAGCCTCCGACTCACGCCCACATGACCAGCTTGTCGGTGACGTGCGTCAATCCCATAGATCGTTTCCTCCTAATTGTTGGTATCGAAGGTCTCGTCTCCCAGCCGACTAGACATGACTCCCTATGGAGCTTCACGGCCTGATAGCCTCGCCAGACGTATAAGAATCTCAGGTACGGTGTACAGGCCTTCGGCCTCGCTCTCTGCGATAATGCGCCTCGCCTCATCAAAGTGACAGTCGGGGTCCTCCGCACAGAATGAGTGGTCATCTAGCCACGCCTTGACCTCGGATATACGCGGGTCATCACGCGGCGGTAACTCTGGTCCCTGCGTGCAGGAAACAATAGCAAGGCTCGAGGCGAGTAAGATCCACTGAATTTTCCGAGGCCTACCTTTCATGTTCCTCACCCGTTTGGCCAATTGTCAAGACTGGGTCCTGGCAGGTTATCAGTAGTTGGTGTCGTGATCGGTTGCCTCATGGGGCGCAGCCGTTCGGTAGATCTTCATAGCCCCAACGGAAGGAGCAGCTTTGAGAGTCTTGCACATTGTGTTCGCTCCGTTCGCTGCATCTGACCATATGTCGCAATTGATCTCGACATGATGGGATCCTCCTTCGAACCCCATCACATGACCAAGCTCATGCGCCGCTGCGGAACGCAGATCCAATGTACCGGCTGCGGCATGGGTGCCAGCACTACCAATCTCCCAGGGAACATTGTTGGCATCGAGTTCGGTGAGGCAGGCATCAATGCGGAACAGGATGTAGTTGATTCGACAACCAGTGACACCGAAGGTGCCCGCGCTAAGGAGCGACTCTGTGACATAGGCATAGCCCTGGGGGACGTTTGACAATGCGATGGTATTTGCCATATCAAGAGTCGCCCCCAGAGTCATGTCGATCGAAGCGCCAGCCACGTTGTTCCATGTAAGCCTTCCCGCCCCGATTTCTGATCTGGCAGTTGCGGTGTTGAACGGCGCTATCATCGTCGAGTCCACACGAATTATTGGGGGCCCGGACCAGTCCTGCGGGTGATAGTGCGAAGAACCTGCTTGGCCGATACCGCCCGATAACGGAACGAAACCAACAACGAATGCGAGAAGACAGGCGAACCTGAACCTGGTCATGGACTGCCCTCGACGCAAGATGCGCCTTGTGTGGCGATGAATCCGTTATCGATCTGTTCGATACTTAGGACCTCGATGACTCCCCCGGCCGCGTTTCGACGCACAAGGAGAGTGTCGGTCAGATTCTCATACTCATGCCTGCCACGATTAGTCAGGGCAGATATGTCCGCGTCCTCGACCCTGGCCGGCAATTCGGCGTTTGGGGCAACCGATACTGTCCTCACCTCGACAAACGCGCAAGGAAGCTCGATGATTTGGTCGTCGAACCTCAGTCGAGCTGTTCCGGGGTCCGACTGTGCCACCAAAGCGCCTGTAAGCGCTCCAACCAAGGCAAACCCTAGGAGGATCGCCAGCTTTCGGCTCACCGTCACATGTTTGTCCCCCGAAGGTGCATTGACAAGCAGAATTGACGGTTTCTTACTCGCCCGTCGCCGGCTTGACTTGGTAATCGAACCCTCACTCCTGCCTCGCTTGGGCATGTGGCAGGGACCGTTCCCAGGCATTCAGGCCGGAAGAGAAGTCAGAGCACGAAGCGGTGCGGGAGCAGCTCGTCGAGGGTGTGGGTCCGGATCTCCGTGCCGGCCGGCCCAGTGACGATGACCGTCTCGACGCCGAACTCCGACATGATCTGGCGGCACCGGCCGCAGGGATAGGTGGACTCGGGCTCTGTGGCGTCGATGCAGGCCACCGCGACGGTGTCGATCTTGCGGAGGCCGGCCGCCACCGCCGTGTTGACCGCGGTCGCCTCGGCGCAGGACGACACCGGATAGGACGCGTTCTCGACGTTGGCGCCCAGGAAGGCCTCCCCCCCGGCTCCGACGACGACGGCTCCGACGCGGAAGTGCGAGTACGGCACATAGGCGTTCTCGGCGGCGCCCCGAGCCAACTCGGCGAGGTCCTCGGTTTTCATCGTGCGGTCAAGTCTGCCACGAAGGCCACCGGGTCGAACGCCTCGAGGTCGTCAGCCGTCTCGCCGGTGCCCACCAGCTTCACCGGCACCGCCAATTCGTTTTCGACCGCCACCACGATGCCGCCCCGGGCGGTCCCGTCGAGTTTCGACAGCACGACGCCGGTCAATGGAACCGAAGCGGCGAACTCCCGAACCTGGGCCAGACCGTTCTGTCCCGATGTGGCGTCGAGGACCAACAGCACTTCGGATACGCGCCCGGCTTGGGCGGCCACCCGGTGCACCTTCCCCAGTTCCTCCATGAGATTCCGTTTCGAATGCAGACGTCCCGCCGTGTCGACGAGCACCACATCGACATTCTCGGCACGAGCCGTGGACATCGCCTCGTGGACCACAGACGCGGGATCGGCCCCCTCGGGACCGGTGGAGACCGCCACGTCGAGGCGCTCCCCCCACAATCTGAGCTGGTCGACAGCCGCGGCCCGAAAGGTGTCCGCCGCGGCGAGACGGACCGACTTCCCCTGGTTCGAGACGTGGCGGGCGAGCTTGGCGATGGTGGTGGTCTTCCCCGATCCGTTGACCCCAACGACCAGCACCACGGCAGGTTCGCCGTCGAGGTCGAGAGCGCGACTGGCGTCGGAGAACTCGGCAACCAACGCCTCGGTGACCATGCCCTCCGCTTCGGAGACTCCCTGGGGGCGCCGGGATCTCACCGCCGAAACCACCCGGTCGGTGGCGGAGACTCCGACGTCGGCGGCGAGGAGTGCTTCTTCGAGCCGCGCCCAGGTGGAGTCGTCGACAGACTCGCCCCAGACACGACTCAGCGCCCGGCCCCACCGAGGGCCCCTGGAAACGGTTGCCGGTGTCGGCAGCGAGGTCGTTGGGCGCCGGCTCCGCAACCACAAGACGAGCACGGCAACCGCCACGACGGCGACGACGATGGCTATGAGGACCGGTGTGTCAGGCATCAGGCAGAGCGAACCATGGTGTCGCTCATGTCCTTGCGCAAGGCCTGAGACGACCCACCGGCCTCCATCGTCACCCCGTAGAGCACGTCGGCGGCCTCCATGGTCTGCTGCTGGTGGGTGATGACGATGAGCTGGGCCTTGGCCCGGAACTCCTCCACGATGCGGAGGAATCGTCGCAAGTTGACGTCATCGAGGGCGGCCTCGACCTCGTCGAGGACGTAGAACGGGCTCGGTCGTGCCTCGAAGACCGAGAAGAGGAACGCCAGTGCGGCGAGGCTGCGCTCACCACCGGAGAGCAGGGTCATCTGGGTCACCTTCTTGCCCATGGGCTGGGCCTCGATGATGACGCCCGAGGTCCGATCGTCGGGGTCGGCCAGTCGCACCCGCCCCTTCCCGCCTGGGAACAGGACCGAGAAGTAGCGCTCGAAGGCGGTCGCCACCTCTTCGAAAGCCTGGTGGAACGTCTGCTCGATCTCCTCGTCGAGGGCCGCGATCACCTTCCGGAGCTCGGTCCTGGAGCTCTCGACATCGGCGACCTGAGCCGTGATGAATTCGTGGCGCTCGGAGAGCTCCCGGTACTCGTCGGCGGCCAACGGGTTGATGGGGCCGAGGCGGGACAGCTCGGCCATGCGAGTATTGAGGATCTCCTCCAGGTCGGCGTCCTCCGGATATTCGGGACGAGGAGCTCCATACGCCTGCTCGGGCTCGGCGTCGGCATCCCGGCGGAGAGCTTCGGCGACCGCCTCTCGCTGCATGCGCAATTCGGTGAGCCGGACGTCGAGCTCAGCGGTCCGCGCTCGACCCCTCTCGAGGGCATTGCGGCAGGACTCGAAGTCGGCCCGGGCGGTCGACAGCAGTGCGGTGACGCGGTCACGCTCGGAGCGATGCTGGGCCTGACGATCGCGGAGAACCGAGACCTTGGCCTCCACTATCTCGACCGCGCGGCGGGCAGCCTGCTCCACCGCGGCCAGACCCTCCGGGTTGGTCACACCGACCGGGGCCACCAATCTCTCTTCTTCTTCCGAGATGCGACGGGCCCGGTCGTCGAGCATCGAGATGCGCTCGGCCGTGCTCCGCAGCACACCGGAGGCCTCCTGCCATTCCGAACGAGCCTGCTCCCGGTTCACGGCCAGCGCGGAGCGCCGGGCTTCGAGCTCCTCCCAGACCCTGACTCGACGGCTCTCCTCGCCTTCGAGCGCGTCGATCCTCGCAGTGAGGTCCCCGGCCTGAGCGGTCGACGCCTCGATCCCGGCCAGGAGGGCCGACCGCCGCTGCCCGATCCGCTCGATCTCGGTCTCGATGGCCACCACCGACCGTCGGAAGCGGTCCATCGCCTCGGACTTGCCGGCGAGGCCCGACTCGGCGAGCTCCACGGCTTCGAGGCACTTGCGTTCGCGTTCACGGCTCAGGTCGAAGTCCCGACGAGCCGCCGTGTGAAGCGACCGGGTCCGAGCTTCCTCCGTCCGGGCTCGCTCCAGAGCGACCTCGGCGGTCTCCAGCAGAACCGAGGTGGCCCCGTCGGGATTGGCGAGGGCTGCCCCGTCGGCGGTGATCAGGTCGCCTTCGGGGGTCACGGCCCGGAGCCCCGGATTGGCGGCGACAACGTCCCAGCCCGCCGACCAACCCTCCACCAGCACCACATCGCCCATGAGAGCTGCGGCAAGCTCACGATCGGCCTGGGGACCGAGCGCGTCGACCATGGCGTCGAGCCCCAGCTGAGCGGCGACGGAGCGGGCGGGAACCGCGGCATCCCCGCGGGGAGCGACGACCGACACCGAGCCGCTGCCGGCGGCCTTCACCTTCCCGGCGACATCACGCAGGACCCCGCGGCCTTCGAAAGCGACGGCGTCGGCCCAGGGTCCGAGCGCGGCCGATACAGCTGCTTCGAGGCCCTCGGGCACGTCGAGGATGGCGGCGAGCCGGCCGAGTGAGCCGGAAGCCGACTCCACCATCGACCTCGCCTGCTCGTCGAACCGGCCCTCCAATGCCCCCTGGATCGCTTCGACACGGGCCTCGGCTGCGGCGACCGCGGTGCGAGCCGCCGAGAACGCATCCTCAGCCGAGGTCCAACGCTCCTGGTCCCCGGAACGGGCGCGAACCGCGCCGTCGTAGTCGGCCTGGAGGTCGGCGAGGGAGGCGTCGAGGATCCTGATCTCGCGGTCGATGTCTTCAACGGAGGAGGTCTCGGCTTCGACTTGTGCGCGCAGCACCTCGAGCCGGTGATCCAGAGACTCGATCTCGCGCCGGTCACGGTCGATGGAGGCCTCGAGTGCGCTCAGCTCACCGCGTACTGCCGCCAGGGCTCCCTCCGGCGACAGGCTCGCCTGGGTGGCCAGGGAACGCTCCTCGTCCTCGAGCCTGCGGAAGGACGCCTCGGCGCGCTCGGTGTCAGCCTCCAGCGCGGCGAGCCTCCCCGTGAGTTCGGCCTTCTCCGCCTCGATCGCCTCCGACTCGGCGTGCAGGTCGACCAGGCGCGCCTCGGTGGCCTCGATCCTTCCCGTCGCCGCCCGGGCCCGCTCGTGGGCCACCGACGCGATCCGCCGCAGTCTCTCGCCCGCGGTCTCCAACAATGCCGCTGCCGTGCTGTCCCGGTCGAGCTCGGCGGCCACCTCGCCGGAAGAGGCGGTCAGGCGGGTCACCGCATCCTCGAGCTCGGCCATCCGGCGCATGTCGACCTCAGCGGACTCTGCCAGCGAAGCCCTCTCCGAAACCGCCACAGTGAGCTCACGGTCCATGTGGGCCAGCTGCAGGCCACCGAGGTGGAGGCGGAGCGCGACGACCTCTTCCCGCAGCCCGTGGTAGCGCTCGGCCGCCCGCGCCTGCTTGCGCAGGGGTCGCATCTGCCGGGCGATCTCGCCGACGATGTCCTCGAGCCGCACCAGGTCCTCCCCCGTGCGCTCCAGCCGCCGCTCGGCCTTTTCCTTGCGGCGACGGTGTTTGAGGATGCCGGCCGCCTCCTCGATGACGGCGCGATGCTCCTCGGGTGAGGCGTTGAGCACCTGGCCGATCTCCCCCTGGCCGATGATCACATGCTGGTGCCGGCCGACGCCGGAGTCGGACAGGAGGTCGAGGATGTCGAGGAGTCGACAGGAGACCCCGTTGAGCTCGTAGTCACTCGAACCGTCCCGATACAGGCGGCGGGTGATCGCAACCTCGTCGAGGTCGAGGTCGATGAGCCGGTCGGCGTTGTCGATGACCAGGACCACCTCAGCCTTGTTCAGGGCGGGCCGGGAGGCGGTGCCGGCGAAGATGACGTCTTCCATCTTCGGGGTCCGGAGACTCTTCGGGGACTGCGTGCCCAGCACCCAGGAGAGGGCGTCCACCAGGTTCGACTTCCCGGAGCCGTTGGGACCGACCACGACGGTGACTCCCGGCCGGAACTCGAGGCGGGTCCGGTCGGCGAACGACTTGAAGCCGGCCAGCTTCAGGGACTTCAGATACAAAGCTTGCTCCTGGCGAATGACAAAGGTGTGATTAGGGCTTCCAGGCTAACAAGCAACGCCATCAGACCTGGCAATGGGGACAGAAGTGGGTGGACCGGGCCCGCACCACGACCCGATCCACGGGAGTCCCGCAAGCGGGGCACGGAAGACCCGTCCGGCCGTACACACGAAGCGCCGGCAGGTTGTCACCGGCCCGGCCGTCCGGAAGGAGGTAAGCGAGGTCGTCGAGGGTGGTGCCCCCCGCTTCGATCGCCTTCGCCAGCACCACGCCGATGGCGTCCGCCAGTGCCACCAGGCGGTCGTGCGGGATGTCCCCCCCGGGTGTGAGAGGGTGCACACCAGCCAGGTGGAGCACCTCGTCCGCGTAGATGTTCCCGAGGCCCGAAACCGGCCCCTGGTCGAGGAGGAGGGCCTTGATCGGCGCCTTCCGCCCTGCGAGGGCCGCGGCAAGGCTCGAAGCGTCGGGCCGGTCGGCCCAGGCGTCGGGCCCGAGGCGCCCGAGGGAGGAGGAAGCCATCTCGTCCTCGTCGTAGACCGCCACGAAGCCGAAGGTGCGCGGGTCGGTGAACCGTATGACGGTCTCGTCGTCGAGCGTCAGGACCGCATGTGTGTGTGCCGGAGCCTCGTCGTCCGGACCTCCGATCGAGAAGCGGCCCGACATCCCGAGGTGCGCGACCATGGTCCAGCCGTCGCTCAGATCGGCCACCAGGAACTTGCCGTGACGGCGCAGCGCATCGATGCGCTTGCCGCTGAGACGCTCGGCGACCTCGACCTCCGACGCGTTGTGCCGAGCGGTGCGGGGGTGGCTCACTTCGGCGCGCACGATTGTGCGGCCCACCATGGCGGGCTCGAGATGACGGCGGGTGGTCTCGACTTCGGGTAACTCGGGCATTGCGACTGCAGGGTGTGCGGCCGGATTACGGTAAACCCCCGATGCGGTTACTCCCCCGGCCCCTTGGGCAGGTCCTCAACGACGCTCTGGCGGGCCTGGGGCGCACCTGGCGCACCCTGGTCCCGTTCGCGATCCTCGTGTTCATACCGGCCTCGCTGGCCACACTCGCCGCGTTCTCGATCCCGGGGGCACTGGACTTCGTCGACACCCTCTTCGAGAGCCCCGGTGCGCTCTCCGATCTGGACCCCGAGGAGTTCATGGATCGATCGAGGCCGTTCCTCATCGCCACCGCCGTGACGGTCATCGTCCAGGCGCTGGCGACGATCCTGGTGTTCGTTGCCTGCCACCGGGTCGCCATCGCCGACGTCAAGGGCGAACGAGCCTCCTGGAAGTCCGCGACGAAGGGCCTTCTCCGGCCTTTCGCGGGAGCCGCACTGGCGGGAGTCCTCGGGGTGGCCGCGGCGGCCGGGCTGTTCTTCCTCGGCCTCACGTTCTGGTCCGTCCCCGCCGCCACGGTGGGAACACCGAACGCGACCGCGGCGCTGGTGGCACTCGTCCTTCTCGTCGCCCTGATCGGCCCGGGCATCTGGCTCGGGACTTCCTTGTCCATGGTGACCGCCGTTTCGTCGGTCGAGGGCCACAGGCCCTTTCGGGCGATGAGCCGCAGCGCCTCCCTGGTTCGAAAGAGATGGTGGCCGACCTTCGGTTTCCTGCTCCTGGTCGGGCTTCTCGGGTCGGTGGCGCTGCAACTGGTCCAATTGGTGGCGATCCCGGTCGCCGCGGCCGGCGGTGGCGGCAACGCACCGCTGGCATCGCTGCTCGGCGTGGTGACGCAGGGACCGATCGTGACCGCGATGGGTGTCACGTTCACCCACTGGTACCTCGACCTCAGGGCGCGACAGGAGCCCCTGATGGTGGATCAGCTCTGAGCGAGGCGCTCCAAGGCAGCCTGAGCGGCAGCCTGCTCGGCTTCCTTCTTCGAAGGCCCCTCACCTGATCCCATCACGGCACCGTCGATGATCGCCTCGGCCCGGAACCAGCGGTCGTGGTCCGGCCCCGAGCCCGAGATCTCGTAGGAGGGCCGCCGCCCGGTCCGGGCCAACACCTCTTGCAGCCGGGTCTTGTAATCCTTGAGGCCGGGGCGCAGGGCCTTCTCGGAGATGCGGTCGCCCCAAACCTCGAGAATGACCCGGTCGGCGACCTCGAGCCCGGCGTCCAGGTAGATCGCGCCGAGGACGGCCTCCAGGGCGTCGGCGAGGATCGAAGGCTTGGCCCGGCCCCCCGACCGCGCCTCGGATGGCGCCAGTTCCACGAAGTCGCCAAGGCCGATGGACTCCGCGATCTCAGCCAGGATCGGCTTGCTCACCAACGCCGACCGGATCTTGGCCATCTGGCCTTCCGGAAGGTGGGGGTATCTGAGATACAGGGCCTCGGTGATCACCAGCTGGAGCACCGTGTCCCCCAGGAACTCGAGGCGCTCGTTGTCGACCCGTGAGGCGTCGTCCGAGCTCACCGACCGATGGGTGAGGGCCAGGCTGAGAAGGTCGGGGTCGGCGAAGGTGTGGCCGAGCCGGACTTC
>CAYLYQ010000024.1:16112-24890 GCA_964388105.1 uncultured Acidimicrobiaceae bacterium
GACCGCCTCCGCGAAGTACTGCCCCACCAGTTTCGCCGCGCCCTCGGTTGTCTTGAGGAAGACGTTTCCGGTGAACCCGTCGGTGACCACCACGTCCGCCCGGTCCGCGGCCACATCGCGCCCCTCCACATTGCCGATGAAATTGAGGTCGCTCTGGTCGAGAAGGTCGTAGGCGGCCCGCTCGAGATCACGGCCCTTCCCCTTCTCCTCGCCTATGGAGAGGAGCCCGACCCGGGGCCGCGTCACGCCGAGGAGGATCTCCGCCGCGACGGAGCCCATGACGGCGAACTGGAGGATCTGGGCCGCCGTGACCTCGGGGTTGGCGCCTGAGTCGAGGACCATGGTGGGTGTGTCCGGCGTGGGGAAGATCGTGGCGATGGCGGGTCGGGACACCCCGGATATCCGCCCGATCAGAATGGAAGCAGCTGCCATGGCCGCCCCCGTCGATCCGGCTCCCACGAGCCCCTCGGCTTCGCCACTGGCCACCATCCGGGCGCAGACGGCGATCGAGGAGTTGGGCTTCTCGCGCAACGCCCGTGCCGGGTCGTCACCCATGCCGATCACGTCGGGGCTGTGCACCACCGGGAGGTCGGTCTCGAGACGATCGAGCTCGGATCTGAGCGCGGGCTCCTGTCCGACGAGAACCACGTCGACCCCACGACGCGCCGCATCGACCGCACCGGCCACGGTCTCGGAGGGGGCGTGGTCGCCCCCCATCGCGTCGAGGGCGATTCGAGCCAACTGGGTCAGTCGGTCTTGATCACTTCACGGCCCGCGTAAGTGCCGCACTCCCGACACGCCCGATGAGGGAGCTTCGGCTTGCCGCACTGTTCACAGGCCACGGTGCGAGGCGCGCTCAATTTCCACGAAGCCTTGCGGCTCCGCGTCCTCGAACGCGACATCTTCTTCTTGGGCACCGCCATTACGGAGCACTCCTGTGGTCAGGGATCGAACAGGTCCTTGAGGGATGCGAAGGGGGAATCGGAGTCGTCCCCGTGCCCGTCGCACGGTTCCGTATTCAAGTCGGTTCCGCAGATTGGGCAAAGTCCCTTGCAGTCCGGACGGCACAACGGGGCGAGTGGTATCGCCAGGGCGAGCTCGTCGGTGGCCGGGCCGGCCATGTCGACCTCCCCGTCGACGATGGCGTAGCCGTCCTCGTCGGGGACCTTGGAGAAGTGCTGGCTCCCCACCGCCTCGAGGACATCGTCCCAGGTCGTGAGGCATCGGATGCAGCTGAAGCGGACCGGCGCGGTGGCGGTGAAGTCGGCCTCGATCCCGTCGACCGTGCCCGTGAACACACCGTCGACGGCCATCTCGTCGTCGATGGTCGAGTCGACGACCGTGATCGTGACGTGCTTGGCACCGGCGAACTCGCGCTGCCGCTCGGGGTGTCCGGCGATGCCGTCGACGCGGAAAGAGAGCGAATCACCCATCAGCAGACAGATTAAGGACGCGCCGCGCCTCAGGAAGCTCAGGACTTCTCCCCCTCGTAGCGGCAGCGGAGAGGGGGAGTGCCTCGAAGAGGCGAGGGGGCTGGTTACTTCGCAAAAGGCGCTCACGCGACGGCACCGGCCCCCCTCCCCGCCTTCGGCGGTACTCCCCCACAAGTGGGGGAGAAATCCAAGGCAGCCCTTTGGGGGGTTCCCGCTACAGGGGGACTTCGGGGGCCTTCGGGCGCGCCTCGTGGAGCTCGAGACGCGAACGCTGGACCTCGGAGGCGAGCCCCGTGAGGACCGACTCGACCTTCTGGAGGCTCTTCTCGATGTGATCCTCGGCCTCGAGCCTCATACGCCGGGCATCCCCCTCGGCCCTGCGGACGAGGATGTTGGCCTCCTCAACGGCCTCGGCCACGATGTTCGACTCGGACACGAGCTTGTCGGCCTCCTCCCGGGCCTTGCTCACGATCTCTCGGGCCTTCTCGTTGGTGCGGGCGATGAACGCCTCGCGCTCGCGCACCATCCAGCGGGCAGCGCGCAACTCGTCGGGAAGGCTGGCGCGGAGCTGTTCCAACCGGCCCAAGAACATGTCACGGTCGATGAGCGCGCTCGACGAGAGGGGCATCGACTTCGCCTCGTGGAGGTGGACCATGAGGTCGTCGATGATGTCGAGGATGTCGGTCGACTCGTGGCGGCCCGACTCGGGTGCGGGATCCGTGACGATGATCTCGGTTTCCTCGGTCATTGCAGGCGCTCCTTCAGTGCGTTCTCCACCACATCGGGGACAAGACCCGTCACCGAGCCCCCGAGCCTGGCGATCTCCTTGACGAGGGACGACGAGATGAACCCGACGTCTGGGCTCGTGGGCAGAAAGACCGTCTCCATCCCCGTCATGTGGCGATTCATGTGGGCCATCGGTGTCTCGTATTCGAGATCCGTCGAGTTGCGGACGCCCTTGACCACCAGATCTGCGCCCTGCTGGCGGGCATGGTCCACCAGGAGCCCGCTGAAGGTCGTCACCTCCACGGTGTCGCCGTAGATCGAGCCGAAGAACTCGGCCCGCTCTGCGGCGGTGAACATGGGTTGTTTGGATGGGTTGTCGATGATCGCGACGATCACGCGGTCGAACATCGCCCTGGACCGATCGATCAGGTCGAGATGCCCGCTCGTCGGCGGGTCGAAGCTCCCGGGGCACATGGCGGTGGTCATTCCCTCACCTTCTCGTACCGGAGGATTCTGGTATCTCCGTAGCGCCTATCGACGGCACTCGCCCAGGTTTCGGGGGGAGAGGGCATGGCGTCGGTGTGCCGCCGGGACAGGACGACGATGGCGCCGACCTCCAGAGACGCATCCAGGGCTGCGAGGTCGGCGTCGAGCTCGGTCGTGGGCAGGTCCCATGGCGGGTCGATGAACACCAGGTCGAATGGTCCTGGCCCGGTGGCCAGCCATCGCCGAGCCTCGACAGGTTCGACCCTCCCGCCCAGGCCGACGGCCCGAATATTCGCCTGGAGCGCATCGAGAGCCTTCCGTCCTCTCTCGACGAAGACGACCGAGGCGGCACCTCGCGACAGGGCTTCGAGGCCGAAGGAGCCGCTCCCGGCGTAGATGTCCGCCACCCGCGCCCCGGTCACCGACGAACCGAGCGACGAGAACACCGCCTCGCGCACCCGGTCGGTGGCGGGGCGGGTGCCCCGGGTGTCGGGGGCTTTCAGGCGGCGACCCCCTGCCTGCCCGGCGATGATGCGCATCAGCTGACGAACAGCCACTCGACGAGATCGCCCAGGAGCGCGCGCACCTCCTCGAGGAGCTCGGGCTGCCCGGCAAGCTCACGGTCCGACGCCACCAGCCCGAATGCGTCGCGGCGGGCGGCGACCAGGACTTCGAAGTCCTCGATCAGGTCGGCGATCCTGAGGTCTCCCATGCCCGACTGACGGACTCCGAACGCGGTCCCTTGGCCGCGGATGGCGAGATCCTGGTTGGCCAGCTCGAATCCGTCATTGGTCGAGATCATGGCCGCCAAGCGCCGCCTGGCCTCCTCCCCCACCGGATCGGCGAGGAGGATGCAGACGCCACGGTGCTCGCCCCGTCCGACGCGTCCCCGGAGCTGGTGGAGCTGGCTGAGCCCGAACCGATCGGCGTCCTCCACGACCATCACCGTGGCGTTGGGCACGTCGATGCCGACCTCGATGACCGTCGTCGAGACGAGGATCTGCGTCTCCCCGGCCCGGAAGGCGGCCATCACCCCCTCCTTCTCCGCCGGGCGCATCTGCCCGTGGATCAACCCGACTTCCAGGTCGGGGAACACCTCGCTGAGGCGGGCGTGCTCCGCCTTGGCTGAAGTCGCCTCCACCTTGTCGCTGTCCTCGACGAGCGGGCAGACCACGAACGCCTGCCGGCCTTTCGCCACCTGCTCCCGGATGATCTGCCACGCGGAGCCCTCGTCGGCCCGAGGCATGTGGCGGGTCAGCACCGGAGCCCGGCCGGGTGGCATCTCGTCGATCATGGAGACGTCCAGGTCGCCATAGAGGGTCATCGAGATGGTCCGCGGTATCGGGGTCGCCGTCATGATCAGCAGGTCCGGGTCGATGCCGTCGGCCTTCTCCTTCAAGAGAACCCGCTGGGACACGCCGAAGCGGTGTTGCTCGTCGACCACGGCGACGCCGAGCTTGTGGAACCCGACACCTTCCTGGATGAGGGCGTGGGTGCCGACGACCATGTCGACGGCGCCCGAGGCGATGTCCTCGAGGAGGTCGGCCCGTGAGATCGCGGGGTCGTAGTTGGCGGTCGACGTGTGGCCGGTGAGCAGCGCCACCCGGACCTGGGGCCCTTCCGACTCGAAGAGGCTGTCCATGCCCAGCCTCGCCGGTCCGCCGAACGGCTCGGGCGACATCTGGGATTCGGCGAGGAGATGGGTGACACCCAGATAGTGCTGTTCGGCGAGGACTTCCGTGGGCGCCATGATCGCTCCCTGCCAGCCGCCTTCGATCCCGTCCAACAGCGCGGCCACCGCGACCACGGTCTTTCCCGAGCCGACCTCCCCCTGGAGGAGCCGGTGCATCGGGTAGGGGCTTCTCAGGTCGGCTGAGATCTCGGCCATGACCCGGCGCTGCGCCGCGGTCAGCTGGTACGGGAGACCGGAGACGAACTTCTCGGTGAGCTTGCCCTCAACGTCGTGCGAGATGCCGCGGGACTCCTCCATCCTCCTGTGCTTCTGGAGGGCGAGTGCCAGCTCGAGCCGGAAAAGCTCGTCGTAGACCAGTCGCCGGCGCGCATGACCCACCTGCGTCATGTCGGTCGGGAAGTGGATGTGGGCGTATGCGTCGGCGCGGGCAGTCAGGCCGTGGGCCGCGAGGAATTCGACGGGGACCGGGTCCGAGATCGGCTGGGAGCGTGCCAGGGCCGACCGGATCCACCCGGCGACCTTCGCCGGCTTGATCTCGCCCACCTGGGAGTGGATGGGCGTGATCTCGCCGCGTTCCATGGGGTCCTCCCCTGGTGCGAGAGCCCTGAACTTCCGCACGCGCATCTGACGCTTTCCACCGAACGAGTCGATGACCCCCGAGAGAGCAACTCGCATGCCGGGCTCCAGCTTCGACATCAACCACTGCTGGTTGAACCAGATCGCGGCGATGGTCCCGGTGTCGTCGCCGACTACCGCCTCGATGATGTGGAGGTTGCGCCGCGGACGCCGGTCCCGCACCGACCTCACCTCGCCGAAGACCGTGACCTCGGCCCCGGTGGCGGCACGGGCGATGGTGCTTCCCTCGGCGTCGAGGTACCGATGTGGGATGTGGTGCAACAGGTCGGCGACCGACCGGACTCTCACCTTCTCCAGCACCTTGGCAGAGGCGGGTCCGATGCCCTTCACCTCCTCCACGGAAAGGCCGGCGAGCTTGGCCAGGGTTGCCATCACGGTCACGGTACCGGCGGCCGCTCACAGCAGGAACCCTTCCGACTGCGACTTTCGCGGCGCGCCGGGTAACATTTGCGACCGGCCGGCGTGTCCCGGCCCCTCTCGACAGAGTTCCAGGAGTTCTTCAATGTCTTACAGGTGCGAGGTCTGCGGCAAGGAGCCGAGCTACGGCAAGACCGTCAGCTTCTCCCACAAGCGCAACAACCGCCGCTGGCTGCCCAACATCCAGAGAATCCGCATCCAGCACGGTTCGAACACCCGCCGGGCCCGCGTCTGCACCTCGTGCATCCGGGCCGGGAAAGTGGTGAAGGCCTGATGAGCCAGGGGGTCGTCAAATCGTACGACCCGATCACCGGTGTCGGCGTGGTCGTCCTCGACAGCGACCGATCCGAAGTGTTCCTCCGCCCGGGCTCCCTGGAAGGCTCGATCTTCCGCATCCTCCGCCAGGGCCAGCGCCTGCTGTTCGACACCGTCGAGGAAGACGGCCACCGGTTCGTCACCTCGGTGCGTGTCGGCCAAGACGGCTATTAGGACCGCAACCCAAGTAATCCGACCGGTCCGTGGCGGTGACCTGACCTGTTCTGACGGACTCGGAACAGGTACTCCGTACCGCGATCTGGATCTGCCTTGCCGGATCGTGGCGGTCACCTCACCTGAATCGAGCGATCCGAAGCCTGTACTCCGTACGCGCGCGAGTTGATCGCGAGAGAGCCCTTCGTTGTCTGGAACGCCCGGCGCATACGGAGTACGGCATACGGAGTACATCCTGTCGGGTACGGGGTACTCCTCAATCCACTATCGTCGCCGCACCTCTAGAGCAATAGGAGGCTCAATTGGTGCAGGCGTACATCCTGATTCAGACGGAGGTGGGCAAGGCTGCCGTCGTCGCCGAGCAAGTCCGGGGCATTCCCGGAGTGGAATCCGCTGACGACGTCACCGGTCCCTATGACGTGATCGTCAAGGCCGGAAGCGACGACGTCGACTCGTTGGGCAAGCTGGTCGTAGCCCGAATCCAGTCGGTCGAGGGCATCACCCGCACCCTCACCTGCCCCGTAGTACATCTATAGAGGCACCCCACCGGCGTACGCCTTGAACTTCTAGGCGTACGCTCAACCAAGCTTCGACGCGATGGCCCCGGCGTTGCGCAGGGCCGTCCCGTCACTTCCCGCCGTGGAGAACACGCGGGCGGGCGTCGCGAGCGCTTCGGCCACCATGTCGGCGAACAGCTGCGCCCGGCTCAGTGGAGGATCGATCCACAGGTAGGCGGCCATCGAGCCGGGGATCGTGTTCACCTCGTTGACGTAGACCTTTCCGTCCTGTTCCAGGAAGTCGATGCGGGCGATCCCCCGCAGGCTCGCCGCTGCCGTCACCTCGGAGGCCAGCCGTCGGATCTCCGACTCGACGGCGGCGGGGATGTCGGCCGGGAGCTGGCGGCCTCCGCTGACCTCACCGCCCCACGCCAGATACTTCTGGTCGTAGGTGTAGATCCCCCCTTCGGGGCGCGCGGGCGCCTCGATGGCGGACAGCTGCAGTTCGGGATGGGTCCGCACCGCGATCTGCAGGTCCCGGCTCCCCGCGAGGTACGGCTCGACCACCGCTCCCTGGGCCATGAACACCGATGACTTGCACAGAGCCGTCACCGTCGCCCAGTCGTCGGCGACCTCGATGCCGATCGAGGATCCGCCGAACCGAGGCTTGACGATGTAAGGGCCGTCGAACGGGGCCGCATGCCCGACGCCCACCAGGGCCCGCGGCAGTGTGGGCAGGCCCACCGCCGCCATCGAGGCTCCGAACGAGAGCTTGTCCATCCCCAGGGCGGAGGCCGCCTGTCCCGGTCCGGTGTACCGGAGGCCGGCCAGGTCGAGGAGCCCTTGCAGGGTGCCGTCCTCTCCCGGACCGCCGTGACAGGCCACCACGACGGCATTCGGGCGCAACGCCTTCTTCTTCACGATGAACCCCTGGCCTGGAGACGCTTCGAAGGTGGCCGGCCGCGCCCGCCGGGGCACTCCGTCGGCGAAGTCCGCCGCCTCCATCGAAGCTTCGACCTGATACCAGTCCCCCGACTTGGCCCAGTAGACGACATCGACGTCCCCCAGGGCGCGGGCGACCTGCAGGCCGGTCAGGATCGAAATGTCGTGCTCGTCGGATGGCCCGCCGAAGACCACCAGGGGGCGGCTCATCTTCCCTCCGTCATGGATAGTGATCGGGTAAGTCGTTTTCGTAGAGGACGGCGTCGCCGGGACCGAGGTTTGACCGGACCCATCCGACTGCCTCCTCTCTCGTGTCGACGACGGTAACCGAGGCCTGGCCTTTCGCCGCCCCACGGAGGAGGGCGGCACGGTTGGTCCGCCCGACGATGACGACGTGGTCAGCGGATTGCGCGGCGGCCGCGGCGAACGCCTCGTTCTCCCGGGCCTGAACGGGCCCGAGCTCGACCATGCCCGGCGTCACCACCGCCTTGACACCAGTGCCCCGGCCGAGGATCCCCAGGGCGCGCTTCGCCCCCGCCGGGTTGGAGTTGAAGGTGTCGTCGATGATCTCGAAGCCGGCCTCGGACACGGAGACCGTCTGCCGGTGGTCGGGCGCCGTCAGTCCGGAGATACGGGGGACGACCGAATCCATGTCCAGGCCGAGGGCGATGCATATGCCGACGGCCGTGGCGAGGTTCGACGCATAGACGTGTGTGGGCACTTCGGCGACCTCGCCTCCGTGCACGAAGAGCTTGCCGTCGGTGACCCTCACCACCCCCGTCGCCCCCGAGGAGACGTCGAGGATCTCTATCGCCTCGGATCTCTCTGATGCCAGCTGGGCGAGCAACGGATGATCGACGCAGATCACCCCGACTTTGGCGCCGTCGAGGATCTCCGCTTTCGCCCTGACGATCCGGGACTCCGATCCGAATCGCTCCAGGTGCACCGGCCCGATTGCGGTGATGGCGGAGACTTCCGGCTGGATCCATGAGCACATCTCGGCGATCTCCCCCGGCCCGTATGTGCCCATCTCGGCGACGAACAGCTCCGTCCCGGGGTTGAGGCCCTCGTTTATCGCCCGGGCCAGGCCCATGGTGTTGTTGAAAGACGCCGGCGACGCCACGGTGCGGAGGGTGCCCGACGCCAGGTGGGCGACATACGCCTTGGTGGTGGTCTTGCCGTACGAGCCGGTGATCGCCACCACCCGCGGCTCGATCGCCTCGAGCTTGCGGCGTGCCCGCTTGACCCACTGCGCTCCGATCATCCTCTCCACTGGCCGCAGGGCGACGAGGGAGAGGTCGACGATTAAGGGGAGAAGCATCAGCGCCCCGGCCGGGATGATGGGCTGTTCGAGCAGGACGCCTGACACCAGCGCCACCGCGAACAGACCTGCGCTGACGATGGCGAGCCGCCGCAACCTCGAGGTCCAGGCCAGCTTCGAAGTGCGGCCGCGGACCGA
>CAYLYQ010000024.1:24990-27271 GCA_964388105.1 uncultured Acidimicrobiaceae bacterium
CCCCACAGCATGTGAATCGGGTGGGGAATGGAAGTCAGCTCCGGCTCGTAGGTCTCGGCGACCGCCTTCACCAGGATGTCGCGCATCACTCCGCTCGCCGCCCGGTAGTCGGCGGAACCGGCGTTGCGACGCCGGCGTTCGAGCACGGAGTCGGGCACCACGCCGATCCGATTGCCGAACCTGATCAGCCGGTAGCCGAGGGGAGGCTTGACTGCGGCCTGAAGGCGAAGGAGCGGAACCCCCGTGAGGAGGATGGCCTTGACACGATCGGGCTGGCGAGCGGCGAGACGAAGAGCCACCCTCCCGCCGAAGGAGTGGCCCACCACCACGGCGGGCTCCTCGAAGGCTTCGAGAAGCACCTCGGTCGCCTCCGCGTACCCTTCGGCGCCTATCACCTCGGACGGGGTCGGGGACGCGCCGAACCCGGGCAGGTCGGGTGCGAGTGCAGGAAGCCCGTGCAGAGCCGCCTTGAAATCGGCCCCGCGCCGAGCCCAACCGTGCAGTGCCAGGATGGAGGGCGGCCCCTCACCGAGGATCTCGGCGAAAAGGGCACCATCTGCATATGACCTCAGAGCCAAGAATGAATCCTCGATCCGGTGGGCGGAAACGCCGAGAATACTTGGAGAAACCTTGATCCAATGACCACCGAGCCAACCAAGCCAAGCGTCCACGAGGCGATGGCCCGTTTCAGGGCGTCCCTGGTGCGGCGCGCCTCGGCGGTCGCCTGGGTCATCCTCGCCATCATCGGGGCGCAGGCGGTGCGGACCGAGGTCTACGACGACAGCGCGTTCTACCTCCCGATGATCGGGCTCATCCTGCTCGTCGTCCTCTCCGCGGTCGCCCGCTGGGAGCGGATCATCGCCAATCGTGGCGCCCCCTGGGTGCTGGGCGGCTGGATGCTGGTGTTCATCGCCGGCGTCACGGCGGTCGGGCGCGTCCCGGAGCTGTCCGCCACGGCCCAGCCCGTGCTGTTCGGACTGGCCGCCATCTCGGGTCTGTTGCTGGTGTGGTGGACGCACGCCTTCGTCACGGTCGCCATCGGCGGGGCGGTGGCCTACCTGGCGTTGACGCTCGGCGAGGTCGACGCCGTTCCCGACGTGCTCGCCCCCGTTCTCACCGTCGCCGTCGTGGCCGCCGCCACTGCCCTGGTCGGGTTCGAGCTGGAACGGGAGATGGTGATATCGGTGACGCGCGAGAAGATGCTCGAGGAGCAGCGGCTCGACTTCGAGCGCCTCTACGCGGTCTCCGCCACCCTGGCCCGGGCGGAGTCCCTCTCCGAGATCGTCCCCTACCTGGTCGGGACCATCTGTCGCTATCTCGACGCCGAGGTGGGAATGGTCCTCCTCCACGACGGCAGCCTCAACAAGCTCAAGGTGATGAGCCCGATCTGGGTCAACGGGGCGGCAGTCGATGCCGAGGAGACCATGATCGACATCGGCACGCCCAACGTGGTCGCCCAGACCTATCGCGCGGCCCGGCCGATCCACGTCAAGCGGGTCGACGACACCACCGACGCCCACTTCCTCCTCAACGACCTGGGCCTCACCCAGGCGATCGTCGCTCCCCTCAAGGTGGAGGCGATGAGAGTCGGAGTGATCATCGTGGGCGAACCGCGGCGCGGCGACTTCACCGAAGACCAGTTGGAGCAGCTCGGGTCGCTGGCGGCGCCAGCTGGCCTGGTGCTCAGCCAGCTGGGTCGTTACGAGGCCCAGGCCGAGATGGCGCGGCGCCTCGAGGAGGTCGCCCAGATGAAGACCGACTTCGTGTCCACCGTCAGCCACGAGCTCCGCAGCCCCCTCACCTCGATTATCGGCTCACTCGACACCGTGAACCGGCCGGAGCTGGCGCCACCGGAGCCTGCCAGCCAGCAACTGCTGATCTCGGCCCGACGCCAGGCCGGGCGTCTGCAACGCCTCATCGAGGACCTCCTGGTCGTGTCCCGGATCGACCGGGGTGCCATACCCGTCCACTACGAGGCGATCGCTCTGAAGGAAGTGTTCGACGAGGTGAACCGGGTCGTGGCCATCGACGCCGCCACGACGGTGGAGCCGGCAGACGCCACGGTCGAGGCCGACCGCGATCACCTGACCCGCGTTCTCATCAACCTGGTGGAGAATGCCGCCAAGTACGCGCCGGACAGCCCGATCGAGCTCTACGGGTGGGAGCAGGGGACGCGGAGTTTCATGGCAGTGGTCGACCACGGCCCGGGCATCCCCGAGGACCAGCGGGAACGCGTATTCGAGAGGTTCACCCAGCTCGACCAGTCGGACACCCGCTCGCG
>CAYLYQ010000025.1:0-1169 GCA_964388105.1 uncultured Acidimicrobiaceae bacterium
TCCGCCTCCACCACCAAGGCTGGCCCTGATCAACAGCCGGCCGCAAAGCGGTAGGCCTGGCAGACCTGGATCAGCTTGGCATCCCCAAGCTGAGTGATTCTCTCGCGAAACCTGTTGACACGGATCGACGCCATGTTGTCGAAGTTGGCCGCACAGGTGCGTGGCATCCCGTCGTCAGTCGTCAATACCACCTCTGTCGGAAGGCCTCGGACGACGCTGGTGACCGGCGCAACGAGTACATAGTTGAGCTTGGGGATGAATCGTTCCCGGGTCAGGACGAGAACCGGGCGGACCTTGCCGTCAGGGGCGTCGGCCCACCAGATGTCACCTCGATGCAACCGTGGGGGGTTCAGTCCTCCCATGGGATGTGGGACCAGTCGACCGGGATCTCGCCAAGAAGGTCGTCATCAGTGAAACGCTCGAGCCACCGCTCCTCGAGCTGTCGCTCGATGAGGAGGCGCAATGCGTCGTCGAGCAGCTGGGACACATTGGTCGTGCCGGTGAGCTCTTGAGCTTGTTCGAGCAGCTCCGGGGTCACAGTCGCAGATACCTTGGCTTTGGCCATGGAGGTCATCCTATCGTCATACAGATGATCGGTAGGATAATCAATCCTCCTGAAGCGGCTCAGGGCTGCAGCAGGTAGAACGCCGAGAACCGGTTGGTGATCTCCTCGAGAGGCTCGAAGGTGGAGAACCCTGCCTCCCGTGCCATCTCCTCGGCGCGCTGCCGGCCCCAGCCGGCCCCGAGACCCGCACCGCCAATCGCCAGTGACTGGGTCATGCAATGGAGGAGCGAGATCCCGTAGTTGATGACACCGATGTCGTCCAGGTTGTCGTCGAGATCGGTCGACATGTTTGGTTCCATCATCAGGTAGACCCCACCGGGTCGGAGTGCCTCCCGGGTCCGGCGCAGGGCGGCTGCAGGCTTCGCCAGGTCGTGGATGACGTCGAAGCTCGTGATCAGGTCGAAGCCGTCGGGGAGCTCCTCGGCCGGGAGCCGGGAGAAACTGGCGTTGACCAGATCTGCGGAGCGACTCCGGGCGATCTCCAGGGCCGCCTCGGACACGTCGAACCCGCGGAAACGGGACTCCGGGTAGGCGCGGGCCATCGTGATCACTGCGGTCCCCGTCCCGCATCCGATGTCGGCGACGTCGATTCCGGCCTCCAGTC
>CAYLYQ010000025.1:1269-9702 GCA_964388105.1 uncultured Acidimicrobiaceae bacterium
GCGGCGGTGCCACTCTCGTGTTCCTCGAGCCAGGCGAGCAGGCCGCATCGATCGGCAACGGCCAGCACGCCGATGGCGGCAGCGCCGGCGGCCATCTCGGTGAACCGGTCGAAGAACGCCTCGATCCGGGCCCGGTCCATCAGACGACCGCCCCTCCCCGGATGACCCGCCAGGCGAGATCGGTCGCGGGCCGGTAAGGGATGTGTGCCGGGTCGGGGGCGTCCAACACCACCAGGTCGGCGACCGAACCGGTCGCGAGCTGGCCGTGGCCGTCCAATTCCAGGGCGAGGGCCCCGCCCCGGGTGGCGGCCCAGATCGCTTGCTCCACCGTGAGCCCCATCTGCACCACCGCCAACGAGATGATGGGGCCCATGGCCTCGAAGTACGAGGTTCCGGGGTTGCAGTCCGTGGCGACGGCCACCGTGCACCCGGAGTCCCACAGCATCCGGGCCGGGGCATGGGTGCTCCGCAGCATGTAGGAGGCGCCCGGCACCAGCACTGCGGCCACTCCGGCGTCGGCCAGCGCCCTGGCGTCCTCGGGCGTCACGTGATCGAGATGGTCGGCGGACACCGCGCCCATCTCGGCAGCCAGGGCAGCGCCGCCGCTGTGGCTGAGCTGTTCGGCGTGGACCCGAAGGCCCATGCCGTGCTCCCGGGCCGCGGCGAGCACCGCGCGGGCCTCGTCCACCGAGAACACGCCTTCTTCGACGAACACGTCGCAGTAGTCGGCGAGCCCGGATGCGGCGGGGATCATCTCGCTCACCAGCAGGTCGAGGTACTCCTCCCGGGGGACATCCGGCGGGACGGTGTGAGCGCCGAGGAAGCTGGTGCGCACCGTGATCCCGAGCTCGGCGCCCACCTGGCGGGCCACGCGGAGCAGCCGGACCTCTGTTTCCGTGTCGAGGCCGTAGCCCGACTTGATCTCGACGGCTGTGGTGCCGGTCGCCATCATGTGACGCACGCGCCCCAGGGCCAGGTCCAGCAGTTCCTCCTCGCTGGCCTTCCGGGTGGCCGACACGGTGGCGGCGATGCCCCCGCCCGCTGCAGCGATGTCCCGGTAGGTCTCGCCGTCCATCTTGCGCCGGAACTCGTCGGAGCGGTCGCCTGCGAACACCACGTGGGTGTGGGCGTCGACGAACCCGGGGATCACCGCCCTTCCGTCACATTCGATGACCTGTCTCGATCCGGCCTCGGGCGCGTCCGCCTCCGGGCCTGCGTAGGTGACCCGACCGTCGTCGACGGCGACGACGGCGCCCCGCACCGGGTCGCCGGAGTTGGTGGTGAGGTGGCCGATCCCCGTGAGGTAGAGGTCCGTCATGGGGCTACGAGCTCTCCCGACTCGATGAGGCCGACCACCGCCTCGATTTCATCGGTGAGCGGCCGGTCCTCGGTCAACGTGGGGACGGCGCGGCGAATCCTGGCCAGCACCGCGGCGGTCCCGGGACCCGGCTCGAGCGGCGACCGATAGTCGACGCCCTGCGCAGCGCACATGAGCTCGATGGCCAGAACGCGTCGGACGTTCTCGACGATGGTTCCGAGCTTCCGGCCCGCGCCCCACCCCATCGAAACGTGGTCCTCCTGGCTCCCCGAGGTCGGGATGGTGTCGACCGACGCCGGATGGGCCAGCACCTTGTTCTCGGCCACGAGGGCCGCCTGGACGTACTGGGCGATCATGTACCCGGAGTTCACGCCGGGCTTCGCGGCCAGGAATGCCGGCAGTCCGGCCGACCGGACCGGGTCGAGCATGCGGTCGGTGCGGCGCTCCGAGATCGAGGCCAGCTCGGAGATGGCGATGGCGGCGAAGTCGAGGGCGAACGCGAGTGGTTGGCCGTGGAAGTTGCCTGCCGACACCACGTCACCGGTGTCGGGGAAGACGATCGGATTGTCCACGACCGCCGACAGCTCCCGGCGGAGGACAGCCTCCACGTGGTCCAGGGTGTCCGACACCGCGCCATGCACCTGGGGCGCGCAACGGAGCGAGTATGCGTCCTGAACCGCATGGTCGAAGTCGTGGGCGTGGGACTCACCGATCTCAGAGCCTTCGATGAGCGCCGCGATCCGGCGCGCGGACGCACCCTGGCCCGGGTGGGGGCGCAGTTCGTGGACCCGGGCCTGGAACGGCCGGGAGCTGCCCATGAGGGCCTCCACCGTCAGTGCGCAGGCGATATCGGCGGCCTCCACGAGCCGACGGCAGCGGTCGAGGGCGAGGACTCCCATCGCGGCCATGCCTTCGGTGCCGTTGAGGAGGCTCAGGCCTTCCTTGGTGAGGAGGCGGAGCGGCTCGAGACCCGACTCGGCGGTCCTCATCACCGTCCCGTCCTTCTTCACCCACCCCTCTCCGATGACCGGGAGGGCCAGGTGGGCGAACGGGGCCAGGTCGCCCGACGCCCCCACCGACCCCTGGGAGGGCACCACCGGGAGGATGTCACGGTCGAGCATTTCGAGGAGCTTCTCCACGACAACCGGTCGCACGCCGGAGTGGCCCTGGGCCAGGGTCCTGGCCCTGAGGAGGAGCATCGCCCGCACCAGCTCGTCGGGTAGAGGGTCTCCCACGCCGGTGGCATGTGACCGGACGAGGTTCAGCTGCAACTCCTCGGTCTCCGCCTTCCCGATGTGGGTGCCGGCGAGCGCCCCAAAGCCCGTAGTGATGCCGTAGACGACCTGATCGGACTCCACGGCCCGTTCCACCACTTCCCGCGCCGGGCCCATCCGGGAGCCAAGGTCGGGGGAAGCGACCGCTCGGGATCCTCGGTGGGCGACAGCCACCACCTGTTCCGGCGTCAGCGGCCCGCCGTCCACGATCAGTATCTCCACGAGCGGGCACGGTACCTTGCCGACCATGGCGACCACCCAGAAGATCCGCTACTCGGACACAGATCCTCAGGGGATCGCGTTCAACGGCAACTATGCCCGCTATTGGGACGACGCCTTGACCGACTGGTTCGAGGAGGCCGGGTTTGCAGGAGAAGGGCTCGGCGCCGGCGTCGAGATGGTGACCGCCCGCATCGAGATGGACTTCCGCGCGTCGGCCCGGCTCGGCGACGTCCTGGTGACCACCGCGGTGGTGGAGAGGTTCGGCAACACCTCGATGACCGTCGGTCTGACCACTCGCCGGCAGGCCGACGGCGAGCTGATCGTGGAAGGACGGGAGGTGATCGTGTTCGTCGATCCAAACGGCTTCCGGCCGGTGCCGGTGCCGGATGTGATGCGGGAGAGGCTCTCATGAGGAATCCCTTCCGGTTTCGAAAGGTTGGAATGAACATGAACAAACTTCGTGACCTGCTCGAAGAGCCAGGCACCTCATTTGCCATCGTGGGCGCCACCGACACCCCTGGGAAGTACGGGGGGATCATCTATCGAGACCTGAAGCGCAAGGGCTTCCCCGTGTTCGCGGTCAATCCGAGCGTCGAGGCGGTCGACGGGGATCCGGCCTATGCGAGGCTGACCGACCTGCCCGAGAAGCCGACCATGGCCGTGATGGTCGTGCCGGCCCCGGTGGGACTGAAGGTGGTCGACGACGCGGCCGAAGCCGGGATCGACAACGTCTGGGTCCAGCCAGGCGCCCTCTCCAAGGAACTCGGTGAGAAGCTCGACGAGGGCGGCTTCTCCTGGATCGGCGGCGGCCCTTGCGTGATGGTGGAGACCCGCTAGAAGTCGCTAAGACAGCCATGCGCCCCCGGACGGGCGTCCTGCGGACAGGCCGGCTGGCCCTGAAAGTAGACGTCGGCTTCGTCGGTTTCAATGACCACCATCGACATCGCGCCACCGAAAGGGAGGACTGCTTCTCTCAGCAACTGTTCTGCGAGGTCGTATCGCCACAGTCGCGTCTGGTTGGCGCCAAACGACCAGTTGGATATGAACACTTGCGAACCGTCGGGAGACCACGCCAACTCAAATGCAGGTCCCGAGAGACCCACGACCGTTTCAGCACCAGTCGCGGGATCCAACAGCCAGAGCGCTTGTGCGTCAGGAGACCCGACCAGGGCTGCGAGCCGACCTTCTTGTGGTGAACCGATCGGGGCCGCGCTGACACCGCGCTCGAGCACCCTGGTGTAGCCGGCCGGCACCCGGAACCGAATCGTTTCCGTGGTCTCAAGATCCGTGATGAGCAACTCGCCACACTCACCCGCGCACCAGCCGAGCTCGTCAACGGTTACGAATCGGGTCTGTCCGTACCCGGAGGCGGTCAGGCGGCGCAGCTCGCCGGATGCCGAGTCCCACAACGTCATCCCTAGGTCATGACCCAGTGCAAGCCCCCCAGGGATCCCGATTGCCGGATATCCTTCGGCGTCGACTCTGTTTGGCGCTGTTAGTTGCTCGCCGGTCACACTCACTTGCCAGGCTGTGGTCTCGGAACCCCCCGGATCGTTGATGAGCCAAACTCGATCAGGATCGGGACCCGGCAGGAAGATCCGCGCAGATCCCAACGAGAGTCCGTCGAGGCTGGCGATTTCCACCGCGTGTGGCTCACCCCATCCGACTACCAGGTGGTCACCCACGCGAGCCATGGAGAACCGTTCGTCTCCGGGGCGTTGACCGGGAATGGCGTGAGCCTGAGCAAGCCGCCGGTCCGGATCCAGAGCCATGAGCCCGTAGTAGCCATCGTCGAAGAGGAGAACCACGCCGGTCTCCTCACCGAAGAGTGGTCCGGCAACAGGGATTGACACCTGCAAGGTTGTGGTGGTGCTCGGTGCCACGGGTGGATGCGTCAGCGGTCCGTCGTCAGTGGTGACGGATGGGATCGTCGGACCGGTAAGCCAGATCATGACGGCGATCGTTGCGACGACCCCAACAAACGCCAGGGAGATCCTCCGCCACGAAGTCCTGGTTCGCTCAGGTGCCTCGGGAACGGGGCGGCGCGCGAGCTCCGCCTGAAGGTCGGCGAGGGCGGTCCGCATTCGGAGGTCGAGGTCGTCCATCAGTCCGCCAGATCCTTCCGGAGACGATGTCGGGCCCGGTCGAGATGCGTCTTAACCGATTCTTCGGAGATACCGAGGGTCAGGGCGATCTCGGGGCGCCTGTATCCCGCTACGTAGAACAGCGCGGCCACCTGGGCCTGGCGTCGTGGAAGTCGTCGCAGTAGGTCCCAGACCTCAGCACCAGTCGTCGGGGAGTGTATGGCACCCTCCGACGCCAACCGTTGTGTCGCCCGTCTCTCGACCGTGTTCCGTCTGGCCCGCGACACCACGGAGTTCGAGACCACCTTTCGCACCCATGCGCCTGGCATGTCCAAGGCTGCTACTCGCTGCCAGCGCCGGAGAGCTGCTTCGAAGGCGTCCATCGTCAGTTCCTCCGCCGTTGACCAATTGCCACAGAGGACATAGGCGAGGCCGAGAACAGGGCGGTACTCGGCACGAAAGAAGTCGTCGAACTGCAGCGCCAGACCGGAAACAGGGGGATCCGGTGGGTCGGGGCTCGATTCATGGTTAGGCATCCTCCGCCAGGTAACACGAATCAGCCGGCGAAATCGGGGGACAAGAATCTCGCGGGGACGGCGAGTGCCCTGGTGGAAAGAGCTGAGCTCAGCATTCGATTGGGCCGTCTGCAGGGCCGATGGGCGTGACTCTCCGGGCAACGCAGCCCCACGGCGTTCCCGGTGGATCGGTAGCCTCCCACGTGAAATCCTGCCGTACCAGACGGTTCAAGAACTCCGGCATGCCAAGGTGGTGACCCGGCTCGCTTCGCTCGCGCCCCCTCCCCCCTTCGGGGTACTCCCCCATTCCGCTACCGCTCCACGGGGGAGAGATCCTTTGCCGGTCAGATTCGGCCGCGGAAGAGCTCTCTGGCGATGATGTTGCGCTGGATCTCCGACGTGCCCTCGTAGATGCGCAGGGCCCGGACCTCGTTGTAGAGGTGGGCCAGGTGGGAGTCCTTCTCCAGGCCACGCGCCCCCAACACCTGAATGGCGGTGTCAACGGCCCGCTGCGCCATCTCCGTGGCGAACAGCTTGGCCATCGCAGACTTGCCGGTGAGTGGGTCGCGGCTCCCGGAGTCGTAGGTGTCCGCGGCGGACTGCACCAGGTGGGCCGCCGCTTCTATGCCAGTGCGAACGTCGGCGAGCTGATGGGAGATCCCCTGGAACTCGCTGATCGGCGCGCCGAACGCTTCACGGGTGCGGGCGTGCTCGACCGCGATGCCAAGGGCCGCCTCCGCCATGCCGACCGCTGCGGCGCCCACACTGGGGCGGAACAGATCGAGGGTCGCCATCGCCACCCGGAAACCGGCGTCGAGCTCTCCGAGCAACTGGTCCCGGCCTACGAAGACCCCTTCGAAGGCCCAGCTCCCGATCGGGTGTGGCGACAACAGGGAGATGGTCTCGCCCGGGACCTGCTCCATGGGCACCACGAACGCCGACACCCCGCGGGATCCTCGATCGGACGTCCGGGCGAACACCGTCGCCACGTCGGCCTCGGGGGCATTGGACACGAACACCTTCGTTCCGATGAGCCGCCAGCCGTCACCATCGCGTTCGGCACGGGTCGCGATCGCCGCGGCGTCGGACCCCGCGTCTGGCTCGGTGAGGGCGAACGCGGCCACCAACTCGCCGGCTCGTATGCCCGGCATCCATCGCTCCCTCGCCGCGGCCGATCCGAAGAGCTGAATCGGGACGGCCCCCAGTCCCTGCACCGCGAACGCGGTCTCTGCCTCCGGGCAGCTCCTGGCGAGACCTCGCCGAATGGTGCAGAGCTCACCTGCGGTGACGCCCTCTGCGCCGAAGACCCGGTCGAAGAGCCCGGCGGCGGCCAGGGCTCTCACGAGGGGACGATTCACGCGTCCGGGTTCTCCTTGCGCGGCCACCTCGGCGAGTTCCGCGCCCAGTTTCTCCGCGTTCTGGACTGCTTCAGACATCGAGCGAACAAGTTACCCATTGGCGCGGCGCGGCCCGGCCTCCGGATGTATAAAGCGCCGACTCAGAAAGGAAACAAATGGCTGACGGCGTACGGCTCCTCTTCCGAGGGGCCCTGGTGATCTTCGTGCTCACCATCGTCATCGGGATCCTCAACGGGCTGGAGTTGTGGGACGTCCCGAGGGACATCCTCTTGACCCACGTCCATTCGGGGACTCTCGGGTGGATCACGCTTGCCGTCTTCGGCGCGGCCGGAGCCATGCTGGCCGGTCGGGGCGAGAGCATCCGCAACATGGCGGTCTTCTCGGTCGTGTCTCTGACGGCGTACATCCTGGCCTTCGGTTCGGTCGAGTTCACCTCCGGCACCTCCATCCAACGGCCGATCGCCGGCACCCTGGCGCTGATCGCCATCGCCTGGTTCTTCTTCTGGGCGCTGCGAGCGAAGAAGGGCGGGACCTACGACGTCGCCGAGTTCGGGATCGTGCTCTCCCTCGGCTTTCTGTTCTTCGGCGCCATTCTCGGGGTGATGCTCGGCCTCCAGATCGCCGGAGTCGAGGTGGTGGCACCTGAATACGGAGGACGGCTGGGCGAGTCCCACCCTGGGGCGATGGTCATCGGCTTCGTCCTCCTTGCCGGAGTCGCCATGGTGGAGCAGCTGATCCAGGAGCGCGTTCCGAGCCTGCGGGAGTCGCGAGCCGGGATGGTCCAGATGCTCCTGTTCTTCGTGGCCGGGGTGATCATGGTCATCGGGTTCCTGGCGGGGAACGAGAACCTCGTTCAGCTCGGAGTGCCGCTTCAGGTGGTGGGAACCATCATCCTCTTGGTCCGCCACGGCTCCCGACTGGCCCCCTCGCAGTGGGGCCCTGGCGTAGGGCCCAAGCTGGTGCGCACCGCGGTGCTCGGGTTGGTGGCGGTCGTCGTGTTGATCGCCACGCTCGTGGTCCGCCTCACCGGCGGCGCCGAGTTCGAGGAGCTCACGCCGATTCTGCTCGCCATGGACCACACCAACTTCCTCCTGGTGATCACAACGCTGATCTTCGCCCTGCTACTCAGGGGGAACGAGGTCAAAGAGTCGTCCGCAATGATCGCCTACCTCGGGCTGGTGGTCGGCGCGGTCGGATTTGCCATCGGCATCCTGACGGAGACGACGCTCCTCAAGCAGATCTTCACTCCGATACTCGGACTGGCCCTGCTCCACGGGATCTTCACGTTCCTTAGGGCGCGGCCACGAGAGGCGGTACCGTCCGGCGGGAATTGAGCCCGCATCGAGCGTCGGCCGGCTTCACGGAGAGCTGGGACAACTTCAGGTTCGGGGTCGAGGACGGGGTGGCCACGGTAACCCTGAACCGGCCGGAGCGGCTCAACGCGCTCACCTTCGACGTCTACGCCGACCTGCGCGACCTGCTCGCCGAGATCGAGCACCGTGACGACATCCGGGTCCTTGTCATCACCGGGGAGGGCCGTGGCTTCTGCTCCGGCGGCGATGTCGAGGAGATCATCGGAGTACTCCAGGGCGCCGGGTCCACCGAGCTCCTCGACTTCACACGGATGACGGGAGCGGTCGTCGAGCGGATGCGGCGGCTTCC
>CAYLYQ010000025.1:9802-26885 GCA_964388105.1 uncultured Acidimicrobiaceae bacterium
GACTCCCTGGCCGCTGTGACGGCCGAGCTCGCCGGACGGCTGGCAGCAGGGCCGGCCGCGGCTTACGCCGCGACCAAGGTGCTCATCGGCCGGGAACAGGACATGGACCTCGCGTCCGCGATCGAGCTGGAGGCGTTCACCCAAGCCCACCTCATGGCGGCGGAGGACCATGCCGAGTTCTACCGGGCCTTCACCGAGAAGCGGCCGCCCGACTGGACAGGCCGATGACCAGGCACCACATGTTCAACCCCGAGGGCTTGCCCCAAGCCAGAGGGTTCTCGTATGGCGCCGTGGCTGCCGGAGGCCGGACCCTGTACCTGTCGGGGATCACCGCGGAACGCATCGACGGAACCTTTCCCGACGGCGTCGCCGCCCAATTCGGTGAGGCATGTGCCCGGGTGGCGTTGGTCATCTCTGAAGCCGGAGGCGATCCGACCGACCTGGTGTCGATGACGATCTACACCACGGATGTCGCCGGCTACAAGGCCGACCTGGGGAAGATCGGGGCTGAGTACCGGGAGGTCTTCGGACGCCACTTCCCGCCGATCGCCCTCATCGGCGTCGCCGAGCTGTTCGAGAAGGAAGCCCTCGTCGAGCTGGTCTGTGCCGCCGTCGTGCCCGGCGATCAGGCGCCCGGGTAGGCGGCGCGCGCGGCCTCGATGATCGGCCAGGTCTCTGCTGCCGTCCGCCATCCCAGGGCGGCGGTCTTGGTGCCTTCCAGCTGCTTGTAGACCTTGAAGAAGTGCTCGATCTCCGCGAGCAGATGGGGGTCGAGGTCGTCGAGGTCGTTGACCGCCTCCCAACGAGGATCGCCGATCGGCAAAGCGATCACCTTGTCGTCAGCCTCGCCCCCGTCCTCCATGAGGAACACCCCGATGGGCCGCACCCGGATGCGACAGCCCGGGAATGTGGGCTCGGTGACCAGGACGAGAACATCCAGTGGGTCGCCGTCCTCGGCGAGGGTGTCGGGGAAGTAGCCGTAGTCGGCGGGGTAGCGGGTGGCGGTGAACAAGGTGCGGTCGAGGAAGATCTCCCCGGTCTCCTTGTTGATCTCGTACTTGTTGCGGCTGCCCCCGGGGATCTCGACCACGGCGGTGAGGGAGTCGATCATCTGGACGAGGCTACGCCGCCGAATCAGTCGTCGAGAACGACGACGGTCTCTTCGTACCGGCGGACCCTGCCAGTCGTCGAGCGCTCTTCGACCAGGCGGTCGAGTTCGGCCTGGTCGCCCGACTCGAGAATGGCCAGCGGCGCCTTGAGGCGCAGCACCCGCTCCGGCACCAAGAACCGGGTGACGCCAGCCGGGAGGAGGTCCTGGCCGATGGCGGCCTTGACCACGTCCTCGACCCGGACCGGCGGGAACTCGACGATCACCGACCAATCGGGAAAACGCGTGGTGACTGTGGACGGCTGCGGGTCGATGATCCGGCTGGTCTCCCACCGCCCGATGTACGAGTCGACCAGTGCCGTCATGGTGGCGTTGGGGCTCATGTCCGCACCGAGCACCGAGTGCGTCTCCCCATCCGCCGTGGTCACCTGGGGGGTTCCGACGGCGCCTGTGAGGAGGAGCCCCGGGTAGTCGGCGATGCCCGTCATCACTTGATCCGACGGGCAGTCCCTGAGGACGTGGTGCCAGGTCTCCAGGGTCACGGCCTCAGGATCGACTACCTGGACGATGATGTACGGCAGACCGATCCCCAGGACCGCCTCGGTGCGGGTGGCCCCATCGAGGACCACGTACCGGCCGGCCGCCTCGATGCATATGACCGGGTTGACCTGGACTCCTTCAGAGGTGATCCGCGTCCGGATCTGGGAGACTCGTTTGGGATCGACGCCCTCATGTCGCAGGACGGCGCCGATGGGCACGACCTGAAGAGGGGGTACCAGGGACATCGGGTCATTATCGCCGTTTTGGGGGCGGCGGGCGACGGCGGGGCTCAGCCGAGCATGCCGAGGCGCTCCACTAGGAGGTCGACGTCAGACTCGTCCTGATAAACGCCGAATCCGATCCGCAACCGGTCTCGCCGGTAATCGGTGAACACAGCCTGGTCGTGAAGGCTTCTAAAGATCGAGTCGGCACGGCGGGTGCGGAAGGTGAGGAAGCTCCCCCTGCGATGGGGCTGCGGGGGGATCAGCTCGCCGGGTGCAGCACCCGAACCGAGGAATCGCTCCTGCAGTGTCTCGACGTGAGCCGCGATCTCGCCCGGCCCGACACCCTCCTCGTCGAGCCACCTGAGCACCGCGTTCATCCGGTACAGGCCGGAGGGATCGAAGGTGGCGCCGAGGAATCGGGAAGCGTCGGTGCCGTAGGCGATTTGGTCGATGCCGCCCTCCAGCTGCCCGAATCCTGCGTACCACCCGGTGTCGACGGGGCGGGGGCCGAACCCGGGCGGACAGTGCATGAAGCACGCCCCTTCGCCACTCATCGCGTACTTGTAGCCACCTGCGATGTAGAAGGCCCGGTCCTGGATCGCTCCGAGGTCGAAAGGTGTGGCCATGAAGCCGTGATACCCGTCGATGACGACGAAGGTGGTCTGGTCGGGAACCGCGGAGACGATCCGGTCGAGGTCCGGGACCACGAAGCCGGAGTCGAAGAACACCTGGCTCAGGTAGATGAGGTCGTGGGCACCCGATCGGGCTTCGGCCGTGAAGCGCTCGGCGAAGGTGTCGAACGGTTCGGCAGGCACTCGGTCGACGATCGCCATGCCCGCCTCCTCCCACCGGCGGGTCTGCCTCACGAACGAGTGGAACTCGGCGTCGGTCGTCAGGATGCGGACCGGAGGCTCGAAGCAGGAGAAGAGCCGCAGCAGAAATGAGTGGGTGTTGGGGGAGAAGGCGATCGTCTTGGCGCCTTCCACGCCGATGATGCCGGCGATGCGGTTGCCCAGCTCCGGCATCAACTCCCCGAACACCATGCCCCACTTGTCGTCGGCGAAGCGGGCTGCGTCCAGCCACGCCTGCTGGTGGGCGTCGAAGGAGACGTCGGGCCAGGGATGGTGCGAGTGGGCGGCGAAGTGCAGCCGGTCCGGCGCAGCCGCGAGGAACCTGGAGAACCCCGGCTTCAGGTTCACTGCTGGTAGCGGAAGCTCATCGACTCCCTGATCTCCGACGGGAGCTCGGGGCGGTCGGCTCGGGGGATGAGGAAGGTGGACAGGCTGAAGAGGTCGGCGTAGACCCGGGTCCGCTCGGCCGACTTCTCGAGATACTTGGCGCCGGCGGAGCCGCCGGTGCCGATGCGGCGGCCGATCATCCGGAGCGCCATCTGGGCGTGTCGGTAGCGCCACATCGTGAAGCCTTCCTCGATGTCCATGAGCAGCTCCAGCATGTGGAACGGCTCCTGAAGCGCCGGTTCGTCCCGGTAGAGGCAGATGAACAGGGCTGCCTGGAAGGCCCGGTGGCTGAGGCGCAGCCGGCCGGCGGCAATCTCGTTGGCATGGCGTTCGGGGTCGAAAACGATGTCGTATTGCGCCAGGACGGCTTTGAAGTCCTCGTCCTGAGCCGCCTTCTCCTCATCGGTGAGAGTCGGGTTCGATTCCACGAGGGAACGGTCGATCTCGATCCTCTCCTTCACCGCCTTCTTGTAGGCCTCCCAGAACGAGAAGTCCCCTCGGTCGAGGAACGGAGTCCGCTCCAGCCACCGTTCCACGAGGTCGAAGAGCGACGGCTGGCCCTCGAAGGCCTCGACCCGATCACGGTCCTCCTCGTTGAGCCGCTCGGTGTACACCGCGCCCGCCAGCTTGAGGCGGTCTTCCCGGCGCACTCCGAGCTTGTTCTCCACGATCCTGAACTGTGCCGACTGGAACCCCGAGGCCGGGAACAGGTAGTCCCTGAAGTCGAGAAAGTCCATGGGGGTCATGGTCTCGAGAACGCTGATCTGTTCGATCAGGAGCCGCTGGATGGCGGCCACGCGTCGCAGCCGGCTGACCACGGTGCCCATCTCGTTCTCCTCGAGGAATGGCTGGCCCAAGAGCTCCATGATGGAATCGAGCTCCCATCCGATCTGCTTGAACCAGAGCTCGTACGCCTGGTGCACGATGATGAAGAGCATCTCGTCGTGCACCGGCTTCCCCAGCTTGGCGCTCTCGAGCTGCTGGGACGACAACAGCCGGTCCAGCATCAGGTACTCGGGGTAGTAGAGGGGCGCGGGGCTGGTCATGCCCGCCAAACTAGTTGAACGCGCCGCACCATTCTTCGGAGTGCTCCCACAGCTCCGCAGCCAGGGCATCGTCCTGTGCCAGGCTCGAGGGTGTCCGTTCGGTCCGACGTGCCCAGTACCCGCCCGATGTGGCTCCGAGTGTGGGATCGGTGGCACACCAGACAACGGTGTCCGCTCCCTCCTCGGGCGAGAGCGTGCGGCCCAGGAAAGGCTTGACGAACCACGGGAAGATGGCGGTGTCGACCAACCCGGGATGGACGGCGTAGGTGTTGATGTCGGGACGCCTGCGTGCCAGTTCCCGCACGAAGAGCAGATTGGCCAGTTTCGAGGTCGAGTACTCGGCGATGCCGGTGCGACTGCGAGTCCGCTGCTGGACGCGCTCGAAGTCGATTCCGTCCGATCGGCGGTGCATCTCCGAGCTCACCTGCACGAGCCGGCTATTCGGGCTCAATGCCGGAGCGAGCCGCGAGGTGAGGAGGAAATGGCCCAGATGGTTGGTCCCGAACTGCAGCTCGAAGCCGTCCTCCGTGACCCCCCTGCCACCGCCGACCCCGGCGTTGTTGATGAGCACGCCGATGCTGTCGTGCCGGGCCCGGATGGCGGAAGCGGCCGCCTCCACCGAGCGGAGGGAAGCGAGGTCGAGTTGCACGGTCTCGGCCGAGCCTCCGGCAGCCCGGATCTCTCCGAGGAGGTCGCCGAGCTTGGCCTGAGAGCGTCCGGCTGCCACGACGTGAAGGCCGTCGGCGGCGAGGGCCAGTGCCGCCGCTCTGCCGATTCCCGAAGTCGGTCCGGTGACGACGGCTATCTCCACGAGGCCAGGGTATTACCGTCGGGCCCGGTGACCGACTGGCCTGAAGTCCTCAACGCCGACGGGTTCTTCCTGCGTGACGACCTCGCAGAGAAAGGTGACCGGGTCGCGCTGCGCCTCGACGACGGGTACGTCACCTACGCCGAGGTCGACCGACGTGCCTCGGGCTTCGCTTCTCTCCTCACCTCGGCCGGAGTGGGAAAGGGTGATCGCGTCTTCGTCTTGCTCGACGACGGCCTCGACTACCCGGCCGCCATTTTCGGGATCATGAGGATCGGGGCGGTGGTCGTGATGATCAACCCGGAGCTGACTCCAGGGGTGCTCTCTGGGGTCGTTGCCATGGCGGAGCCCGCGGCGGCCATCGTCGGGGTTGCCCATGCGCCGCGTTTCGAGGGTGCGGTGGGGGCCGGGGGCCCGGTGATCATCCCGGTAGAGCCCGGGATGACGGTCCCCGAGGTCGACGTCCCGACCACACCGACCTCACCCGAAGACCCGGCCGTCTGGCTGTTCAGCGGCGGGACCACCGGCCTTCCCAAGGCCGCTCCGCAGACCCACAGGAGCCTGGTGAACACCACACGGCTCTACGGGCATGGCGTCCTCTGCCTCGAGCCCGAGGACGTGACGATCGCCGTCCCCAAGCTGTACTTCGGCTACGCCACCGGATCCAATCTCCTCTTCCCGTTCTCGGTCGGTGCGTCGAGCGTCCTGTTCGCGGGACCACCCACTCCGGAAGCGATCTTCGAGAGGGTGGAGCGCCATCGCGCCACCGTGCTCGTCAACGTGCCGTCGGCGATCAACAAGATGGTGAGCAAACCGGGCGGCGACCTGTCATCCTTGCGGCTGGCCACCTCGGCCGGGGAGGCACTGCCGGACGCCCTGTACCGGCGTTGGGTCGAGCGATTCGGCGTCGAGCTCCTCGACGGTCTGGGCACCGCCGAGATGTGGCACATCTTCGTTTCCAACCAGCCGGGAGATGTCAGGCCGGGAACGCTCGGGAAGGTGGTGCCTGGCTTCGAGATCAAGGCCTGCGACGAGGACGGTGAGGAGGTTCCACCGGGCGAGGTGGGCCGGCTGTGGGTCAAGGGTGACTCGCTGGGGCTCGGTTACTGGGGCGACCCCGATCGCACCGCCGAAGCCTTCCGGCCTCCGTGGTTCGTTGGCGGCGACCTGGTGTCCATCGATGCCGACGGGTACGTCACCCATCGTGGGCGCGCCGACGATGCCATCAAGGTGAAAGGGAAGTGGTTCCGGCCGCAGGAACTGGAGTCGGTTCTCCTCGAGCATCCGGCGGTTGCCTCGTGTGCGGTCGTGGCGGTCGCGGACGAAGCGGGGCTCAACCGTCCGGTGGCCTTCGTCGTGCGCTCCGGAGAGGTGAGCGAGCAGGATCTCGTCGACTGGTCGCTGGCTCGCCTGGAGGCCTACAAGCATCCCCGTCGCATCTGGTTCCTGGACACATTGCCGCAGACCCATCTCGGCAAGGTCGACCGGGGAGCCCTCCGCCGCCTGGCGGACCACTGACCAAAGGATTTCTCCCCCACCTGTGGGGGAGTACCCGAGCGCAGCGAGGGGGGAGGGGGTGAGGTCCCAAGTCATGTCCGCCCCATCGCGCTCTTGTAGTATCGAACACATGTTCGGGGAGCCGACCATTCTCCACGCCGACCTGGACGCCTTCTACGCCTCGGTCGAGCAGATGCTGGAACCGAAGCTCAGAGGCAAGCCCGTCCTGGTGGGCGGCGGAATCGTGGTCGCTGCGTCCTACGAGGCGCGGGCCTTCGGTGTTCATGCGCCGATGCCCGTGAGAGACGCTCTGGCACTGTGTCCGAGAGCAGTCGTGGTCGGTGGGCACTTCGAGCAGTACTTGGAGCTCTCCGACCGGGTGATGGAGATCCTGGGCGACGCCACGCCGGTGGTCGAGCAGATCTCGGTGGACGAGGCGTTTCTCGACGTCGCCGGCAGCGTTCATCTCCTGGGCCCGCCATCGGCCATCGCTCGCGAGCTGCGCCGGCGCGTGCGGAACGAACTGGGGCTTCCACTCTCCATCGGGATCGCCTCAACCAAGTTCCTGGCCAAGATCGCGTCGGCCCGCTCCAAGCCGGACGGTCTCCTCGTGGTTCCTCTCGGCACCGAAATCGAATTCCTGCATCCCTTGCCGGTCGAGGCGATGTGGGGAGTGGGCCGCGTCACCTCGGTCCGGCTCCGGCGGCTCGGGATCCAGACCATCGGCGACTTGGCGATGCTGTCCCCTCGAGGCATGGTCCCGGTGTTGGGTAAGGCGGCCGCTCACGGCCTCGTGGCTCTGGCCTGGAATCGGGACCCCCGGTCGGTGCGGGGCGGCCGCCGCGCGGGGAGCGTCGGGAGTCAGCAGGCCCTGGGGCGAGGACTGACCTCGGAGGAGGAGATGGGCACTGTGATGCTCGGGCTGGCCGACCGGGTGGGGAGGCGCCTGCGGTCGAATGGGAGGGTGGGGACCCACATCACGATCAGAGTCCGCTACCCGGGCCCGAGGGCGGTGACCAGGTCGCACGTCCTCTCCGGCCCGACCGCGTCGACCGCGACCTTGCACGAGGCCGGAATGGCCCTGCTTCGCCGGGCATTGGAGGTGTCGGAGGGTGAGCCTGCGACTTTGATCGGCATGTCCCTTTCCGGTCTGCGGTCGGACGCCGTCGTGCAACTCGCGCTCGACCTGGACGAAGGGTCGGCCCTCCAGCCGGGGTCGGCGACCGACCTCAGGCGCCAGTCACTCGACTCCTCGGTGGACGCGATCAGAAAGAAGTTCGGCCGTGACCTGATGCGGCTCGGGCGCTCCGGCAGGGGCGACGACTCCTTCCGTCGCCTGTCGGAACGCTCCTAACCCTCCTCGACGACGCGAATCGGGCCCTGCTTCTCCGGGTGCCTGCCCTTCGCCCCGGCGTACGTCTGTCGAATCCGGTCCATGAACGCGGTCACGTCGCCGTCGTATCGGATCGCTGGGGCCAGGGTGATCGTCTTCGCTCCCCAGTCCATGATTCCCGGGACCACCGGCACTTCGGCGCTTTGGGCCATTCTGAGGAATCCCGACTTCCATTGGGGCGCCCACGCCCTGGTCCCCTCAGGGGCGACGACGAGCGCCATCTCGTCGGCGGACGCGAACGCTTCAGTGACCTGGGCGACGATCCCGCCCGGCCGGCGCCGATCGACCGGAATCCCTCCGAGTGCCCTGAAGAAATATCCGAAGGGCCACCGGAACAGCGTGTGCTTTCCGAGGTATCGGGCCCTGATGCGGAAGGCCCCCATGGCCGCCATGAACCCGAAGAAGTCCCAGTTCGAGGTGTGCGGCGCGCCGAGGACCATGAACTTGGGATCCGGTGGCGGCCCTCCCTCGAACTTCCAACCGAGGCGAACGAAGGCCCAATGGACCAGGCGGTTCAAGAACACTTACGTTCCGTCAGCGGAGCGGGGCCACTCGGAAACCGGTCTCGTCCACCCAAACCATCGAAGGGCGACCGTCCACGGCGGCGACGATGGCGTCGGCCATCTCGTCGCTGATGACCCCTGAATCGTCGTCCCTGTACATCACACGCATCTTCGCCTGCCGGGGCAACTTCGAAGCCAGCATCCCGGGATGTGATGCGATCACCGTGACCGTGAAGGGGGCTATCTCTTCCCCAGTTTCGAAGAGGTCCCGGTCGAGTGCGTAGGTGCGGAGCAGATGCCACGCCCCCAGACCTGCGGCGACGAACAGGGCGGCGACTGGGATTGCGGCGTCGGACAGCCCCTCGTCGACGCCCAATGCAGCCTGGAAGACCATGACGAGGAAGGAGATCAAGGCGACCGCCGACGTCACGGCGGTGATGATCCCCAGGACCAGCAGGTACAGCCGCCGGGGGGTGGCGGCAGCCTCCACCGTGCGTTCGGCTTTCTGGCCTCTCTGCCAATACCGGTACCAGAGCCCGAGTGCCGTCAGCCCTGCCACTGCGCCCATGATCGAAACTTCCGCCTCGTCCCCGACGAAGGTGGCGGACGAGAGGACAACGGTGACCAGGAGCGTGAAGGACGCGATGATCCCGACCACGCCGATCGCCGCCAACAGATACTCGTAGAACCGGACGCTGTCGCTGCGTTCGCTTCCCAACACCGCCCGATGGTGCTGCCAGGCGGCGAAGGCGACGATCGCCACCGTCAGTGCCGCCGGGAGGAAGCTGAAGTAACTGCCGGCCGTCTCGTCGGTGCGGCCGAAGAGGAAGATGAGCGTCATCCCGAGCGTGACCACGCCCGCTCCCAGCATGGCCGCCATCGAGCCAACCGAGACAACGATCGCCCAGGCCCTCCTTGCCGGTCCGTGCCCCTCTTTCCATCCCTTCAGCCAGCGATACCACCAGACGGGCAGGCCTGTGAGGAGCAGTGCCAACGACTCGAGGACCCCAGGGCCGAAAGACGGCGTGTTGGTCATCAGGTCGTAGAGCGACAGCAGCCCCTCGTAGAGGATCCCGCCCACGCCCATGACCAGAGGGACGAATCCGATGGCGGCGCCCACGGTGAGGGGGATCTCGTGGGCTTGGCGGGGAAGCGGCGTGTCCCGCACCGCGAACTCGTGGAATACGAACGCGGCCAGGTAGATGAGGACGTCGGTCCAGGGTGGGTTGCCGGTGCCGGTGAAGAGCCGGTTGAGGGTCTGGCCGAGGGCGACGACCAGGGCGATCGTCACCACCAGCTCGATGATCGTCAGGTACAGCGTCCAGCCGCCGACGCCTGCCCCCTGCTGCCGTCGCTTGCGCTGGCGGATCCAGAGGATGATGGCGATGGGGGCCGATACGGCGATCGCCGCCAGTGAGGAGGCGACCTGCCGCTCCGGCTCGAAGAAGAACGGGTCGCTGGGGAAGGCAGCCCGGCCGAGGCCCGCCACGGCGAACACCAGGACGAGCACGGCCACAGCCATGAGCAGGTAGGTGACGATGTCGGCGCCCAGCGAGACGTCGTCACCCTTTCCGACGGGTCTCGCCCGCCGCGCCAAGGCGATGACGCCGATGATGGCTCCGGCGATGACTGCCGCAAAGAGAATCCCCAACAGCCCGAAGTTCATTGCGTCTCCCTCAACAGTTCCATCGGAAATGCGGCCACGGATCGCCCGTCAAGTACCAAAAGCCGTCACGCTGCACCATGGTGAAGTCGACTCGATTCGACCAGCCGTCGAAGATCCCGCCACTGCCGAACCGGAGTTCCATGATGATCGTCGCGGTTCCGTCCCGGAGGTGTGTCTCCTGATGCACCGCACTGAAGACCTCGGTGCCGATGGCGCTTCCGATGTCGGTGGGTTCGCATCCTTCGAAGTCCTCGGGGTCCAAGAATCGGAATGCCTGCTCCCAGTCTCGGTCGGCGACGCCTTGCAGGTAGAGGCGAAGCGCCCCCTCAGGGGTCGTCGGATCGGCGGTGCCCTGCCCTCGGATCAGAGCGACGGCGCCGAGCACGATGACGAGAACCGCGAGACCCGCGGGGACAGCCCACGCGGGGAGGCGAGATCTCGAGGCTTCGCTCACATCACAAGAGTAGATGGCGGCAGGGCTCGATTGGTTCCCACCGCTAGTCCTGCATCCCGAGAGCTTTCATGCCCCCGGCCATGTTGGCGACGTCCTCGAACCCCAGGTGGATGAGGTACGCGGCCACCTGGTGCGATCTGGAGCCCGACCTGCAGACACATAGGATCGGACGGTCTCGCGGCAACTCGTCGAGCTTCTGCACGAGCTCGCTCATGGCGATCAGCGTGGCGCCGGGCAGCGTGCCCAGGCTCCACTCGGACTCCTCACGGACATCGAGGAGCACGGGGTCACGGCCGGCGGCCCACGACTCCCATTCCCGGGCGGGGACTGTTGGGACGCTTTTCACATTGAAGATGGTATCGGCGGCGCGCCCTACACTCGCCCCAGCCCACCGCCGGAGGAATGATCGACATCGCAGTGCTCGCATCGGGATCGGGCACCAACCTCCAGGCCCTCCTCGACGCGCCGGAAGTGCGCGGCCACATCGTCCTGGTGGTCTCCGACCGGGCCGACGCCGGCGCCTTGGACCGGGCGCGCGTGGCAGGGATCAGGACGGCTGTGATCCCGTTCTCGGCGTTCCCCGACCGGCGGTCCTTCTCGATTGCGGTCGCGGACGCGGTCGAGGAGGCGGGCGCCAAAGGCGTGGTTCTGGCCGGGTTCATGAGGGTGCTGTCCGCAGAGTTCATCGATCGCTTCCCAGGCCGGATCCTCAACGTCCATCCTTCTCTGCTGCCTCTGTTCCCTGGCGCCCGTGCTGTCGAGGCCGCTCTCGACGCCGGGGTCTCGGTGACCGGAGTGACGGTTCACTTCGTCGACGAGAAGGTCGACCACGGGCCGACCCTTCGCCAGGTCGAGGTCCCCGTCCTGCCGGGTGACGACGCCGAGACCCTGCACGCTCGGATCAAGGATGTGGAGCATCGCATCTACCCCGAAGTCGTCGCCAGATTCGTCGCGGGGAGGGTCGCGCTGATCGGCGACCGGGTGGTGGAATCGTGAGGGCACTGATATCGGTTCACGACAAGACCGGGCTCATCCCGTTCGCCCGGCGTCTGGCCGCTGCGGGTTGTGAGATCGTCTCGTCCGGCGGCACCGCCGCCGCGCTGGCCGATGCGGGGATCCCGGTGTCGGCAGTGACCGAAGTGACGGGCTCCCCGGAAGTGCTCGGCGGTCGTGTCAAGACGCTCCACCCCGCCATCCACGGCGGGATCCTGGCCCGCGGGCCGGAAGACGACGCCGACCTGGCGGCCGTGGGTGCCGAGCGGTTCGACCTCGTGGTGTGCAACCTGTACCCATTCGAGGCCACGCTGGCCTCAGGTGCACCGGATGAGGAGCTGGTGGAGATGATCGACATCGGCGGCCCCGCCATGATCCGCGCCGCCGCCAAGAACCATGCCCGGGTAGCCGTGGTCGTGTCTCCTTCGCGCTACGACGAGGTGGCGGAAGGGGTGGAAGCAGGCGGCATCGATATCGAGCTGAGGCGACGCCTCGCCAGCGAGGCCTTTGCGGTGACCGCGGCTTACGACGCCGCCATCGCCGGCTGGATGGGGGACGACCTCCTGCTGTCGCTCCAGAAGGTGTCCGGGCTGAGGTACGGGGAGAACCCCCATCAAGAAGCTGCGCTCTACCTGGAACGGGGGGCAAGCCCCTGGTGGGCCCGGGCCGAACTGGTCCAGGGCAAGGAGATGTCGTTCAACAACTACGCGGACGCCGAGGCTGCCTGGCGTCTGGTCCACGACCTCGGTCCCGAGTCGGCGGTGGTCATCAAGCACACCATCGCATGTGGCGCCGCATCTGCCGGCTCGGTGGCCGAGTCCTTCCGCCTCGCCTGGGAGGGGGACGACCTAGCGGCCTTCGGGGGCGTCGTCGCCATCTCCGGCGAGATCGACGCCGAGACCGCCGCCCAGATCGCCGACAGGTTCATCGAGGTGGTGGTGGCGTCGTCGATGTCCGAGGAAGCGGCCGCCGTGCTGGCCGCCAAGAGCCGGATGAGGGTCCTCGTCGCCCCGCCCCCGACTCCTGGCCGCGACTTCCGCCGCATCGAGGGCGGGTTCCTCGTCCAGTCGCCCGATTCGGTGGCCACCGCCGGCTGGCAGGTCGCCACCCGTCGTCAGCCGACCGAGTCCGAGGGCGAAGGGCTCCGTGTCGCCTGGGCCGTTGCCGCGCACGCGCGGTCCAATGCAGTGGTGATCGCCAGAGGGCCACAGGCGGTGGGAATCGGCGCTGGTGACCAGTCCCGGGTCGGGGCCGCAGTTCGGGCCGTGGCGAAGGCCGGCGAACGGACGGCAGGGGCCGTGGCGGCGTCGGACGGCTTCTTCCCCTTCCGCGACGGTCTCGACACCCTGGCGGACGCCGGCGTGACGGCCATCGTCGCCCCCTCCGGGTCACGAAACGACGCCGAGGTGGTCGCCGCGGCGGAGGAACGGGGCTTGGCGCTCGTCTTTGCCCCGGAGAGGCACTTCAGGCATTGAGCAGGGCCATGATCCTCGACGGTCGCGCCGTCGCCCGTGTCGTCCGCGCCGAGGTGGCGGCGCGTGTCGCCGGACTGGACTTCGCGCCGTCGCTGGCCACTGTCCTGGTGGGTGACGATCCTGCTTCCCACGTCTACGTCGGCGGCAAGCGCCGGGACGCCGGTGAGGTCGGAATCTCCTCCGTGCACTTCGAGTTGCCGGCGACGGCCGCACAGGCCGAGGTGGAGGCGGTGGTGGGTGCCCTCAACGCCGATCCGGAGGTCGACGGCATCCTCGTCCAGCTCCCCCTGCCTGCCGGGCTCGACGGAGAGGCGGTCGTGGAGAGGATCGACCCCGCCAAGGACGTGGACGGCCTCCATCCGTTCAATCTCGGGAGGCTCGTCCTCGGACAGCCCGGCCTCCGGCCGTGCACCCCGGCCGGGGTGATGAGGATTCTCGACCACTACGGCATCGAACTCGCCGGGGCACGCGCCGTCGTAGTGGGGAGGTCCTTCCTCGTCGGCAGGCCCTTGTCGATGATGCTGTCCGAGAAGGGAGTCGACGCCACGGTCAGCATCGCTCACTCGCGATCGACCGACGTGGCGGCAGTCACCCGCGAGGCCGACGTCCTGATCGTCGCCGCAGGCTCGCCGCGCCTGATCGGCGCCGATCACGTCCGGTCGGGGGCAACCGTGATCGATGTGGGCGTCAACCGCACCGACGAGGGTCTGGTGGGCGACGTCGACTTCGAGGCGGTGGCCGAGGTCGCGGGGGCGCTGACCCCCGTCCCTGGAGGTGTGGGCCCAATGACCCGGGCGATGCTCCTCGTCAACACCGTCGACGCCGCCGTCTCTCGCCGGGGGTGAGACCCCGTTCCGGGGCTACCATCCGGCCATCTCTGATCTCTAGGAGCATTCCGTCATGGGCACACCCATAACCATGGGCTCGCAGGGGCTCTCCGTCCCCAACGACCCCATCATCCCATTCATCGAGGGCGACGGCACCGGCCCGGACATCTGGGCCGCTTCGGTCCGAGTCTTCGACGCCGCAGTCGCCAAGGCTTACGGCGGTGAGCGGAAGATCGCCTGGGAAGAGGTCCTCGCGGGTGAGAAGGCCAACAACCTGACCGGATACTGGCTTCCCGATGACACGGTCGAAGCCTTCTCCAAGTACCTCGTCGGCATCAAGGGACCACTGACCACTCCGGTCGGCGGCGGCATCCGGTCGCTGAACGTCGCGCTCCGCCAGATTCTCGACCTGTACGCGTGTGTCCGTCCGGTGCGATGGTTCACCGGTGTCCCGTCCCCGGTCAAGGAGCCGGAGAAGGTGGACATGGTCATCTTCAGGGAGAACACCGAAGACGTCTACGCCGGGCTCGAGCTCCCTTCGGGCTCGGACGAAGCCCGGAGACTCATCGAGCACCTGCGCTCCACCTACGGATGGGACATCAAGGCCGATTCCGGCATCGGCATCAAGCCGATGTCCGAGTCGGGTTCGAAGCGCCTCGTCAGGGCGGCCATCAGGTACGCGCTCGAGAACGGCCGCCGTTCGGTGACCCTGGTCCACAAGGGCAACATCATGAAGTTCACCGAGGGAGCATTCCGCATCTGGGGATACGAGGTGGTCAAGGACGAATTCTCCGATGTCGCCGTCTCGTGGGAGGACTCAGGGGGCGATCCGGGGGACAAACTCCTGGTTCAGGACGTCATCGCCGACGCCATGTTGCAGCAGATCCTCACCCGTCCCGACAGCTACGACGTGCTCGCCACGCCGAACCTCAACGGTGACTACCTGTCGGACGCCCTGGCGGCGCAGGTCGGTGGCATCGGCATCGCGCCCGGCGGGAACATCAACTACGAGACGGGCGTGGCCATCTTCGAGGCGACCCATGGAACGGCGCCGAAGTACGCCGGTCAGGACAAGGTCAATCCGGGATCGGTGATCCTCTCCGGCGAGATGATGTTCCGCTACATGGGTTGGCGCGAAGCGGCGGACCTGGTCGTCAAGGGCCTCGAAGGGGCAATCGCGGCCAAGACCGTGACCTACGACTTCGCGCGCCTCACCGACGATGCCACCGAGGTGAAGACCTCGGAGTTCGGCGACGCGATCATCGCCCACATGTGAGGACTTCACCCCCGCCATGGCGGGGGAGTGGCCTGAAGGGCCGAGGGGGCCGAGATGTGAGGATTAGCGGGGGAGTGGCCTGAAGGGCCGAGGGGGCGCGAGCGAAGCGAGCCAGGGTTACTCTCCGCCGCATGACCGAACCAGTAAGAGTTGCCGTCACCGGGGCGGCCGGCCAAATCGGCTACTCGCTCCTGTTCCGCATCGCCGCCGGGGAGATGCTGGGGCCAGACACCCCCGTGATCCTCCAGATGCTCGAGATCGAGCCTGCACTTCCTGCTCTGGAGGGAGTGGCGATGGAGTTGGACGACTGCGCCTTCCCCCTGCTGGCCGGAACGGTGCGCACCGCCGACGCCGAGGCCGCATTCGCCGACGCGGACGTGGCGCTGCTCGTTGGAGCAATGCCCCGCAAGCAAGGCATGGAGCGGGCCGACCTGCTCAACGCCAACGGCGCCATCTTCACTGCCCAAGGTCGAGCCATGGCTTCCGCGGCCAAAGCGAACTGCAAAGTCTTGGTCGTGGGCAACCCGGCGAACACCAACGCCCTCATCGCCGTCAACAACGCCGCGGGCATGGACCCGGCGAACTTCACCGCCATGACCCGTCTCGACCACAACCGGGCCGTCTCCCAGCTCGCCGCCAAGCTCGGCAGGCCGGTGACCGACATCAAGAAGATGACGATCTGGGGCAACCACTCGACGACCCAGTACCCCGACCTCATTCATTGCGAAGTCGACGGCCAGAGCGCCTTCGGGATGGTCGACGAGGCATGGGTGGCGGACGAGTTCATCCCCACGGTCGCCAAGCGCGGGGCCGCCATCATCGAGGCCAGGGGCGCATCCTCGGCGGCTTCCGCCGCCAATGCGGCGATCTCCCACGTGCGCGACTGGTTCGCCGGCACGGCTGAGGGCGACTGGGTGTCGATGGCGGTTGTCTCGGACGGCTCCTACGGCGTGCCCGAGGGGCTCGTCTCGTCGTTCCCCTGCACCACGAGGGCTGGGGAGTGGGCGATAGTCCAGGGCCTGGAGATCGATCCCTTCTCCCGTCCCCGAATCGACGCCAGCGTCGCCGAGCTCGAAGAGGAGCGGGACGCGGTCAGAGACCTGGGACTGATCTGAAGATCAGCGCTTGATGTCGACGCCACCGAAGATGACGGTGGCGTTGATCTCCAGCACCGGGGCGTTCTCGGTGGCCGGGCCCTTCGCCTTGTTGTCGACGCCGCCGAAGATCGGCAGGCCGCGCACGATCACCTGCCAGTCCTCAGGCACCTTGAGGTCCACGCCGCCGAACGCCGCGAAGATATCGAGTTGTGCTCCCGGCGCCAGGCCCGCCTGACGAAGGTCGATGTCGGCGCCGCCGAAGACGGCGGTGACGCTGCCCCCCTTGAACGTCTGTGAGCTGGTGTTGAGGTTGCTCCCTGAAAAGACGTTGAAGCTGTTGATTTCGTCCCCAGCCGTCTGCTTTCCGCCCAGGTTGCGTCCGAAGATGACGAACAGGCCGAGAATGATGAGGGCAGCCGGGACGATCAGGTCGCGGAGATCGATGATGTCCAAGCGGGACAACAGGAACACCACGCCCGCCGCGACGATGATCAGGGCGATCCCCCAATGCCGCGGGTTGGCCAAGAAGGACAACACCCCGGCGAAGATCAGAACGACCGGCCACCAGATGCTGAACACCTCGCCCGAGTCGATGACATCGGCGTTGCCCATCAGAAGGATCACGCCGGCGGCGAGGACCACCCCGCCGAAGAAGAGTCTGCCCCAGTTCATGGTCTAGAGGCTACTCGGAGGTGAAGGCGCTGTACGGGCCGCTGAGTACTCCGTATTCCGTACTCCGTATGCGCCCTCCACGCCAAGACGAGTGATGGCTGAGTCGTCGTCGGATGCTTCTTGCGCGTACGGAGTACAGAGTACGGGCTACGGGATGTCCTGCGAGATCAGGCAACCGCCCCGACATCGAGTAGTTCGTCCGGGCCGCGGTCTCAGTATTCGACGTCGATGCCGCCGATGGCGGCGCTCCACTGGGCGATGGCTGC
>CAYLYQ010000026.1:0-7505 GCA_964388105.1 uncultured Acidimicrobiaceae bacterium
GACATCCGGACCATGCTGGTCGAGTGCCTCGGAGCGGTGAAGTCCCTGCGCGGGCTCCCGCCCCCTGACTCGCCCTGGGAGTCCGACCCTCCCGCCGAGGTGCCCGAAGACCTGAAACAGACGGTCGCCTACGACGCCACCCGCACCGCCGCCCTCCTCACCGAGGGTTGGAGCGACGGTGAAGAGGCCCTGGCGAGGACTCTTCCAGAGTCGGCCTCGATCCTCGCCAACCGGGAGGAGCCGACCTTCGCCTTCATGGAAGCCACGGTCTGGGGGGAGACCCTCCGCCTTCTCATCGACCGGTTCGTCCTCGGAGATCCCGATTGGGAGGGAATCGCCTTCCGGCTCTGGGCGATGCGCGTGCTCGCCTACACCACCGCGGTGGCCTCGCAGGGGTATGACACCGCCATGTCCTACCTCGAGAAAACGATCGCCGACTACGAGGCGGCGTCGGCATAGGCCGGACGGGCGAGCCGTACCATCCGGCCGATGAGCACTGCAATCGTCATCCTCTTCGGGCTCCTGGGCGGGTTGGCCGGCGCCCTGCAGTCCCAATTCCTCGGGTTCATGGAGAACCGCGTGGGAACCCTTCCGTCGACCTTCATCACCTATGGCCTCGGCGGATTGGCGGTGGGTGCTCTCATGGTCGTCTTCGGTGGAGGCAAGTGGTCGGAGCTCAAGGACCTGCCGTGGTGGGCGTTCACTGCCGGCCTGCTCGGGCTGGTCGTGGTGGCCACGCTGGGGATCACAATCTCCCGGCTCGGGCTCGGCGCCGGCCTCACGCTGTTCACCAGCGCCAACCTGGTGATCGGCGCCGTCATCGACAAGCTCGGGTTGTTCACCGCGGAGGCGAGGGAGCTCGACGCCCGTCGCCTGGCCGGCATCGCCGTGGTGATCTTCGGCACCTGGCTGGTCGTGGGCGCATCTGAGACCACCCCCGCCGGCTGATTCGCCCGGCACTGCCGGCCGGAGACGCCAAAACGACGAACTCCTGTTAAGAAGTCGCCCGATGGAACCATCAGAAGCCGCCGCGACAGCGATCAGGCTCTGGCTCGGCGTCGTCATGCTTGCTCACGGCGTCAACCACGGGCGCAGCCTGGAAGGCACCGCCAACTGGTTCGCCAAGAAGGGATTCCGCCAGCCGGCGCTCAACGCCCGGGCATCATCAGTCGGGGAGTTGGCGATCGGAACGGCACTGATCGTCGGGCTCGCCACCCCCCTCGCCGCAGCCGGGGTGATCACGATCATGTCGGTGGCGTTCTGGGCCATTCACCGCCATGCCGGCTTCTTCGTGTTCGCCCGTCCCGACGAAGGCTGGGAATACGTGGCAACGCTCGTGGTGGCCTCTCTGGCGCTCGGAGCTCTCGGCCCGGGCCCCTGGTCGGTGGACGCGGTTCTCGGTTGGGACCGATTCGACGGATGGGCCGGGCTCGGCATCGCCGCACTCGGATTCGCGGCCGCGGCGGCCCAACTCGCCGCCATGTGGCGCCGCCCGCGTTAGATCAGGCCTTCCAGATCGACGACGGGTCCTCATCGGGGAAGGGGGCGGGAGCCACCGATGAGATGGGTGTCACGGCCACGAACCCCTGGGCGCAGAGAGCGGAGTCACTCGCCGGATCCGCCCCTGTCGAGGCCGCGCTGACCCCGAACTGCAGGCGTCGGTCCTCGACCTCGGCGTTGGCGACCCTGAAGTAGCCGAACTCGTCGAGATCGGCCCAGTGGACCCCCCTGACCTCCTCGACTGGGAGACCGGGGACGTTGATATTGAGGACGAATGGGTAACTCCGCCTCCCGAGAACCCATTCGGCCGCCGAACGGGCGATTTCTGCCGCGGTTTCCCAGTGCCAAGGGTTCGACTCGGCAAGCGACACGGCCATTCCCTTCATGCGAAAGGTCTGGGCGGTGAGGGCCGCACCGACGGTTCCGGAGTGGATGACCGAGTGGCCGGTGTTGATCCCGGCGTTGATTCCCGACACGACCAAATCGGGCGGGTCGCCGAACGCCCCGAGCGCCACACCCATGACCGCCAAGCCGGGAGGGCCGGCGATGGTGTAGGCGTCGAGCCCGTCCAGCGCCGTCCGGGACATCTCCACCCCATTGGCGTCGAGGCGCCCGATCCCGGTTCCGCTGCCCGACATGTCCGATGCCGGAGCCGCCACCACCACCTCGCCTACCTCCTGGAGGGCGGTGGCGAGGATGGCGAGGCCTGGCGACGTGATCCCGTCGTCATTGGTGACGACGATCCTGGGAGCGCTCATCCCGGCACGGGCGGCTTGGTGGAGACCTCGATCTTGTCGCCGAGCTGGGTTATCAGCTCCATCGAGCCACTACCCAACCCATGCCGGGTCACGTTGGCTGCACCTGCAGCGCTGGCCAATCGCAGCAACTCCGGAGCTGCCAGCCCCTCGAGGAGACCCGCGACCAGCCCGGCGGTCATCGAGTCGCCGGCGCCCCGAAAGTCCGCAGGCTCGAGGCGGGGACCGACCGCGTAATAGGTCTTGCCGTCGAGGAGGGCGACTGTCGGCCGGTCAGCCCGACTCAGGACCACCGAGCCACCACTTCGCTCGGCCAGCGCCTCCACGGCCGCGACCGCCGCCTGATCCCCGTGGCCCCTCATGGTTCCGTCTTCGCTGAGGTCCTCGTCGCTGACTTTGAGCATGTCGATGCGGCCCCCTTCCAGGAAGGCATCGAGCCCTTCGCCGTGAAGATCGGCAACAACCCGCACCTCGGTCGAGGCCAGGTCATGGCCGAGACGGCGGTAGGCCTCGAGGGGAACGACCTCCGATCGCTGACCGGTGACGACCGCCGTTCCTGCCGACAGGGCCAGCTCGAGGAACACGGAGTAGAGATCGTCGAGAGTGTGGCGGTCGAGCGCGTGACCACCGGTCTCTGCGAACACCTCGCGCTCGCCAGAACGGCGATCCTGGATCACGGCGGGCGTGTCGGAAGACGCTTGGACGGGGTGGAAGTCGACCTCCCAAAGGGCGATCAGGGACTCGAGCGCCATGCCGGTCTCACCCCCCACAGGCCCGCACAGGCGGGATGTCACGCCGAGGTGAGCCAGCATGCGTGCCACCCAGAAGGCTTGGCCGCCCGGATGCAGGTGCACCTCCGGCGAGCCGTTCTCGCCGGCCTCGACCGTGACCGTGAGGGCCAGGTTCGGCGCGAACAACGCGACTTCCCTTTTCATCAGCAAGGCCTACCCGTGGCAGGGATCGCACAAACAACCGGGGATTGGCCGCGAGGGTGGATGGGTAACTCCCCTGTGCCCGACCAAGGAGGGAAGGTGCCCAGGGACAAGAGGCCCAGCATCAAGGATGAAGAGCGCTATGAGGCGCTTCGGTCCGAGGGGATGAGCAAGGAGAAGGCCGCGCGCATCGCCAACACCCCAGCGGATGTTGCCGGTCGACGGGGCGGCAGGGCCAAGAAGCCTTATGAGGACTGGACCCGCGAGGAGCTCTACGTCAAGGCGCGCAAGGTGGGGATCGACGGGCGATCCTCGATGACCAAGAGTGAGCTCATCGAAGCTCTGCGATCAGGGGATTGATCCATGGCGAATCCTGAAGCTTCCCCTGATCCGGCGGCGGCCCATGCAGTACAGGCCGTCATCGAGGACATCGACGAGGCGAAGTCGCTGATCGAGGACCTGGAGAGGGAAGGGATCCCGCCAGCCGCGATCTCTCTCGTGGATCCGTCTGAGCACCCCGCACGCGAGAGGCCGAGCAACCGCCGGATCGGCGGCACCGTGGGCCGCTCCGTGCTCACCGGCATAGTCGCCGGTCTGCTCCTCGGTGGGCTCGCCGGACTGGCGGTCGACGCCGTCACCGACCTGTTCCCGTCACGCGTGTGGGCGGTGGCTCTCGGGGGGGTCTTCGGAGCTTGCATCGGGATCGCCGGCGGCGGAATGCTCGCCGTCCGGTACGCCTCGCCCGCCTGGCGCGCTGCTCAGCAGACTGAAGGGCGGGGGCGGCTCGCCGTCGGCGTCCACCACGACGATCCCTCGGTGATCGACTCCGCAGAAGACGTCATGGCGGCCCATCACCCCCGGCGGCTTCACCGTCAGGACCGCTGAGTCGGCGCGCCCGGAGCGCACTGACGAGCATCCTGATCCCGACTAGCACGACGAAGATCCCGAAGGCCCGGGCGAGTGTCGGTCCGGACAAATCCAGCGCCGCCGTGGCGCCGACTGGCGCCAGCACCAGCCCGGCCAGGCCGACCGAGACTGCGTCACTCAACCGAACCCGCCCGTGGGAGAGATTGACGCGCGTGCCGGCAAGCGCCGTGAAACAGATCGCGAGCAGGGACGTCCCCTCTGCGTTGTGCTGGGAGAGGCCGAGGAAGAAGACCATCGCCGGAACCATGACCACTCCCCCGCCGATTCCGGCCAGTCCGGAGGCGATGCCGGCACCCAGTCCGATGGCGAGAGCGAGCACGACCGTGGCGGCCGTGCTCTGAGGAGACCCGGCCGGCGGCTCGCCACCGATGGCCAGGGCCGCACCCGCGATGACCACGATCGCGGAGAACACCGTTCGCAGGGTCGTGGCATCCATCCGGTTCATCCATCCGGCCCCCAGGGTCGACCCCACCATGCCACCCGCCCCGAGAAGCAACCCGACGACCCAATCGACCTCCCCCTCCATGGCGAAGCGAACGGTTGCCGCCAGGGCGATGAGGACGATCGCAGCAAGGGAGGTGGCGTGTGCCCGGTGCTGGTCGAATTTGGCGAGTGCAGTGAGGAGCGGGACCATGATGAAGCCGCCCCCCACGCCGAAGAAGCCACTGAACAGGCCCGCCGTGGCGCCGATCAGAATCAGGGTGCCGAGGCCCCCACCCGTCATGGGCGGGTCTCCGGAGTCGGTGCACGTCGGGGTTCCAACCCGCACCGCGCCCGGATAGGTTCGAATCCGAGGGCCTGGCTCTTCGTCTGCGTCCTGGCACTCACTGCCTGGCGACTGTAGACAGGGGTTGGATTCGAAGCAGACGAAGACTGCACGACCATGCGGTGACAGGAGAAAGTGATGAACATCTACACCATCGGGTTCACCCGGAAGGACGCCGAAGAGTTCTTCGGGACGCTCCGAAGCGCCGGGATCAAGAACGTGATCGACATCCGGCTTCAGAACACCAGCCAGCTCGCCGGATTCACCAAGAAGGACGACCTCCCTTTCTTCCTGACCGAGATCCTCGGCGCCCACTACAGCCACGAACCTCTGTTGGCACCGGAGGAAGCGGCCTTCAAGGCCTACCGGAAGGGAGAACTCGACTGGAAGGGATTTCGCAAGGCATACATGAAGCTGGCGGCCGACCGGTCGATGGACACCGTCGTCGACTGGAAGAAGGTACTCAGGCGCCGGACGGTGCTGCTCTGCAGCGAGCCCGAAGCAGAGCACTGCCACCGGCACTTCCTCGTCGAGTACCTGCAGAAGAAGGGATTCGACCTGAAGCCGATCGACCTCTGAGGGTCACTCCCACCTGAAGAACGCGATGGCTGCCGCGGCGGCGGCCACAGCCACGCCCGCGACAACCGCCCACGACGACCCCGGGTCGAGATCGAGCCAGCCGTCCTGCATCACGCGGACGGCGTGTTTGAGCGGGGTGAGGTCTCCGACGGTGGCCAGTGCGCCCGACAGAACTTCCGGCGGCGGGCCGGCGCCCCCGACCATGAGCATCAGGAACCAGAGCATCACCCCGAGGGCCTGCGCTGCCCGGGCTGAAGGAAGGACGGCGCCGAGGAGAACTCCCAGGGCCGAGAACGCCAGCGCCGTGAGCACGAAACCGGCGATGACCAGCCCCACCGACGCAGGCGCCACCACGTCGTAGACGGGGACCGCCACCGCGACGAGAACCGAGGCGCTCACCAGGGCGATGACGAAGGTGACTGCGATCTGAGAACCCACCACCACCCACGCCGGAATGGACGACGCCTGGTACCGCTTCAGCACCCCGAGCTCGCGGCTGGCGGCCAGGTGCGTCGGAAGGCTGATCAGCCCCACGGAGGCCGCTACCAGAGCGATGTAGGCGGGCACGTAGTAGTTCATCGCCCCCACACCGCGGTACAGGTCGGTTTCCAGGTCGTTGCCGAAGACGCCACCCATGACGAACAGGATGAGCAGCGGGAGCACCAGTGCGAAGAGCACCGTGAGCGGCTCCCTGACGAAGAGCTTGAACTCGAGCCAGGTCATCTTCAAGAGCAGGCTCATTCGACGGCTCCGGTCGAGGTGAGGGCGAGGTACGTGTCTTCGAGCGTCGGGCGCTCTGCTCGCAGGTCGGAGGGCTCGTGGCCCCGCGCCACGAGGGCGGCCGCGACATGGGCCAAAACCGGGCCGTCGCCGCTGATTTCGTAGCGCCCGAGGTCCGACCGCCAGTCGGTGACGTGAGGGACCTCGGCGAGCCAGGCGGCTTCGGGGCCTTGGAGCGTGAACCTCACCTTGACCCCGCCTCCGTACCGGTCGACCAACTCGGCAGGACTGCCCTCGGCGACCACCCGACCACGGGCGACCACCATCACCCGGTCGCAGAGGGCTTCCGCCTCCTCCATGAAGTGGGTGACGAGAACAACGGTCGTGCCCCGGTCCCGGATCCTCCGGATCAGCTCCCAGGTCACCCGCCGGGAAGCCGGATCGAGTCCGGTGGTCATCTCGTCGAGGAAGACCAGACGCGGGTCGTTGGCGAGAGCGAGTGCGACGAAGAGGCGCTGCTTCTGACCACCCGAAAGACTCCCGAACCTCGCCCTCCACTTCTCTGCGAGGCCCCAGTCCCGGGCCAGTTCGGCGGCGGACGGCCCGTCGGGGCTGAGCGACCCGAAGAGGTCGAGGGCCTCGGAGACCCGCATCTTGTCCGGGAGCGCCGACTCCTGCAGCTGGGAGCCGATGCGGCGCCGGATGTCGGCAGCCTGGGTACGCGGGTCGAGACCAAGGACACTGACCTCGCCGCCCTCGATCGACCGGAGTCCCTGGAGGCTCTCCACCGTGGTGGTCTTGCCGGAGCCGTTGGGTCCGAGAATCCCGAAGATCTCGCCTTCGTTGACCCGAAACGAGACATCCTCGACCGCAGTCAGATCCCCGTACCGCTTGGTCAGGTGGCTGACTTCGATCGGCACGCCCGTCATCCCGACCATCGTACGCGGGCCTTCAGCCGACTAGCTCGGCGGCCAGCGCGGCGTACCCGTCGAGCGGATCCTCGCCCAGCACCTGGACGCAAACATGGTCGGCTCCGGCCGCCAGGTGATCCTTCAGCCTCGAAGCCACCGACTCGACGTCGCCTCTGAGCACGATCGCCTCGGCCAGACGGTCGCTCCCGTCTCCCTCCAGGTCGCCCTCCGACCATCCCTCGCGGAGGAGGCTCGCCCGATAGTTGGCGAGACGGACATAGCGCGCCACATTGGGCCGGGCGAGCTCCTCCCACCGGTCCGGATCGAGGGCCACTTTGTGTTCGGGAGCCAGGAGAGGACCGGTGCCCATCACCTGCCGCGCCATTCGGGTGTGGGCCGGGGTCGTGAAGTACGG